>DATCLD010000001.1:0-6738 GCA_036564115.1 Limnochordales bacterium
GAAAGCGGCACAGGCGCTCGAGCGGGAAAGGGGGAGTACGCCCGCGGCCCTACTTCGTGTACTTGTCGGCCACCGTCATGGCGCCGAAGGACTCGGGCTTGATGCGGGCGTCGAAACCGGAGCCGACCACCATCCCGACGACCTCGCGGATGAGGTCCCTGGTCTGGCCGTTTTCGCCCACATCCAGGTGGATCTCCACGTTCATGTCCGCATGCCCGTTCTCGGCCATCCGCTCGGCGATCTGGCTGGCCACGCCCAGGCTGCGGGCGGTTTCGTAAAAGATGCGCTGGCGCAAAGAGCGGTCCACCCGCTCCCGCTCGCGGGTATAGTAGTAGCGGGCGCCCTTGCCCTCGCGGTGGATGATGATGGCCGTGACGAAGCACGTCTCCTCGCCAAACTGGGAGTCCGAGCCGACAATGACCTTGTACCGGGCGTCCGGGTCTTCGTCCACGTAGGCCATCATGTCCTGGAAGACCTCGTCAAAGGACATGCGCCCTTTGGACGGGCTGTAGAATACCATAACGCCGCCACCCTTTCGCATAAAAGTATATCATTTGCGAAAGGGCGTCACAACAAAGCCCAGCTAGCGGTTGTTGGATGTTTCTGGCTGGGCGGGAAACCGGCGCAGGACGGCACTCAAGCGCACAAACTCCGCGACGCTCAACGTCTCTCCCCGCCGGCCGCCGTCGATGCCGGCGTCGGCTAAGGCCGCCGGCACCGCGTCCTTGTCCCACAAGCCGGCACCGCTCTGCAGGGCGTTGCGCAGCATCTTGCGCCTCTGGGCGAAGGCGGCCCGTACGACGGCCGAGAAAAACGCCGCGTCCTCCACTTCTTCCGGGAGAGGCCGCAAGGTCAGCCGCACCACCGCCGACTCCACCTCCGGCGGCGGGAAAAACACCCCCGGCGGCACCGGGGCCACGATCTCCACCTGGGCTCGCAACTGGACCGCGACGGAAAGCGCGCCGTAGTCCTTGGTCCCCGGCCGGGCCAAAAGGCGCCTGGCCACTTCTTTTTGCACCATGACGACGGCCAAGGAGATCGGCAATTCTTCCTCAAGGAGCCGCATCAAGAGGGGGCTGGTGATGTAGTAAGGCAGGTTGGCCAGCACTTTGGCGCTGCCGCCCGGGCCCGGCGGGTGCGCCGCCAAAAGCCCCGCCAGGTCGACAGTCAAGGCGTCGCCGTGCACCAGGCGGACGTTGGCTTGCCCCGCAAACAGCTCCCGGAGCCAGCGCATGAGGCCGGCATCGAGCTCGACGGCCACCACCGCGCGGGCTCGCCGGGCGAGTTCCCACGTGAGCACGCCCAGCCCCGGGCCAATCTCGAGCACCGTGTCCTCGGGGGTGAGCTGGGCCGCGTCGAGGATCTTCGCTACGATGTTGCGATCGACGAGGAAGTTTTGCCCCAGGGCTTTGCGGGGCGAAAGGCCTAAGTGCCTGAGTACCGCCGCCACCCCCGACGGGGTGGGCAGTTGGTGGGGATCGACGGGCAGAGGGTCCGCTGCGTGCCCATGCTCAGCGTACCCCTGCTCGGTGTGCCCCTGCTCGGCGTACCCCTGCTCAGCGTGCTCAAGCTCAGGGTGCTCATGCTGAGCGTACCAGCGCTCGGTGGGGCTATCCTCAACGTTCCTATGCCCAACGTTCCCTTTTTCGGGGTGCCTGCGCTCAGTCAACGAGGATATACACCTGCACCCGGCGCCGGCCGTAGTGGAGCGCTTCCCGGTACGTGTCAAAAGCCAGGTCGATGCGGTAGCCGCGGATGGCCGAGCCCACGTCGGCGGCGATGGCGATGCCGTAGCCCGGGATGTACAAGCGGGTGCCCAAGGGGATCACCGCCGGGTCCACGGCCACGATGCCGTGGCCGGCCGGCATACCCGTGGCCGTCAGGCCGTCGGCCCAGCGGCCGGTGCTCTCGGGACCGGGATAGTAAGCCGTCGCCTCCATCTCCAGGACGTCGCTGTAGCGGATTCGCCCCGCGGGCGTCTGCATGGTGCGGAGAAGGACGCGGGTGCCGACGCCGATGATCTCCACCCGTGGCCGCTCGACAACGGTGCTGGACAAGATTTCCTCGCGCACCAGCTTCCCGTCTTCGTAGACGAGACGCACCCGCTGCTCCTCCAGGCCCGGCTTGCCCTCCCGCAGACGCCCGACGCGGCCCTTATTCCAGCTTGGCTCCGCCCGGCGCCATGTCTCGTAGGGGATGGAGATCTGCCGCACGACTTCTTCCTCTTTCACGCGGGTGACCCGGACCACCATGTTGGGTTGGACGGGCGTGTCGAGACTTGGCACGACGCGGTCCAAGGGCCCCAGCTCCACGCCGGCCTGCTCCAGCACGTCGGCCACGGTGCGGGCCGGCGCGCGCACCGCGTGCTGCCGTCCGTCCACGGCCACGACGGCGGTGACCGCCCGCTCGATGGCCACCGTCATGCCTGAGACGAGCAGCGTTTCGGGGCCGGGTGCAATGACATCGCCTTCGGCGATGGGCACCTGCAACTGCTGCAACGCGTCGGCGACCGTGCCGCGAAACGCCTCCGCGTGGACGACCCGCCCCTCGTCGATGACCGTAAGGCCGCGGATGGCCCACGACGGGGAAAAAGCCACTAGAACGTACATGACCGCCAGCGTCACCAGGGCCTTGACCCGTTCATCACGCAGGATGGGCATCCGTATCCCCCGGTATGAACCGCCCGAGCCGTTCGCGGATTTCCTCCTCGGAGAGCTCGTCGAGCCTGTCCACCAGATCGATGATTTCCGCCAAGTCGTCCTCGCTGATCACGCCCCGGCGCGCCAAACCCTCGAAGGCGGCGAGAAAGCGCAGCTTCAGGCGTTCCATATCCTCGAACAAGCCCAACGACCCTCTCCCCCGGCTTCCGCGCCGTCACACCTCGTGGACGTCGATGAAGCGGGTGTACTCCTTGATGAACCGCAGATGCACCGTGCGGGTTTCGCCCTTGCGCTGCTTAGCAAAGATGACCTCCACCAGGCCTTCGGTCCCCTGCTCCTTTGCCCGCTCGGGGTAGTAGTAGTCGTCCCGGTAGAGGAAGATCACCACGTCGGCGAACTCCTCGATGTTGCCGCTGTCCCGCAGGTCGCTCATGACGGGCCGCTTGTTGTCCCGGGATTCCACGCCGCGGTTGAGCTGGGACAAAAGGATAATCGGCAAGTTGAGCTCGCCCGCGAGGTCCCGGATCTCCCGCACGATGTCGCCCACGACCAGCGCCCAGTTCTTGTTGGTGGCCGCCGGCGGCTTGATCAGCTGCAGGTAGTCGATGATGATCAGGCCCAGGCTGGGATCCTCGGCCTTGACCTTGCGGGCCTTGGCCCGGATCTCGCTGACCGTCAGGCCCCGGCGGTCTACAATCTTGATCGGCAATTGGTACAGTTCGTTGAAGATGGACGTGGTGCGGCTGAGCTGCTCGTCGGTAAGGCGCGTCATGTAGTCCCGGGCCGTCACCTCGGCGCCGGGTTCGGACTTGTACCGGAAAAGCTCGCTGATGACGAGCCGGTCGCCGATCTGCACGTCGTCCATCTCCAGGCTGAAGATGAGCACGGACGTGCGCTGGCGGGATTTGGCCACATTGACCGCCCAGTTGAGCGCGAGGGACGTCTTGCCCATGGACGGCCGCGCGGCGAGGATGATCAAGTCGCCGGGCTTGAAACCGGTCGTCACCAGGTCGATGGACGGGTACTTGACCAGGAGCCCAGCGGGCCGCTTGCCTTCGCGCCGCTCAAGGAGCTCTACGTAGCACTTGCGCAGGACTTCGACGAGGTCTTTGACGTCGTCGGCACCGCCCGCCTTGGCCGTGGCCTTGAAGATCAGCTCCTGGGCCCGGGCCTGCAGCCGCTCGATGGGCTCGTCCTCGCTCAGCGCGAGCTTCTGGATCTCCTCGGCCGCCGCCAGCAGCCGGCGGCGGGCCAGCCGCTCGTCGAGGGAATCCATGCTCGGGCCAAGCTCCGCTTGGCTGACGAAGGACTCGGTGATGGCGATCAGGACTTCCTGCCACGGGACCCCGGCTACTTTGCGCAGCTTGTTGTAGACCTGCGTGTATGAAATGCGCCCGCCGTGGTTGTACAGGTCGAGGACCGCCTCGTACACCAGGCGGTGGTTGGGGTCCGAAAAGTGCTCCAGGCGCAGCCGATCGACGACGGTGTCGATGGTTTCGGGATGCTTCAGCAGGATGCCGATGACGCGGCGCTCCGCCTCGATGTCGGCCAGCAACTGGCCGGGCCGGCGCGCCTCAGCCGTCATACTCATCCGCGAACATCTCCTTCCACCGCTTCACCGCCTCGGCGTCCACCGTTTGGTAGGCGCCCGCGTTGGGCGTGCCTTCCACTGGCGACGCCTGGCGCATCGCCCGCGCCCGCTGGCTCCGCTGCAGGTCGTCCAACGTTCGGATGCCCTCGTTGTACCAGTTGCGCAGGATCGCTTCCAGGTAGTTCATGCGCGGCGTCCGGGCGGACTGGACCGTCTCCTCGATCGCCATCGCGACCACCTCGGGCGACATGCCCTGGTCCTCCACCCAGAAACGCAGCTTCTCGTATTGCGACGGCCCCAAGAGCCCGATGCGCTGGTGGTAAAATGCCACGACCGCGCTTAAGGCGGCTTCCATGGAATCCCACCGCTCGGCGGACGCCGCCGGCTGCGCATCGACGGCAGCGGGCCCACGGGCAGCGGCTGCGGGCGGGACCGCCTCTGCCCCCGCAGCCGTCGCCGCCACCGGCGACGCAAAAGCAGGCACGGGAGCGGCCTCCACGCCGGCGGGGGCGCTGATCCCGGCGGGAGCGCTCATCCCGGCGGGAGCGCTCATCCCGGCGGACACCCCCATGCCGGCCGCCGGCCAGGACAGTACCCACTCGCCCGCTTCCCGGCGCAGGAGGCCGACGCTCTCCAGGGCAGCAGCCGCCGCCTCGACCTCGGCCGGCTCGACGCCCATCCGGCGGGCGAGCTTGTCCACAAGCGCCCCGGACGCGAAGCCGCCGGCACCGGGAGCTGCGCCGGTGACGCCCCACGCGGCGGTGGTCGACTCGGCAAGGCTGTAGAGGTTGATCCACAGCATGGCGGCCGCCGGGCCGATGAGGGGCTGGTACGCTTCCAAGAGGGCGCGCGGAACCAGAAGCGGCCAGCTCCGGCGGGAGCCGCCGTCTTCCAGGCGGATGCCTTCCGTGGCCATGGACGGTGTCACCTCCTGGAGGCGTGGACGCGCGTTTCTGCCCGGCCGGACCCGATTCCTCCCGAACGGGCGGTCGCAGGGGAGCCGGGAGTGGGCCGCTGCTGGCGCCAACCGGCAACCCCCAAGCCCCAGGCCGCCAGGAAAAGCATCCCTAAGGCCAGATGCAGCACGGCGCTCTGGCGCAACGCCGCCACGTGGTGTGCGACCGGCCCGTAGGCCGGGATCGCCGCGCTTGTCCAGCGCAGCCAGCCCCACCAGGCCCAAAGGCCGAGGCCCACGGCCAGCATGGCCCAGCGCCGAGCAGGGATGGCCCGCTTGCGGCCGCGAACCACATCCATTCCTCCTTCACGGCAGGGAGGCTGCCGCATGCGCCGGTAGGTCATCGGCTCGCGGGCCCGGCGGAGCCGTCCGGCCCTCCGCCGGTTTCCAGCGGCGGCCGCGTCTCCAAACGGGCGCGCCGGGCGTGCCGTTCCAGTGCCAACTCGATCAGGCGGTCAATCAACTGCGGATAAGGCAGTCCCGAGGCTTCCCACAGCTTGGGGTACATGCTGATGCGGGTGAAACCGGGCATTGTGTTGATTTCGTTCACCCAGATTTCCTCGGTTTCCTTGTGGACAAAGAAGTCGACCCGAGCGAGCCCCGCGGCGTCGATGGCCCGGAAAGCGTCCAAGGCCATCGCCCGCACCCGCGACGCGGCGTCAGGGCTGATCCGGGCCGGGATGATGAGCTCCGAGCGGTCGTCCAAGTACTTGGAACGGTAGTCGTAAAACGCGGCGGCAGGTACGATCTCCCCGGGGATGGACGCTTCGGGGAAGTCGTTGCCCAAGACGCTCACTTCCACTTCCCGGCAGTCCTCCGCCGCACGCTCCACCAGCAGTTTCAGATCGTAGCGCAAGGCGAGGGCGATGGCATCGTCCAGTTGTGCGGGATCGGCGACGCGGGTGACGCCGACGCTGGAACCCAGGTTGGCCGGCTTGACAAAGCACGGAAACCCGATCTCCGCCTGGACCTTGGACCGCACCGCCGGCCGGTCGTGCTCCCACTGCGCGGCCGTCACCACCACGTAGTCGACGACGGGCAGGCCCGCTTGGCGGAAGAGCGCCTTCATGAGTGCCTTGTCCATGCCCACCGCTGAGGCGGCCACCCCCGCTCCCACATAGGGGACGCCGGCCAGTTCCAACAGGCCCTGGATGGTGCCGTCCTCACCGTAGGGGCCGTGGAGCACCGGGAAAAAGACGTCGATCTCCCCTAGGATCGAGGCAACAGCCCCTGTCCTGGGCGACGGGTCTGCCGGCCCCGGCGCCGCTTTGGCCGGCGTAGGCGGCGCCGCGTCCGCCGGCCCCTGCCGGGCCGCACCGGCCAGCCCCGGAAACGGCGTGGCGATCTGTCCCTGCGGCGCCGCCGGCGCCAGCGGCACCAAGGCGCGAGCTCCCGGTTGGGGCAGGAGGGCCGCCGGGGACGCGAGCTGCGGGTTTCCCTCCAAGAGCGCCCGCAGCGGGTCGCCTGACGCGATCCACTGGCCATCGCGGGTGATGCCGATGGGCACAACCTCGTACTTGTCCCGGTCGATG
>DATCLD010000002.1:0-8837 GCA_036564115.1 Limnochordales bacterium
CGCAAAGCCCGCGCCCACGATAACGGCGGTGGCGTTGGCCACATCGTTCGCGCCCCACGAAAAGGCCATCCACATGCCGCTCGCGGTCAAGAGCCACCCCCACACCTTGTCGGGGACCGCGACAAAGCGCAGGACGATGAGCCGCAACGCCTGGTAGAGAACGTAACCGCAGATGGCGGCGCCGATGGGCGTCAAGATCCACGCAAGGAAGATGTCCAGCAGCTTGCTCCAGTATATCGGCACGTCGCCCGCCACAAGCCCCGCCCCGGCTACGGCCCCGACCGCCGAATGGGTGGTCGACACCGGCAACTTGAGGTAGGTGGCGCACATGAGCCACACGCCCGCGGCCAGCATCGAGGCGAGGGCGATGAGCGTCGCCTGGCCCGTCTCCAGTCGGTCGAGGGGGACGATACCTGAACCGACGGTTTTGATGACCCGGTGGCCGAAGATGACGGCTCCCAAGAAGCTGAAGACGGCGACGATGATGACGGCTTCGCGGATCGTGCGTACCCGGGCGCCGACTGCGGTGCCCATGGCGTTGGCGGCGTCGTTGGCGCCCAGGTTCCAGCCGACGAACAAACCCGACAAGAGGATGAGCAGGCCAAGCAATGTCATAGGTCGTTGTCTCCGCGCCCGGCGTCCCTAGCGCCGGGCTGTTGGCAAGGGCCTTGGTAGACTGCACCTCCCGATTTCCACACAAGTGCGCCGCGCACCTTCCATCGCGGTGCGCTGCACGTCCATGCGGCTGCGCCGCCAGTCTTCCATCCGGGTGGACCGGACACCGGAGCGCGCCGCACACCTTCCACGCCGGAGCGTACCATAAAAGGAAGCCGGTGCAAAGGGGGCGGGGGGTCCGTGGATGCAGTCTACTATTTCGCCTACGGCTCTTGCATGAGCCCCGAGGACCTGGCGCGGGACGTGGAAGAGTTTGAGCTCGTGGGACCGGCGCGCGTGCGGGGATACCGGCTCGCCTTCACCCGCTACTCCCGTGCCCGCCGGGGCGGCGTCGCAGATATGGTACCCGATGAAGACGGCGTCGTCGAAGGGGTCCTATACCGCCTGCCCGCCGAGCAACTGCCCGCTCTGGACGAGCGGGAAGGGGCTCCGGAACACTACCGGCGCGAGCACGTTCGCGTCGAAACCCCCGACGGCCAGGTCTACGACGACGTGCTGACGTACGTCGTGGTGGACAAGGCGCCGGAGGAAGTCCCGCCCCACGCCGACTACGTGCAGACGATCCTCCGGGGTGCCGAAGCCTACTTGAGCCGCGCCTACGTGGAGCAGCTCCGGGAAACCCTCCGGCAGATGGCGGAGAGGAAGGTCCAGGCGGAACGGGAGCAGGCAAGAGGGGACCGGGCAAAAGGAGAGCGCGGCCGGCCGCGGGAAGGCGCCCGGCCCCAGCGGCGCCGGCGCGCCTTGCGTCGCCGGCGCTCACTCATCATCCTGCGCCGGCTGGTCGGCTGATTCACCCCGCACAAAGCGGACGATGCCCCGGACGATGGCGGCGGCTACCGCCTCCCGGTAGTTGTCCTGCTGCATCAGGGCCCGGTCCGTCGCGTTGGTGACAAACCCTATCTCCACCAGGGCCGCGGGCATGGCGGTGCCCCGCAGCACCCGGTAATTGCCCGGCAGCGCCTGCCGGTAGTTGGGCGGATAGACTTGGCGGAGCTCTTCTTGGATGAGCAGGGCCAGGCGGCGGCCTTCCAGCGATTCCTGCAGGTAAAAGGTCTGGGCGCCGAAGCACTCGGAGCTCGGGAAGCGGTTGACGTGCAGGCTCACAAACACGTCTGCGCCCTGTTCGTTCGCGCGGCGCGCCCGCTCGTCTAGGGAGACGAACGTGTCGTCCCGGCGCGTCAGAAACACCTGTGCCCCGCTGGCTTTGAGGGCCCGCTCTAGCCGCAGGGCCATGTCCAGGTTGATCTCCTTTTCTACCAGCCCCGAGGGAAGGTGGCACGCGCCGCGATCGGGACCGCCGTGGCCCGGATCCACCGCCACCAGAACCCCGGTCAAAGGCCCGTCCAAGGCCGCACCTTGGGCCAGCAGCCGCCCGATGCGGGCGATGGATAGTTCGCCTCCGCCGGCGTTCACGACGACCACCGCCGCGAGCCGCAACCCCGCCAGGACGATCGCCGCGGACAGTCCCACGCAAATCAGCGCGATCGCTGCCGCAAGCCGCACGCGGGCGGGCCGGCGAGGCATGGGCATGCGCCGCCGTGCGCCGGTGGGCTCGCGGGCATTGTTGGCCCAGCGGGCTACCCAGCCAAAGGAGAACACAGGGAAGCAGCCTCCTGCACGCCACCGGTGGTGCATCAGTATGTGGGGCGCGTGCCCGCCCATACGTGGGCTCGCTTTTCCGCATTCGCCTGACTCGCGTTGACAGACGGCCCAAGCTATGATACCTTCAAGGCGAAGTTAGGCGCGCCTAACGCGGCCGGGCAGGAAACCCGGCTCGCGGCTGCCCAGGTGCCTTAACTCGCGGCGGAGGGCTGCCCGATGGCGGGAGTCGAACTGTTGGATGTCCGGAAGACCTTTGGTTCTGTGGCCGCCGTGGACGGCGTCAGCCTCACGGTGCAGCCAGGCGAGATCTTAGGACTCCTCGGTCCCAGCGGCTGCGGCAAGACGACCGCCCTGCGGCTCATCGCGGGCTTTGAGGCGCCGGATGAGGGCCGCATCGTCGTGGGCGGCCGCCTGGTGGCCGGCAGTGGGGCCTGGGTCCCGCCGGAGCGGCGCCAGGTGGGCATGGTCTTCCAAGACTACGCCCTGTTTCCCCACCTGACCGTGGCAGGCAACGCGGCCTTCGGGCTGCGGGGGATGCGGGACGCCCGCCGGCGGGTGCAGGAAGTGCTGGAGCTGGTGGGTCTCGCCGGCCTGGCCGATCGCTATCCGCACGAGCTGAGCGGCGGCCAGCAGCAGCGCCTGGCCTTGGCCCGGGCCTTGGCGCCCCGCCCCGCGGTTCTCCTGCTCGATGAGCCTTTCAGCAACCTGGACGCGGCGCTGCGCTGCCAGATGCGCCACGAGGTCCGCAGCATCCTCAAGCAAGAAGGCGTGACGGCCGTCTTCGTCACCCACGACCAGCGGGACGCCTTCGCCATCTGCGACCGGATCGCAGTGATGCGCGCCGGGCGGCTTGAGCAGGTGGGCACGCCGCAAGAGTTGTACGCGCTGCCGGCCACCGAGTTTGTCGCGCGCTTTGTCGGCGCGTCCAATGTGCTGCCGGGGCAGCTGGTGGAGCAGGAGGGGTTGTGCGTCGCGACGGTCCTCGGCCTTCTCCCGTGCCACCCGGCCTGCCCGAAAGGTGCCGGCCAGGTGGCCGTGTGCGTGCGGCCCGAGTGGTTCGAGCTGGACCCCGAAGGGCCCTTCTCCGGCATTGTCCGCAGCGTCCTCTTTGAGGGGGACGCGGTGGAGCTGGTGGTCGCGGTGGCCGGCCTGGGCGTCGAACCCGACCCGGAGCGGGAGATTACCATCCGGGTGTCGACGGTGAACCCGCCCGTGCCTGGCCAGAGGGTGCGCTTCCGCCTCGCTGCTCCCTATGTCCCCGTCCTTGCCGGTGGCTCCGCCAACGGCACCCACTCAAACACCTCCCGCACTGCCGCGCATGCGGCCCTCCCTTGAAGGAGAAGCTGGTTCCACTGTGAATACTCAAGAGATTACACTCTAGGGACCACAATCTGAGGAGACGTTCCCCTTGCGCGCGATCGTCGTCGGGGCGGGCAAGCTGGGCTTCGAGGTCGCGAGGCTCTTGGCGGCCGAAGGCCACGACATCGTCGTCATCGACAACCAGGAAGAAGCCCTTACCGAGGTCACCAACAACCTGGACGTGCTGGCCATCCACGGCAACGGCGCGAGCCCAAAGGTGCTGGAGCGGGCCGGGGTGGACGAGACCGATCTGCTTATGGCGGTGGCCGGGCCCGACGAGGTCAACATTATCGCGTGCCTGGCTGCGAAGCGGCGCAAAGTGCCTGTCTGCGCCGCTCGCGTGCGCAACGAGGACTACCTGTCCGGGGACGACCCTTCTTTTACCCACCAGCAGCTCGGCATCGACGTGGTGGTCAACCCCGAGCGGGCGGCGGCGCTGGAGATCGCCCGACTCTTGAAAACCCCCACGGCCACCCAGGTCGACTACTTCGCCGGCGGCCGCGTGAGCCTCGTGCGGCTTAAAGTGGAGCCGGACGCGCCCATCACCCGGGGCCCCTTGCGGGAGATCCGGCCCCAGCGGTGCGTCGTGGCGGCGGTAGTGCGGGATGACGAAATCCTGATCCCGGACGGTGACACCGTCGTCCACGCGGGCGACAAGATTTACATTGCAGGCAAGACAGGCAGTTTCCCGGAGATCCGGTCCCTGGTCGGCTCCCCGGCCAGGCCCCTGCGGGAGATCACCATCGTCGGCGGCGGGCGCGTTGGGTTTCCCCTGGCCCAAATCCTCACCCGGGGTCAGCGGCGGGGCGTGGAGATCAAGCTCATCGAGAAGGACCCCGACCGCTGCAGCCAGCTCGCGGCGGTTTTGCCCGGCGTGCTCATTATCTGCGGCGACGGCGCGAAGCCCGAAGTCCTGCGGGAAGAGATGGTGGACCGCTCCGACGCGTTCGTGGCCGCTTCGGGCGACGACGCCACCAATCTCCTGGCCACCATCGCCGCCAAGCAGCTGGGGGTGCGGCAGGCTATCGTCGAGCTGTCCCGGGAAGACTACGTGCCGCTGGCCGAGCGGGCCGGCGCGGACGCCTCGGTGGTGCCCCGCCTGATCACGGCCAGTACCCTGCTCAAGCTCGCCCGCCGGGATGAGGTCGTGCAGCTGTCGCTAATGGAGGAAGGCCGCGCCGCCGCTGTGGAGTTGGTGGTGGAGAAAGGCTCCCGGGCCGACGGGGAGCGGCTGGAGGACCTGCCGCGCGTCAAGGGGTACATCGTCGGCGCCGTTGTGCGGGGCAACGAGGTGATCATCCCAAAGGGGGCGACGCAGATTGTCGCGCAAGACCACCTGGTGCTGTTTGGCACCGTGGAGGCCCTAGACCGGGTCCAAGAGCTCTTCAGCGTTTAGGCGAACGCCGCCATGCAACCCCGCCTCTTGGCTCATCTAGTGGGCCGGCTCGTCTTCATGGTCGGCCTGTGCATGCTGATTCCCCTCGCCTTTGGCCTCGCCGCGGGCGACCCGACGGTTCGGGCCTTCGGCCTGTCCGCCGCGCTGGTCTTAGGTCTCGGCTTCGCTTTGTCCAGGATTCCTCTCGATGAGGAACTGGAAACGCGGACGGCCATCGCACTGGTTACTTTGGGCTGGGTGGCGGCCGGCGTCGCGGGCGCGCTGCCTTTCTGGTTTGCCGGCGTGTTTGCCCACTGGACGGACGCGTTGTTCGAGTCCGTGTCCGGTTTCACGACGACGGGCGCGACGGTCATGACCCACATCGCTGGGCAGCCCCGGGCGCTGCTTCTTTGGCGCAGCCTGCTGCAGTGGCTGGGGGGCATGGGGATCATCGTCTTGTTTGTGTCGGTGTTCCCGCGCCTTGGCATCGGGAGCATGCAGCTGTTCAAGGCGGAGGTGCCCGGACCGGCGCCGGAGAAGCTCTTGCCCCGCGTCGCGGAAACCGGCCGGCTGTTATGGGTGATCTATCTCGCCTTGACCGCGGCAGCGGCGGTGCTGCTTCTTCTTGCGGGACTCGATTGGTTCGACGCCGTCAACCATGCCCTCACCAGCGTCGCCACCGGGGGGTATTCCACCCGCGACGCCAGCGTCGCGGCCTTCGCGAATCCGCTGGCGGAGTGGGTGCTGGTGCTGTTCATGTTTTTGGGCGGCACCAACTTCGTGCTGCAGTACCGGCTGTTCCGCTTGGGCGATTGGCGGGCGGTGGTGGCGGACCGGGAGTTTTGGA
The DNA here is from genome assembly GCA_036564115.1 of Limnochordales bacterium. Taxonomy (GTDB): domain Bacteria; phylum Bacillota; class Limnochordia; order Limnochordales; family ZCTH02-B6; genus ZCTH02-B6. The sequence continues at coordinate 5,859 of DATCLD010000002.1, forward strand.
CCTATACCGGGCTGCTGTTGGGCGCCTCGCTCCTGATCACTGTCGACCTGCACCTGGAAACCGGGGCGGGGGTCCTGGCGTCCTTGCGGCCGGCGGTGTTCCAGGCGGTTTCCGTGATGACGACGGCGGGGTACACCACCGCTGAGTATGACCTCTGGCCCCCGTTGAGCCAGGCGGTGCTGTTTGTGCTCATGTGGGTCGGCGGCAGCGCAGGGTCCACCAGCGGCGGTCCGAAAGTCATCCGGCTGCTGGTGCTGGTCAAGCACGGCATCAAAGAGCTCAACCGCCTGCTGCACCCCCGGGCCGTGCAGGTGCTGCGCATCGGCGACCGGCCGGTTTCCGAGCGGGTGTTCGCGGCTGTGGCGGGGTTTGTTTTCCTCTATCTGACGGTGTGGTTTGCCAGCGTCGTCGTGCTCGCGGGCCTGGGGCTGGATCTGGTCACCGCCGTGTCGGCGGCCATCGCGTCATTGGGCAACATTGGGCCTGGGTTCGGGGCCATCGGGCCCGGGCACACCTACGCCGCGCTTCCCCCGGCGGCCAAGCTGTATCTCGCGTTTTTGATGATCATCGGCCGCCTCGAGGTCCTCATCGTGCTGGTCCTCTTTCACCCGGCCTTTTGGGAGCGGCGGGTAAGGCGGCGCGTCTAGGTAAAGCGGCGCGTCTAGAGTATCGCGCCGAGTCTCGCCGCGGTTTGCCTCCACACGCCACCGCCTTGCCGCGCCGAGTTGGAGTTCCCCTCCGGTTTCTCAGCATAAAATGAATCGCGTTCCGCGAAGACTAGGATTGAAAATCGTTGCAGGGTGGAGGGATGAGCGGGTGCAACGCGCCAAGCAGCGGTACTACGCCGCCATCGAGCAGGCGGAAAACGCCGAGCGTATGCTGGAGCGGCAGAGGGAGGGAGAGCCCGTGCTGGTTGACCTGCGCGGAGAGGATCAGCTGTATGCGGACTTGGGGGCTAGGGCATATCGGGCCTTCGCAAACCTGCTGGATTCCCTGGGCGATATGGCGGGGCGCTCTACGGCCGTGTCGGGGGAAGCGGTCGAGCAGGCGGTGCGGCGGGGGTTGGATGCCCTGGCCGAGGAGTTGCGCGCGATTCGCCACAAGCTTGAGCAGCAGGACCTGACGCTGCACGAGATCAGTGCAGGGATTCGCCGGATTGACAAGTTTACGCTGGAGGCGTTCCAGCGCCTCAACAGCGCCGAAACCGCGCTGCTGCCGTCCCGCTACGCCGAGCCTGCGCCGGGGCGCCTGTCCAAGGAGGAAACGACCGAACGGGCGCTGCAGGCGGCCCGGGAACTACAGCGCCGGGGCGAGCGCTTGACGCTCAAAGCGGTGGCCCGCAAGGCAGGTTTGCGCTACGCCCAAGTCGTCTACGCCTTTGGCCGCAAGGAGGAGCTGCTCAACCGGCTGGAGGAAGAGCTCGGGGAGACGAGCGCCGACCGGACAGCGTAACAAGCGGCCTTTGGGCGGGTTCAGGATGGGCGTGGGACCCGACGCGCGCGCCGGCGCTGGGACGGGCACGTACCACGGGTACGCAAGGCCTGTTCCCGGGCGCCGGCGCTTGCGCTTGGACCCGGCACGGCCGTTCCCGGGCGCTGGCAGTTGGACTCGGACCCGCCAGGGCTGTTCCCTGGCGCTGGCAGTTGGACTCGGACCCGCCAGGGCTGTTCCCGGGCCGCCGGCAACTTGGACGTGGACCCGGTCGGGGCGTCCAGCTGGCTGCCTCACTGCTTGGGCGCCAGGACGTCCAGGTCCAGGGATTCCAGGTAGCGGACGACCTCGCGGGTAATCTCGCTGGGCGTCGACGATCCGGCCGTGACCGCGACGCGACGCACGCCGCGCAGCCATTCGGGATCGATGTCCGCGACGCTGTCGATGAGGCGCGCGGGGCGGCCGGCGATTTCCTGCACCACCTGCACGAGGCGGTTGGAGTTGTTGCTGCGCTTGTCGCCGACGACCAAAACCAGATCCGCGTGGCGCCCCTGGTTCACGGCGGCTTCCTGCCGCTCCTGGGTGGCGAGGCACAGGTCGTTGTAGACCTCGGCGTGCGGGAAACGTTTGAGGATGTAGTTGATGACGCGCTCGGTGTCCCACTTGCTCAGGGTGGTCTGGGTGGTCACCGCGATTTTGTCGGGAGCGATTTGGAGCGCATCCACGTCGGCTTCGGTTTCAACCAGGTGCACGCTATCGGGCGCCTCGCCGATGACGCCCTCGGGCTCAGGATGCCCCCGCTTGCCGATGTACAGGATGGTGTAGCCCCGGGCGGCCAACTCCCGCACCAGGGCGTGGGTGCGGGTCACGTCGGGGCAGGTGGCGTCGATGCAGTAAAGGCCTTTCTCCTTGGCCTTGCGCTTGACCGCGGGCGACACGCCGTGAGCGGTGAAGATGACCGTGCCGCCGGTGACCTGGTCCAACAGCGCTTCGCGGTCGGGGCCGTCGAGGGAAATGATGCCGTACTGCTCCAAGGACTCGACCGCGTGGCGGTTGTGCACGATGGCGCCCAGGATGTACACCGGCTTGGGAACGTATGGATCCTGCGCGGCCTTTTTGGCCAGGTTGATCGCGTCGACCACGCCGTAGCAGTAGCCGCGCGGGCTGATCTTGATGACTTCCACCGGCGCTCCCTCCGTCCATAGGACCATTACCCAAAAGGCCGGCGGATTCCTGCCGCCCTGCGGAGGGGGCCGCCGCCGGGGGCGGAGGCTGCAGCGATGCGCCTCCCGCCCCCGGTCGGAACGGTTCTCGGCCTACCGGCGTCCCACGACCTTATAGGCTTCCTGCAGCCAGCGGTCGTCCACCAGCTTCTCGTAGGGCAGCAGTTGCGTGTACTCGACGTGGCCCATCTCGATATTGTAGAGCTGCTGCGCGTCGAAGTCCTCGGGCCGCAGTTCTGCGTTGGGATCGTAATAGGACGGCAGGTACGACTGAAGGACCTCTGGCAAGGCTCCAGTGTATTTCACCAGCGCGTCCAAGTAGTCC
>DATCLD010000003.1:0-9352 GCA_036564115.1 Limnochordales bacterium
CTCGAGAAACCACGTGTCGAACGGCTCCACGTACGGATCCAGGACCAGCCCGCCCGCGCTGTAGTAGTGGCCGTCGGCCGCCCGGCCCGGCCGCTCGATGCTCACCAGGTGCGTGATGCGGTGCCGCGCGCACCAGCCGTCCTCAACGCGCGGGGCCGCCTCCATCACAGGCACGTCCCGCGTCCAGCGCGCTAGAGCCGGGTCCGCAAAGACAGCCCGGCACAAGGCGTCGGTGACCAGCACCACCGGCTTTCCCAAGCGCACAAGGGCCCGCGCTAGTATCAGCGCCCCAGGGGGGCCGTCGGTCTCCGGGGCACCCGCTGCGGGGATGAAAAACCCGGTTACAATGGCGACGTTGCGGGCGGCCAATAGCGCCTGCGCCGCCAGCAACAAGTCGCCGGGCACCACCAGTTGCCGGCTGCCGCGGCCGTTGACGTCGGCGCCGATCAAGGCTTCCACCGACCGCGCCAGCGCTGCGGCATTACCGTCGATCTCCACGGCCCTCCCCCCTTTCATTCCCTCTCGTGCGCCCCGCCACCGTCATGTTCATCGGAACAAGTCAGTACGCCGTCTTCGGTGATGACCATGTCCACGCCCTGATCATGCGGGTCCGCGGGCAAAGCGTCGACGACCTGCACGGCGAAGGCCCAGCCGACCCGGAGCACCCGCCGGGGCAGGCGGGCCAGAAACCGGTCGTAGTACCCGCCGCCTTGCCCGATCCTCCGCCCGGCCCGGTCGAAGCCCAGTCCAGGTACGACGACCACGTCCAACCGCTGCGGATCGATAACCGGCCAACCAGGCGGCGGCTCGAGGATGCCTCGAAAGGGCCCGGGCACGAGGGCCTCCCAGTCCAGGACCGGCACCGCCTCCATCTCCCCTGGCCGGCCGGGGACGAGGCGGGGCAGGCAGACCGTCCTGCCGGCGGCCCGCAGGCGCCGGGCCAACGGCGCCGTGGGCGCCTCCGTTCCCGTGGCGGCATATAACAGTACGCTTCCTGCCGCCGCCAGCGCCGGCACCGAGAAAAAGTGCGCGGCCATACGCTCGCCGAGAAGCACCCGCGCGGCCGCATCCAGCGCCCGCCGGCGTTCCCGCAAGAGCCGGCGCCACTCCCGCTTGTCCACGCTTGCCTCTCCCATCTTACGCCGGCGCCAATCCCCTGGGTGCGGCCTATCCGGACGCCGGCCGGCTGCCGCCCAGTTCCGCCGCGGGTTGAGGCCCCGGCCCCCGCCAGCGTAGAAAGATCAGAATCCCGGTCAAAATGAGCAGGCCGCCGGCGATCTGGACCGGCTCCGGCGTCTCGCCCAGCAGGAAAAGGGCCAGCACCGTGGCGCCTACGGGCTCCCCGAGGATGCTCACGGCCACCACCGACGCCGGCACGTGCTGCAGCGCCCAGTTGAAAACCGTGTGCCCCATGAGCGTCGGCCCAACAGCCAGGGCGAGGAAGAGCGCCCACTCCCTGGGACCGTAGCCCGTCAAGGGTTCACCTGTAACCACGGCCGCGATCAACAGCGTCACCCAAGCCGCGCCGTACAGCCAAAACACGTAGACCAAAAGCCGCACCCGGCGCCGCACCCGCTGGCCGATCAAGAGATAACCCGAGACGAGCCAGGCCGCCACCACCGCCAGGATATCGCCCAACAGCCGCCCGCCGGCTTCCCGCAGGGCGTCGGACCCGATCAGGTACACCCCCGCCAGCGCGACGCCGATGCCCACCAGCGACGCCGGCGCCGTCTTTTCCCGCCAGAGAAGGTAGGCAAACAGCATCACCCAGATGGGCTGGGTTGTCACCAGCACCGTGGAGCTCGCGACGCTGGTGAGCCGCAAAGACGCAAACCAGACCGCGTAGTGGAGCGCGAGGAACACCCCGGCAGCGATGGCCAATCCTACGTCCCGGGCGCCGGGCGCCAAGAGCTCCCGCCTGGACCGGGTGAGGATCACCGGCAAGAGAAGGAGCCACGTTATGAGAATCCGGTACAACGCCAAGGGGATGGGGGGCGCGGCCGACAGCTTGACGAGCACCGCGGACGACGACACCGCCGCGACCCCGACGGCGATCAACGCATAGATGTGCCGTGAGTGGGGTGCCCTGCCCAACCGTCCTCCCCTCCCGCCCGCCGGTGCCCGTGTGCCCGCTGGGCTGAAACGTCCCTGCACGTCCTTAAGCCGGGCGCACGATGGAGACGGCCGCCCGGTCAGGATGCAGGTGTTCCCGCAGCCGCCGGTTGGCTTCCTCCAGCGTCACCGCCTGCAGTTCCGACAAGTAGCCAAACAGCGAGCCGCCCAAGAAATGGTAATAAAGGAAGCCATTGGCGATGAACTCCAGCGAGTTGAACAGCTGCACAAACTCGCCCACCGCCTGCCGCTGCACCCGGCGCAAGTCTTCCTCGGACAACCCCTCTTCCCGCAGCCGTTCGAAGCCTTGCAGCAAGCGCGCGTGCAGGGCGTCCGGGTCCCGGGTTTCACCGCCGATGATCGTGTGGCCGAAGTTGGTGCCCAGCTGGTAGCGGGCGCTGAACCCGTCGTCGATCAGGTCGTCGTCATAAAGCTCCTGGTAAAGCCGGGAACTGCGGCCGATGGCCGCCGACAGCACCAGCGACGTCACCACCTCGGCGCGCAGCCGCTCCTCGGCGCTCATGGCCCACACGGGGTCTTTGAAGCCCAAGGCGTACAGGGGGCGCGCCGCAGGCAGCGTCACCTCGACGCGCGCTTGCGCCACCGGCACCGGCTCCTCGGGGTACAGCCGCTCTACCGGCGAGCGGGGCGTGTAGCCGCGCGGCGCCACGTCCGCTTCAACTTGCGCGAGCACCGCGTCCGGGTCCACGTCGCCCACCACAAAGACCGCCATGTTGCTGGGGTGGTAGAAAGTGTCGTAGCAGACGTACAGCGTTTCCGCATCGATGCGGCGGATGGACTCCACGGTGCCCGCGATGTCGATGCGCACCGGGTGAACGTGGTACAACGCCTGCAGCAAGTTCATGGCCAGCCGGTGGCGGGGCTGGTCCTCATACATCCGGATCTCCTGCTCGATGATGCCGATTTCCTTGCGGACGCCTTCGGGGGTAAAGTGGGGCGACTGCACGAAGTCCAAGAGCCGGTCGAAAGCCTGCTCGAAGTTGTCGGTCGTGGAAAACAGGTAGCTAGTCATGGTATGGCTTGTGTAGGCGTTGACCGACGCCCCCAGCGCCGCGAAACCGTCGAAGACGTGCCCTTCTTCGTCCTCAAACAGTTGGTGCTCGAGAAAGTGGGCGATGCCGTCGGGAACTTCGGTCACCGCGTCCGACCCGGGCCGGCGGAACCGGTTGTCGATGGACCCGTAGCGGGTAGAAAACACCGCATAGCGCTTGTGAAACCCGGGGCGGGGCATCACGAACACTTCAAGTCCCACGTCCAGCTTGGTGTAGAGCACTCGCTCCTTGAGCAGGTCGCTGTACATGGACTGCCAGCCCATCAGTGCCCCTCCTTCCCCGACGGCGCCTGCGGCGTCCGCAGGAAATACGCGGTGTCAGGCCGGATGCGCGCCGCCACCCTGACGACGTCCTCCCGGGTGACCCGCTCCAGCTCCGCGATGGTCTCCTGCACCGGCCGCACCCGGCCGTTGACGATGCCCACCAGGCGGCCGCCGATGATGCGCCCCGGGCTGTCCTGCGCCGACAGCACGCCGTTGATCAGGCCTTTGCGGGTGTTTTCCAACTCCTGGTTGGTGAAGCGCCCGTCAGCCATGGCCGCCACCTGCTCGCGGATGATGGCCAACGCCTGCTCGTACTTCTCGACGGCGATGCCGGCCACTACCCAGAGCACTCCCTTGCTGGCCTCCAGCTGCGATGAGGCGAAATAGGCGAGGCTGGCCTTCTCGCGCACGTTGACAAACAACTTCGAGTGGGGAAACCCGCCCAGGAGTCCATTGTACATGAGCAACGCCGCGTAGTCGCTGTCCGGGTACCGGGTGCCTGTCCGGTAGCCCAGGGCCAGCACCCCTTGCTGCACCGGTTGCTCCTCAAAGAGGGTGCGCTCTGCGCGCGCCGGTGGATCCGGGGCGGTCACGGCCGGCGGCGTTTCGACCTCGCCCCGCGGCAAGGGGAGATGCTCCTTTACCCACCCGGTCAGCCGATCAGGCTCCACCGGCCCGACGACGAAAACGTCCACAGGGCTCGTGGCCAGGACGTGCCGGTAATGGTGGAAGAGCTCCTCCGCCGTAACGTGGCGCAGCTCGTCCGCGTTGCCGTACTTGTGGAGGCCAAAGGGCTCGCCGCGGCACATTTCCTCGCGCAGCCGGTTGAGGGCGTATTGGGGCTTGTTGTTGATCAGGCTTTCGATGCGCCGCCGCAGCGCCTCCGCTTCCTGGGCCACGTATTCCGGCCTGAAAGCGCCGTTCTCTGTGGCCGGGTCGAGCAGCACTTCGCCGAGAAATGCCAGCGCCGCTTCGGTCATCCCCAGCCGCTCCGGGAGAAACCGCTCGTTGGCCACGTCCAGGTACAGCTCGATGTTTTGCGTTTCGCCGATCTTGTTGATGTCGACGGAGAACTCCGCCCCATACAAGTTCTCCAAGTGCCGGGCGATGTCCCGGGCCGTAGGCCATTTCCGGGTTCCCCGCCGGAGGACGAAGGGGATGACGGCGTTCTTGGTGTAGGCGTCCGCCCGCAGGCTGCGCCTGAGCACCAGCCTGATGCTGGTGGTCTTGAACTTGTCTGTGGGCGCCACGTGCAGCGTGAAGCCCCGATCAATGGCAATGGATTGAAACTCAATCTGCATGTGGACCATCTTCCCCCCGGCGGCCCCACGCCGCTACACCGCGTTGTTGCCACGCCGCTTTGCCCGCCACCGGTGTCCACCGGCAGCCGATTCACAGCACGATGGCCACCTCGTCCCTGTCCATCCGGTCCATGCACTCCTGCAGCTTGGTGCGCAGGATCGGGTCGTCGACAGCCGCGAAGCGCACCTGGCGCAGGAGATCGATGCCCCGCCGGAAGGCGTAACCGATGTCGCCCTCGTCCTGGTACGCCCCCTGCAGGAGGCGCGAAAACGCCTCGCCCCGGCTCCACCGGTAGGCCAAAGCCGCCATGTGGTCCTGGAAGCGCACGGTGGTTGTCCCCACCAAGCGCCGTTCCACCTCTTCGATAGCCCGCACGTGGGCCTGCACCGCAGCCACGTCAAACGCGTTGTGCGGGTGGCGGCCTTCTGAGCGGCGCGGCTCGTAGTCGATGGAAACCGCCAGCGCGTTGATCTGGTCGGGATCCAGCTGGTGGAAGTAGCCGGCGAAGAACAGCTCCGTCACCAACAGCTCCTGAATATTGATGCGGGCGGCAAACTCGCCCCGCGCCGTGAGGGTGTCCCCGCGGATGAAATCCAATTCCTCCAGCACCCGGCGCTTGGCGTCGAATTCGTGAATGAACCGCTCCGCGGGCGGCACTTCGGCCAGTTCCCGCTCCAGCGCCCGCACCCGCCGCGTGGCCTGCCGCCGCTGCTTGGACTCGCCCGCCTGCTCGAGCAGCTCAAGCCGGGACCGCGCTTTGGCCAAGGCGGCCTCCAGGCGTTCCCGCTCCCGCTCGGCCTGGTAAGTCGCGAAGTTCTTGCGCAGGATGTTGCGGATCTCGTCGGCTGAGTAAGACCGCACGAGGTTGAGCACCGAGTTGTAGCTCAAGGTGAAGCGGCTGCGCAGGGGCTCCACGTCCTGCTCCTGCATGCTTGGGTACTCGTCGGGCACGAAGCGGTTGAAGTCCACAAGCGTAAACACGTACCCCCGCTCGTCGATCCCCCGGCGCCCCGCGCGCCCCGCCATCTGGAAATACTCCCTGTTGGTCAACGGCCGGAACGACTCCCCGTCCCATTTCGTGATGCTGTCAAAGCAGACGCTGCGGCACGGGAAGTTCAGGCCGACGGCGAAGGTTTCCGTGCAGTAGAGCACCCGGATAAGGCGCTGCTCGAACAAGTCCTCCACGATGTCCTTGACGATGGCCAGCAGGCCCGCATGATGATAGCCGATGCCCTTTAGCAATAGGCGCGTCAAGGAACCCAGCCGCGGAATGGTACCGCCGTTCCACCGCTCCAGGTGCTTGTCGATGACCTCCTTGACCTGCTGCTTCTCCCTGCGGGTCAGGAAGTCAAAGTGTTCGCCCAGCTCGGCGCCGTTGAGCTCGCACTGGCGGCGGCTGAAAGTGAAAAACAGGCACGGGAGGTACCGCCGGCGGATTTCCTCGATCAAATCCACGTGGGTCGTCCGGGGGAAATCAAGCCGCAGGCGCCCGTCAAAGCGCAGCTTGAGCCTTTCCGCGTAACGCCGGTAGCGCTGCTCCAAACGCCGGAACGTGGTGATGCCGGCGGTGGCCTCGTACATGTAGTGGGTCAGGGGCACCGCGCGCTCGGGATGGTAGACGACTTGCACCGGGTGCCCGTGGACCTGGGTGAGCCACGCGGCCAGCTCGTCCACGTTGGGGATGGTGGCCGACAGCCCGAGAAACCGCATGTGGGGCGGCATGAAGATGAGGCTCTCTTCCCACACGCTGCCGCGGGCCGGGTCGTCGATGTAGTGGATCTCGTCGAAGATGCAGTAGGCCACCTCGGCCACGCGCGCCGGATCCTGGTGCAGCAGGTTGCGGAAAATCTCCGTGGTCATGATGAGGATCGGCGCTTCGGGGTTGATGACCACGTCGCCGGTCAAGATGCCGACCTTCTCAGGCCCCAGGAGCCGCTTGAACTCCTTGTACTTCTGGTTGCTCAGGGCTTTGATGGGCGCGGTGTAGACGACCCGCCGGCCTTGGGCGGCCATGGACTCGATAAGGTAGTCCGCCACCAGCGTCTTGCCGGTCCCGGTCGGCGCCGACACCAGCACGCTGTAGTTGCCCTGGATCCAGCGGATGGCCTCCTGCTGGAACGGATCCAGCTGCATGCCCCGGTACTCGGTTGTCTGCGCGGCCGCAAAGCCGCTGCGTGCCTCGTCTCTTATCGCAAAGTCACCTCATGTCGCGCTCCGGGGGTGCCGTTGCAGCCTGTGCTCTGCAGCCGCCTGCTGCGTCCGCCGAGCGCAGCTTCATCCTAGCACAGCGCCTGACACCTGTCCACGGCCCGGGCCGGGCACCCCCGTCACGGCCACACTTGTCCCCGCCATGATATAATCATGTGTACTCTAGCGAAAGGTAGGCCGCACCTCGTGTCCCTGGAGGCGGAAATCAAGGCTTTTGCCCGCGAGGCCGGGTTCGACGTGGCGGCGATCGGGCGGGCAGACCCTTACCTGCGGGCCCAGCGGGTGCTGGAAGAGCGCCGGGCGCGCGGACATTACCCCGCCTTTACCGAAGCCGACATTGCCCTGCGTTGCGACCCGAAGCGGCTGTTGCCGTCGGCCCGCTCCGTGATTGCCCTGGGGGTCTCGTACCGCACCGCCCATCGCTCCCGCGCCACCCGGGCGGGCAGTGACCCCAAGGGGCAGCTGTCCCGCTACGCCTGGGGCCATGACTACCACCCGATCATGCGGGCGCGCATGCAAGCCGTCATTGAGTTTCTCGAGCGGCGCGTCCCGGATCTTGAGGCGCAAGCCTTCGTCGACACCGGGCCCCCCGTAGACCGGGAAGTGGCCGCGGAGGCGGGGCTTGGCTGGTATGGCAAGAACGCCTGCCTGTACGTGCCTGGCTACGGCTCCTGGATGTTTTTGGGCGAGATCTTTACCAACGTCGAGCTCAAACCGGATCCGCCCGTGAGCCTCGACTGCGGTGACTGCGACCGGTGCATCCGGGCCTGCCCCACCGGGGCGATCGTCGAGCCCTTTTACGTGGACCCCAACCGATGCGTGTCATACCTCACCCAGATGGGCGGCGCCATCCCTAAGCAACTGCGGCCCGCGCTGGGGCTCAAGGTGTTTGGCTGCGACGTTTGCCAGGAGGTGTGCCCGTGGAACCAGGACGCCATCGTGGCTGATCGTCCTGAGTTCCAGCCGCTTCCAGAGCTCGGCGCGGCGCCGTCCCTCCTCGACATGCTCACCATGACCAAGGGCGAGTTCCGGCGGCGCTTCGGGCCCACCGCCGCCGCGTGGCGGGGCAAGAAAACCTTGCAGCGCAATGCGGCCATCGCCTTAGGCAACAGCCGCAATCCGGCCGCCGTGCCGGCCCTGGCCCGGGCCTTGGCCGAGGACCCGAAACCCGTGGTGCGGGGCAGCGCCGCCTGGGCCCTGGGACGAATCGGCGGGGACGACGCCCGTGCGGCTTTGCTGCAGGCCAGAGAGCGCGAGACGGACCCCGACGTGCGCCAGGAGATCGAGGAGGCCCTGGAGCGACTCCAGGGCCTTACAAGCACGCCCGCACCGCCGCCGCCACCCGCGGCACCGCGTCCACACTCACATGCCGGTGGGTGACGAAACGGACCTGCTGCGGGCCGAACGGGACCGCCAGGACGCCGTGGGCCTTGAGCCGCTGTACAAAATCACCGGCGTCACACCCTGCAGGCAGGGAGAAAAGGACGATATTGGTCTCCACCTGCTCGGGGTCGATCCCAATGCCGTCGATGGCGTTCAGGGCGTGGGCAATGGCCTTGGCCACGCGGTGGTCTTCCGCTAGCCGGTCCACCATCGTCTCAAGGGCTACGAGGCCCGCGGCGGCCAGCACCCCGGCCTGCCGCATGCCGCCGCCCAGCATTTGGCGGATGCGGCGGGCTTTGGCGATGAAGGCGCGCGAGCCGACCAGCACGGATCCGACGGGCGCCGACAGCCCTTTGGAGAGGGAGAACATCACCGAGTCCACGGGTTCCGCCAGTACCCGCGCGTCAACGCCCAAAGCGACAGCGGCGTTGAAGATGCGAGCGCCGTCCAGGTGCACCGGCAGCCCGAATCTCCTTGCGACCGCGACGACGGCCTGCAGGCGCTCCACCGGCATGACGCTGCCGCCGCCCCGGTTGTGGGTGTTTTCCAGGCACAAAAGGCCCGGAGGGGGAAAGTGCATGCCGGCCGGCCGCGCCAGCGCTTCGATGTCCTCCGGAGAGGGGATGCCCCGGTGGCCGCGGAAAAGGCGCGGCAGGAGACCCGCGACGCGGCTGACGCCGCCGGCTTCGTAGTAATAGATGTGGGACGACTCCTCGAGCCACACTTCTTGCCCGGGCACCGTATGGGTGAGCAGGGCGATCAGGTTGCCCATGGTGCCGCTGGGCACAAACAGCCCCGCTTCTTTGCCCAGGCGGGCCGCCGCCGCCTCTTCCAGGCGTGCCACCGTCGGGTCATGCCCGAGCACGTCGTCACCCACCTGAGCCTTGGCCATGGCCTCCCGCATGGCTTCGGTCGGTTCGGTGATCGTGTCGCTGCGCAGATCGATGACGGGGGGCTCGCCCGGCGACGCTGCGGGCGCGCCCCCCGCTGCAGGCACAAAACTCAAGGCCG
>DATCLD010000004.1:0-39369 GCA_036564115.1 Limnochordales bacterium
CGGCTCCAGGGGCTGCAGCCTGTCCACATCGGCCATGCCGGCGATAGGCCGGGCGACGACGGGCCCGACGCTCTCCTTGAGCTCGTACTCGACGCCCATGGGCCCCAAGGGAACCATGATGTCGGAAAACAGGATCGCCGCATCCACGCCCAGCTGCTCCACGGGCAGCCGCGTCACGTGGGCGCACAGCTCCGGCTGCCGGCAAATTTCAAGCAGCGTGTACCGCTCCCGCAAGCCCCGGTATTCGGCCTGGTAGCGGCCCGCCTGGCGCATGAACCAGACCGGCGTCGTATCCACCGGCTCCCGCCGGCAGGCGCGCAAGAAGCGGTCGTTCCAGGGCGGCATCGGCATAACTCCTGTCCACGAGGGTGCTCGGGTCCGCGGTCTGCCATCACCATACCTTTGCCCGAAAACAAGAAAAAGGGACGTTTGTCCCTTTTCCCTGCCGGTTCCACGACCATCGCCGGGCCGTCCGCCTGCACGGCTGCCGCTACTCCTCCAGCGTGGACACGTCCCCGATGGGCAGTCCCAGCTCCTGGGCTTTCAGGAGCCGGCGCATGATCTTGCCGCTGCGGGTTTTGGGCAGGCTGTCCACGATCTGGATCTCGTCCGGCACCGCGATGGGCCCGATGTTTTGCCTGATGAACTGCTTGAGCCCGTCGATCAGGGCCGCATCGGCCACGTTCCCCTTCTTCAGGATGACGAATGCCTTAATGGACTCGCCTTTAACAGGGTGCGGCTTGCCGATGACGGCGGCCTCCGCGACCGCGGGATGCGCCACAAGGGCGCTTTCAATTTCCATGCTTCCCAGGCGGTACCCGGAAACGTTGATCACGTCATCGACCCGTCCTTGGATCCAGAAATAGCCGTCCTGATCCTTGTGGGCCGCGTCGCCGGCGAAGTACATCCCGGGAATGGTGTTCCAGTACACCTCGTAGCGCTTGGGGTCGTTGAAGATGGTGCGCATCATGGACGGCCACGGCTGCTTGATGACCAGGTAGCCGCCGCGGTTCGTGTCGACCGGCTTTCCCCTTCTGTCCACCACGTCGGCCTCGATGCCCAGGAAAGGTTTCGTGGCCGAGCCGGGCTTGAGAGGGGTCACGGGGGTCGGCGTGATCAGGATGCTGCCCGTCTCCGTCTGCCACCACGTGTCCATGATGGGCACCTGCCCGCGGCCGATCTTTTCCCGGTACCACACCCACGCCTCGGGGTTGATGGGTTCGCCCACCGTCCCCAAGAGGCGCAGGCTCGAGAGGTCGTACTGGGCGGGCCACTGGTCGCCGTGGCGCATGAGCCCCCGGATGGCCGTCGGCGCTGTGTAAAAGATGGTCACGCCGTAACGCTGCACGATGGACCAGAAGCGGCCCGGGTCCGGGTACGTGGGGGCGCCCTCGTAAAAGACGCTGGTCACGCCGTTGATGAGCGGCCCGTACACGATGTAGCTGTGGCCCGTCACCCAGCCGGGGTCGGCCGTGCACCAGAAGATGTCGTCGGGTTTCACGTCAAACACGAAGTGCGTCGTGGTGTAGACTCCGACCATGTACCCGCCGTGGGTGTGCACGACGCCCTTGGGCTTCCCGGTCGTTCCCGAGGTATAAAGGGTAAATAGGGGGTGCTCGCTGTCGACAGGTTCCACGGGATGGCGGTCGGCACCGGTGGCGACCAGCTCGGCCCAGTCCACGTCCCGGCCCGCCCGCCACGGGATGGCGGTGCCCGTGCGGCGCACCACGATCACGTGCTCCACCGTGTCGTTGCCTTGCAGGGCCTCATCGACCACGCTCTTGCGCTCCACCAGCTTGCCTTGGTAGAAGTAGCCGTCGCAGGCGATGACCGCCTTGGCCTGCGCGTCGTTGATCCGGTCCCGCAGCGCCTGGGCGCTGAAGGCCGAGTAGACGACCGAGTGCACGGCGCCCAACCGGGCCACCGCGAGCATAGCGATGATCTGTTCAGGGATCCGGGGCAGATAGATGATGACCCTGTCGCCCTTCTGGATGCCCAGCTTGCTCAAAGCGCTGGCGGCCCGGTTGACCTCCCGGTAGAGGTCTGCATAGGACAACGTCCGCCGGGAACCGTCCTCGCCCTCCCAGTAGAAAGCCACCTTGTTGCGGACAGGGGTGCGCATGTGCCGGTCCAGGGCGTTGTGCACGATGTTGCACTGGGCCCCCACAAACCACTGCACGTAGGGCGGCTCCCAGCGGCGCACCGTCTCCCAGGGCTTGAACCACTCGAGTTGCCGGGCCATCTCGCTCCAGAACTCTTCCGGCTTCGCCACGGACCAGCGGTAGAGCTCGTCCCAAGTGGAGAAGCCCTTGCTGCGCATGTACGCGGTGATGTTGGCCCCGGCAACGGTGGCGTCGTCGGGGCGGTAAAGGCGCGTCTCCTGGAGAAACCGGTCGGTGTGCTCAAACTGCAGTGCCATGGGGGTCCCTCCTCTTGTGAACCGGCTGACCATTCCGCCGGGCCTCGCCATCTTCACATGCGCAAGGTGACCGTTTTCAGCTGGGTGTAGGAGAAGAGGCCCTCCATTCCCTTTTCGCGCCCAAAGCCGCTGCGCTTGTAGCCGCCAAAAGGCAACTCCACCCCACCACCCGCGCCGTAGGCATTGATGAACACTTGGCCCGCCAAGAGCCTCCTGGCCACCCGGTGCGCCCGGCCCGCATCACGCGTCCAGACACCCGCCACAAGGCCGTAGTCGGTCCCGTTGGCCAGCCGCACCGCTTCCTCCTCATCGTCAAAGGGCAGCACGACCAGTACCGGGCCGAACACCTCCTCGCAGGCGACGGCCATGTCGGGCCGCACACCGGTGAGCAGGGTCGGAGAAAAAAAGTACCCGTCAGCCAATGCCGGGTCGCCCGGGATGATCCCGCCGCAGACGAGAGTGGCGCCGTCTTGCTGCGCCCCCTCCACGTACCGCACGACCCGCGCCCGCTGCTCGGCGGTGATGAGGGGTCCCAGATCCGGGTCTTCCAAGCCCGGTCCGATGCGCACGCGGCCAAAGGCCTCCCGGATATATTCCACCGCCGCGTCGTGGACAGCCCGTTGCACCAGGAGACGGGAGCCGGCCGAGCACGTCTGGCCCGCGTTTTGTAAAATAGCCCGGACCGTCGTGGCCAGAGCTTGCTCGAGGTCCGCGTCGGCAAAGACGATCTGCGGCGACTTGCCGCCGAGCTCCAGCGTCACCGGCGTGATCCGCCGGGCCGCGGCTTGCATAACAAAGCTGCCCGTCGCCACGGACCCGGTAAAACTCAAGTGGTCGATCCCGGGGTGTCCCGCGAGGTGGGCGCCGGCTTCCGGTCCAAATCCCGGCACCACGTTGAGCACACCAGGGGGCAGCCCGCACTCAAGCGCCAGGCGGGCAACGGCGACCGCAGTGATAGGCGCCTGCTCGGCCGGCTTGAGGACTACCGTGTTGCCGGCCGCGAGGGCTGCCCCGACGCAGCGGCCGACCATCTGCAGCGGGTAGTTCCAGGGAATGATGATGCCGCACACGCCCCATGGCTCGCGGAGTGTGTACACCAGGTGATCGTGGTCCAGCGGGATCGTGTGGCCAAAGGCTTTGTCTGCGGCACCCGCGTAGTACTCGAAATACCGCGCCGCGACCCGCACGTCGGTACGAGCTTGGGAAATGGGCTTGCCGGTGTCCAGCGTCTCCATGACGGCCAACTCTTCGGCACGGGCGGCGATGGCTTCGGCGATGCGGGCAAGAATCCGCCCCCGCTCTGCCGGGGCAACGCGGCTCCAAACTTCGTCGTACGCCCGCCGGGCCGCCGCCACCGCCCTGTCCACGTCGGCCGCCTGCGCCCTGGCCACAGGCGCCAGTTCCCGGCCGTTGGCCGGGTTGAGCGTCGGGAACGTCTCGCCCGCTTGGGCAGGCTCCTCGCGCCCGTCGATAATCAGCGGGACCCGCTCGGGGAGACGCGCGGCCGGAACGCCGTGGACGGTTTGCGCAGACGTGCGCTCCGCGACACGCTCAGACATGGCGACCACCGTCGACGCTGATGACGGCCCCGATAACCGCCGCCGCCTCGTCCGAGGCCAAGTAAGCGGCAGCCGCGGCAATCTCCTCCGTTCGGATCAGCCGTCCCAGCGGCACCGAGGCGATAAAGGCCTGCCGTCCCGACTCCGACTCCGGGTCCGCCATGAATCCGGGCAGCATGGGCGTGTCGGCCGGGCCGGGGGCGATGCAGTTGACCCGGATGCCCCTCGCCGCCAGCTCCAATGCCACCGCCTTGGTCAGACCGATCACCGCCGCTTTGCTCGCGCAGTAGGCGTTGAGGCCCGGGCGCGGCCTGAGGGCGGCGACGGAGGCGATGTTGATGATGCTGCCGCCGCCGTTGGCCTGCATGAGGGGCACCGCCAGCTTCATGCCCAGGAAAACGCCCTTCACGTTCACCGCCATGATCCGGTCCCATTCCGCGGATGACAGCGCCTCTATGGGCGTCGGACGCTGGGGGACCGCCGCGTTGTTGACCAGCACATCCAGCCGCCCCCAACGCGACTCAACGACCCGGAACGCCGCCTCCATCTGGGCCTCATCGCTCACGTCGGCCACGAGCACCGTACCGTGCTGGGGCCCTCCCACTTCCGCCAAGGCGGCCTCCGCAGCTTCCCCGTTCCGGTCCAGCAGGCCGACCCAATACCCATCGGCAGCAAACCGGCGGGCAATGGCCTTGCCAAACCCCGAGGCCGCCCCGGTGACGACGGCCACTCGTTGCCGCCTCTCCTGACGCATGCGCACCATCCTTGTGATCAATTGAAGCAAAAAGTCCCAACAAGGGTTATACGAATTATACTACTGCGTCAGGACCTCTCCTTCCCGCTTTTTTCCACGTTTTGCCCCGGGCGGGCTCCCGCGCTGACGCGGCGAAAAGCGGCACCGAAGAGGATAAATTGCCTGCCGGTCAGAACACTTTTTACTGGAATGTACGGGGGTACGGAACCACGTCCGTTGGGACGGTATTCGGGGGTGCAGGGGTGTTTTCGTGGGTCGGGCGCCGCTCGCTGCCGGCGCTGTTGCGTGTAATTCTCTTCGGCGCATGCCTCATCGCTCTCCACAATCCGACAGCCTTGGGCGCCACGGGGCCCGCCTTGCTCTACACCGTCTCCGTCGGCCCCGATCCCAGCAGCCCTGTGCAAATCGAGGTGCACATACCCGCCGCTGCTGGTGAGTTGCAACTGTATTTCCCCGCCGCGAGCTCCCGCACCCCCCGTGTGGAGTCCCTGACCGCGCGCGGCGCCGACGGCGCCGCACTGGCCGTAGAGCGGCCGGACAACGGGCGCGTCCGCGTGGCAACACATGGGACCGCTGACGTCGTTGTCGCCTACAGCCTCAACTTGTCGCCGTCCCTGTGGAGCCCCTCTACTTGGCCTGCGAGCGACCTGTCGTCGGTGCGCAGCGAGGACGCGGTGTGGCTTGTGGGCCGCGATGCCTTCCTTGAGCTGGCGGGCGCAGAGGACTGGCCCAAGGAGGTCCGGCTTGAGTTGCCCGCGGGCTGGCGAGCGGTCCTCGGCGGGAGCGGCGCCGTCGAGGACGGCGGGCGGCTAGCGGTAGCAGCCGGGGAGGAACCTGTCCTGCTCCTGGGCGAACTGAGCGTCACCCGCTACCCACTGCCCAACGGTCAGCTGACGCTCATCGTCTCCAAAGATCCCCCGTGGGAGCCGGCGCACTTGGCATGGTCGGTCCAGGCCATGCTCGAGAGTTTGGCAGCCAAGGGTGTGGCCGGTCCGCCCTCGGACCTGACGCTGGCCGTACTGCGCTATCCCGGCGCGTTGCGGCTCAACCCCCTCATCGCCACCCAAACGGCCGGCGACCGCACCATCGTCCATTGGGTCGGCACCGGCACGCTGACCTGGTGGCGCAAGCACGCTGCCCGGGACATGGTTGCCTGGCTCGTGGACCGTACGTTGCGGCTCGGCGCGGACGCGCGCTGGCTGAAGGCCGGCCTTGCCGATTACGGCGGGCTGGCGCTCTTGTTCGACACGGGCTTTCTGACCGTGGACGAGATGTACCAGAGCCTGCGGGCGCTCCACTCCAACGGCCTGCACTACGCCGGGCCGGCGTGGCCGTCGTTGGTGGCGGCAGCCCTGGAGTCACCCCCGTCCCACGCGGCGCAGCGGGTAATGTCCTTCCGCTCGCCGCTTATCGCCCTGCTGCTGGATATTGAGCTCCGGGAAGCATCCCGCGGGTCGTTCACCATCTTTGACCTCTGGGCCCGCCTCGCGGCCGAGCAGCGGCAGGCCGCGGCGGCTACCCTGCACACGGCGGATGTGCTTGCGCCATTGGCGGAAGCCGGGGTCGGCAGCGGGTTCGCCCAGTCCTTTGTTTATGGCAACCGCATGCCGCCCGCGGATTTTGAGCACCTGTTTCAACGGTGGTTTGACCAGCAAGGGGAATAGCTGGATGCCTATGAGACAACGGCTGGCCGCGCTCGGCCGGGCCAGCTCCGGAAGGCGTTGAAAGCGCATGCTCCTTTGGCTGTTGGCGGCGGCCGCGGCCGGCGCCGCCTATTTGGCGGTGCGCTCCTGGGCAGAAGCCCACTCGCTGTTCATCACCCAAGTGGACGTGCCCATCGAGGGCCTGCCGCCCGAACTGGACGGCTTCACCATCCTCCACCTGTCCGACTTGCACTTGCGCGGCTACGGGCCATTTGAGCAGGACCTGGTCCGTACCGTGCGCACACTGCCTGCTCCGGTGCTGGTCATTACCGGCGATTTCCTGGGCGAGCCGGGAGCTGCGTCTGCGCTCATCCCGCTGCTCATGGAGATCGGCCGCGATCGGCTCGTCTACGGCGTGCTGGGAAACAACGACCGCGGCCGGCGGCTCGACACCCAAGCCCTTGCGCGCGACCTGACCCGGGCGGGGGTCCGCCTCCTGGTCAATGGGGGCGAAGTCATCCGGCACCGCGGCCGGCGCATCCGCATCGCGGGCGTGGACGATCCGCACACAGGTCTCGATGACGTGGACCAGGCGTTGGCCTGCGTTCCGCCCTCCCAAGGCGACGGGCGCGAGCCGCTGGTGCTCCTGGCACACTCGCCCGACGTGCTTGAGGCCGCCAGCCGGGCTGGCGTCGACCTCGTTCTAGCCGGCCACACCCACGGCGGGCAGATTTGCCTGCCGGGCGGCGTGCCGCTGTGGACCAACACCCGCCGGGGCCGCTTCAGCGCCGGTCTGTACCGGCACGGGCGCACCCAGATGTTTGTCACCCGGGGCATCGGTACCAGTGCTTTGCCGGGGCGGCTCTTCTGCCCGCCGGAAGTGGCGGTCGTACGCTTGGTGCCCGCGAGCTCGGAGTCGTCCCACGCTTAGCTGCCCAGCGTGGACCTGGCCGCCTGGTCCGGACCTAGCGGCGCACGGCCTCGGTCGCCTGCAGGATTAATCCCGCCACCTCGTCGGCCAAGTCGGCCGGGAGCGCGATGCCCTTGCCCGGCAAGAGTTCCCCGTCGTTGCCAGGGTAGAACACCCGCACGTCGACGTAGGCCCGGCCTGACTTTTCCGTCCGGCGCACCTGGATGACTTCACCGCGATCGTTTTTCGCGACCTGGCCGATCAGGTCCTCCGCGTCCCAGAAAGTCTTGGCGCCGTTTTCCGCAGGTGCCGTTCTGCGTGCCATCCCACAACCTCCCGTCAACGTCTCATTCGGTATCATTACCTTACCACGGCACCCGGAACGGTTCCTCGTACACAACGCGGTATGTCAGCCGGTGGCGTCGGTATGTGCCATGGGCGTGGAGGCCAGGGGCAGTTCGACGCAGAAGGTCGTTCCAGCCCCTTCCCGTGTGCGGAACCAGACGCGCCCGCCGTGGGTTTCCGTGATGACCCGGTGGGAAAGCAGCAAGCCGAGTCCAGCCTCGTAGCGCCCTTTGGTTGACACCGCGGCCGTCAAGAGCTGCCGGCGAAGGCTAGGCGGGATGCCCGCGCCCGTGTCGCTGACCCGGATCAACACGCTGCCCCGGGAAGGCCGGCGCTCCATCCGTACCGACACCACACCGCCTGCAGGCGTCGCCTGCACGGCATTGCGCACGAGGCTCGCGAGGGCATGGCCCAGCAACTGCTCGTTGCCAATGACTGGCAGGGCGCCTTTAACGGCCCGCACCCGCAAGTCGACGCCTGCCGTCTTGGCTTGCGGGCCTACAAGCTCAACCACCCGTTGCAGGACGACCCCTACGTCGATCGGCCCCCGCTGCGCCTGTTGGGGCCGGATAAGGTCCACCAGGTCCCCGAGAAAGCGGTTCAACTCGTCGACGGACGCGACAATTTGGTGCATGAGGGCGGTGCGCCGCTCCGGATCTGGCGTCATGCCGGCGAGCTCCGCGCTGACCCTAATGGAGGCCAGGGGATTGCGCACCTCGTGGACCACGAGGGAGCCAAGCCTCTCCAGAAGCGCCAAGCGCCGGCGGTAATCCGCCTGCTCGAGTCGCTCCCGCCACTGGGTAATGTTGACGAGGGCGTATACCCGGCCATGCGCTTCCCCAGCCCCGCATGCCAGCGGCGCGCTCTGCATCAAAAAGCAGCGGGGCTCACCGCCATCCCCGGTCAAACACACCAACTGTCCCTCGTCCAGGGCCGCTTCACCCTCGCCCGCCCGGACCGCAACGAGACCCAGTTCCTCCCACGGGCGGCCCACAATCTCTTCCCGGAGAAGTCCCAGCTCCCGCTCGGCGGCCAGGTTGCAGTCCAGCACGCGGCCTTCTCCGTCGACGGCGATCAGTGGCCAGGGAGAGCCTTGCCCGAGTAGCACTTGAGGCGACAGGCTCCGCCGAAACGAGCGCCACATCCCGGCCAGGGCTGCGGCATACTCAGCCACGGACACCCGGACACTTGCGTTGCACGCGATGCCCCGCACGGCCAAACCCAGCACAGCAAATGCGCGGCGCTCGGCCAGGCGGACCGGCGCCGCCCAACATATCCAGTCATGGTAGATCGCGTGATAGTGTTCGGCCCCGGCCACGACGGCCGGGCGACCCTCGCGGAGGGCGAGCGCGACGGCGCAAGTTCCGGCGCAGTCCTCCGACAGGCGCTGGCCGGGTGCGAGTGTGGTCGGTCCGCCGCGGCCGACGATGACCTCGAGGATCACGCCCTCGCCGTCCACGAGCAGCGCCACCGCACCGGACGCGGCGCCAGGCAGCCGCCGTGCAACCAGCCGCTGCATCAACGGTCGCGCCAAATCGATCAATGGGCGGTAGGCGGCCAAGCGGGGACGGAGCTCCCGCTTGGGCAGGGTGTCAAACTGGGGGCGCAACGGGTCCAGGCCCAGCTCCCGGCAGCGCGCCCAACTGCGGGCGATGGGCTGCCGCACGTCGCGGGGAGCGACCCCTGTGCGCACAAACTGCTCCCAAGCGCGCACGCGCGCCGCGCCCCGACCGCTCGTCACGGTCTCTTACCCCCGAACCACTGAGCTTGACCCCTCAGCCGCCGCCCGGGCCGTCCACCAGCAGCGGCTCCAGCTCCTCCCAGCCGGTGACCGGCGGCGAGCAGCGGAAGTCCTCGCAGACGTAGGCGGTCAACCGTCCCTCTACCGCCGGGCGGTCTACAAGCAGCCC
This sequence comes from Limnochordales bacterium, assembly GCA_036564115.1. Classification (GTDB taxonomy): domain Bacteria; phylum Bacillota; class Limnochordia; order Limnochordales; family ZCTH02-B6; genus ZCTH02-B6. The sequence goes on from DATCLD010000004.1 coordinate 9,541, forward strand.
CGGCGGCGCCACCCCGCGCGCGGGGTCATGGCCGGCGATGACCCGGTGAGGGATATAGATGCGGTGAATCCGGTGCAGGAGACGCCGGCCCTCGGCGCTATAGACCGGCCCGACCAGCCCGACCTCCTTCGCTCCCCGCTGGTACTGGTCCAAGGCCAACAACAACGACCCGGTTCCCCACGGGTTGCGGCTCATCTGGCCGGCGAAAGCCGCCAACAGTTCCTCGGCCTTAGCCCGCCACGCGTCGTCGCCCGTAATCCCGTACAGCCGCAGCCACGTCAGGGCGGCCACGCCGTTGCCCGAGGGCGTCGCCTGGTCCCACAGCTCCTTTGGCCGCTCAAGCGGCACCCCGTATCCTGCCGGCGTCATAAACAGGCCGCCTTCGGCATCGTCCCAAAACAGCTCGAGCATGCGCCGGGCAAGCCGCTGGCCCTCCTCTAGGAACTCCGGCTCCAGCGTCGCCTCGTACATGTCCAGGAGCGCAGCCGCCAGGTAGGCGTAGTCTTCAAGGAACCCGGGCACCGCTTCGCCCCGCCCTTTGACTGTGTGCAGCAGGTCTCCTGCGGGGGTCATCAGCCGGTCCCGCACAAAGGCCACTGCCCGCCGCGCCGCGGCCAGCCACGCCGGCTCATCCAGCGCGGCCGCCGCCCGGGCCAGGGCGGAAATAACAAGCCCGTTCCAGCCTGCCAGCACCTTGTCATCCCGCTGGGGCCGCACCCGCTGCTCCCGCACCGCGAACAGTCGCTCCCGGGCCGCATCCAGCTGCCGGCGCACGTCGTCCTCATCCATGCCCCGCAAGCGCGCCAGCTCTTCAGGTTCCATGGCCACATGGAGCACACTCGTGCCGTCCTCGAAGTTCCCCTCCGCGGTCACGCCAAAGGCAAGGCAGAACAGCCCCGCCAAAGGCTCCCCCAAGGCTTCCCGCACCTCGGCGGGCCGCCAGACAAAGAACCGTCCCTCCTCGCCCTCGCTGTCCGCGTCCTGTGCCGAGTAAAAGCCGCCGGCCGGGTCGGTCATCTCCCGGAGAATGTAGCCCAGCGTCTCCCGGACAACCCGCTCGTAAAGAGGCATGCCGGTCCGCTGCCACGCTTCGAGGTACAGGACGGCCAACAGCCCGTTGTCGTAAAGCATCTTCTCGAAATGGGGGACCAGCCAAAAGCGGTCCACCGAGTAGCGGTGAAACCCGCCGCCCAGTTGGTCGTAGATGCCGCCCTTGGCCATCCGCTGGAGGGTTAGGTCCACGAACGCCAGCGCTTCCGCGTCGCCCTCCAGGTATCCCCAGCGCTGCAGCAGCTGTAGGTTGGGCACGACGGGAAACTTGGGTGCGTCCCCGAAACCGCCGTAGGAGCGGTCCGCGGTGGCCAAAAGGCGCGCAACCCCTTGGCGGACCAAGTCGCGATCGGGCACCGCCCGCCCGGCCGTGCCGCCGACCTTGTTCGCTCTCCCCAGGGCTTGCGCTACTTCCGCCGCAATGCGTTCGATCCGGTCGGGTTCGGCTGCATATATGCGCTGCACGGTCAGAAGCACGCGCTTGAAACCGGGGCGCCCATAACGGTCCTCCGGCGGGAAGTAGGTGCCGGCGAAGAACGGGCGAAGGTCAGGTGTGAGCACCACGGTGAGCGGCCAGCCGCCCTGCCCCGACAAGATTTGCGCCGCGAGCTGGTACGTATGGTCCAGGTCCGGCCGCTCCTCCCGGTCCACCTTGATGTTGACGAAGTGCTCGTTCATAATGGCGGCGATCTCGGGATTGCTGAAGGACTCCCGCTCCATGACGTGGCACCAGTGGCACGCGCTGTAGCCGATGCTGAGCAGGATGGGCTTGTTCTCCCGGCGGGCGCGCTCGAGGGCCTCCTCACCCCACGGGTACCAATCCACCGGGTTGTGGGCATGTTGGCGCAGGTATGGGCTGGTTTCGTGGATCAGCCGGTTGGTGTACTGCCCCCCATCGCCCATCACTCAACCTCCTTAGAAGCCGGCCCGATGCGGACGTTGCCCAACCGCTCCAGCACCTGCACGAGCGCCTGGGTCCCGTCATCCCCGCCGCCGTACGCCTCCACGCTGGCCAGCAACTGGTGAACGAGGCTCGTACCCGGCAAGGGCAGGTTCATCTGCCCCGCAGCGTCCAAGGCCAGCCGCAGATCCTTTTGCTGCAAGCGCACCATGAAACCGGGCCGGTAATCGCCCCGCAGCACCCGGGGTGCCAAGTTGTCCAACGCCCACGAGCCGGCCGCACCCTCCCGCACCACGGCCAGCATCTTTTCCAGATCCACGCCGGCTTTGGCGGCAAAGGCGAGCCCTTCGCTCATGGCCAGGAGATTGAGGGCCACGATGACCTGGTTGCACAGCTTGCACAGTTGGCCCATGCCGTGGTCGCCCACATGCACGATGTTGCGCCCCATGGCCTCAAGCACGGGCCGGCAGCGCTCGAGCACCTCGGCCTTTCCGCCTACCATGATGGATAGGGTACCCTCGCGCGCCCCCACATCACCGCCGGTCACGGGGGCATCCAGCATGTCGATGCCCCGCTCCGCGAGCTGTGCGGCTAGCCGGCGCGTGACGGCGGGCGAAATGGTGCTCATGTCAATGACGACCGTGCCGGGTCGGGCGCCTTCAATGACGCCCTCCGGGCCGAGGATCACTTGTTCCACATCGGGTGAATCGGTGACGATGGTGATGACGACGTCGGCTTCCCGGGCGGCCTCCTTGGGGGAGCCGGCACCCCGGGCACCGGCGGCCAACAGCGGCTCCATGCGGGCACGGGTACGGTTCCAAACCGTCACCTGAAACCCGCGGCGCACGAGATTGAGGGCCATGGAGCGGCCCATGATGCCAAGACCGATGAAACCGATGCGCTCCGGCCGAGCTGCTTGCGCCATCGGACACCCTCCTTGGGTTCAGGCCGGTTTCAATCCTTGCAAGCGGGTTTTGTCAACGCGCCCGGAATTCCTGCTCCTGACAGGCACAGCAGGTCCGTGTTATAACAGAATCGGATTGTCAATCGTGCCGACCGCTGCAGCCAAGGAGGTTCCCTCATGGCCGTACCCTTCGTCGCAGCCGCCGCCCGGGCGGCGCAAGCCGTACAAAATTTAAACGTCCGGCCCGACCAGGTGCGGGCCGTTATCGGCCTCGACGGTTTCGTGGATGAAATCTTATGGGTCGTCGACCGGCGCATCGACGCCCACAATTTCACGCCGGTGGCTACCATCGCCGACTTCGCGCGGCGCATTGCGGCGGCGGCCGGCTTCAGCACCAATATTGAACTGGTACCTCACACCGTTAAGCTGGGCGGCAACGGGCCCATCATGGCCCTCGCGTTGGCCAAGAGCGGCGCCGCCGTTACCTGCATCGGCACCCTTGGACTGCCGGAGTTGCATCCCGTCTTTGCCGAGCTCGCCCAGCTGGCTGAGCTCATCTCCATCGCCAATCCCGGGCGCACGCAGGCCCTGGAGTTCAAGGACGGCAAGCTGATGTTGGGGCGGCTGGAAAGCTTGTACGGACTGTCGTGGGAGCGGTTGCTGGAACAGGTGCCTGTTGCCCGCTGGCTCGAGCTTTGCGGGCGGGCGCAGCTTCTTGCCATGAACAATTGGACCATGATCCCGGCCATGACCGACATCTGGCGCCGGTTTCTCGCCGAGGTGGCGCCCCAACTGCCGCCCGCTCGGACCAAGCGCATAGCCTTCTTTGACCTGGCCGACCCGCAAAAGCGTTCCGAGGCGGAGCTCCGCGAGGCGCTCCGGGTGCTCGAGCAGTTCCGCCCGCACTTTGCCACCTACCTGGGCCTCAACCGGAAAGAAGCCGCAGAGGTCGGCCGGGCCTTAGGGATCGGCGACCGAACCGAGCCTGGCGCGCCGCTTGAGCAGGCGACCCGCGCCATTGCCGACGCGCTGGACGTGGATGGCGTCATCGTCCACCCGACGGACCGGGCGTCCGCCTGTGCTGGCGGCCGGTACGTGGAGGTCGAGGGTCCCTACACCCCGACGCCAAAACTCACGACCGGCGCCGGCGACAACTTCAATGCCGGCTGCTGCCTTGGGCTTGCCCTCGGTCTGGAAGTCCAGGATGCCCTCGCCTTGGGCGTCGCCACTTCGGGCTGGTACGTCCGGCACGGCGCTAGCCCCTCGTTCACAGAGCTGCTGCAGTTCCTTACTGCGCCTGTCTTGTGATGCGACTCGCCCGGAACGCCGTTGCGGCCTTCCGGCTACGAAACCCGGCGCTTCCGGCGCCGCCGCTCCCGCGCCGGCTCGGCTTCGGCGGCGAGCGGCGCCGTCAGGCGCTCCAGCACTTGCCCGGTCATCTCGTGCAGCGCTTGGAAGCGGGCGACGAGCTCCGCCCGCTGGGCTTCCGAGAGAAACCTCCCGGACAGGTGCCCCATGCGCTTGATCAGGGCAGTAGAGCGATCGACGGCCCGCACCAGTTGCTGCAGGTTGTGCTGATCGGGCGGCACGGTCGCAGGCTCGGCGCTCTGCTCGGGGTCGTCGAGATTGGGACGCACAGCCCGCACCGCGTCCCGGATGGACAGGTTCCGGTGTTCCCGCACCAGGCGGGCCACTTCCCGGGTTTCCGACTTGCTCAGGTGGTAAAGCAGGACCGCGTCCAAGAGTGCGTTGACGAGACCGGGCGCTCCCATGCGGGCCGCCAAGGCCCGGGCTTCGGCCACGTGGGACACCGTCAGCGGCGAATCCCCACCATTGAAGTTGTCCACCACGGCCCGCTGGTACCGTTCATCCACCTGCAGCAAATCCAACCAATCGGTGATGGTGGTTCTGGGGATGCCCAGCTTCTCCGCCGCGGCCCGCTTGGAAAGCCCCGCCGCGTCCATGTACGTCTTGACAGCCATGGCCTTTTCCAGCGGGTTCAAGTCCTCCCGCTGCAGGTTTTCCACCAGTTGCACCTGCAGGGCGGGCGCGTCCCCCTCCAGGATGAGGGCCGGCACCGTTTCCAGACCCATGGACGCCGCCGCCAGGAGCCTCCTGTAGCCTGCCACCAGCTGGTAATCGCCGTCCTCGCGGCGGCGCACCAGGATCGGATGGAGCATGCCTACCTCTGCAATGGAACGGCCCAGGGGCGCGACGCTGTCGAGGCTGCGCAGCCCCCGCGCTTGGTTGGGGTCTTGGCGAACGCGGTCAATGGGTACCATTACCAGTTCCATTCCCATCCGTGGCCCCCCCGTGGTCGCTCATCCCCGTCAAGCCCGTGGACACTGGCTTCCATGCGGGCGCCGTCTTTCCTTCCTCAAAGACTTTGTGGTATACTGCAGCAAAATCCGCCAATGGACCCATTCCGTGGCACCGCGACAAGGCACAAGGGAGTGAGCACTATGCCCGGCGCCAGCCTTGGAGAACGCATCCGCCGAACCCGCGTCGAACTGGGGATCTCGGGGACGAAGCTAGCCAAAATGATCGGCAAGTCCCAACCTTACATCTCCGACCTGGAGCGGAGCCAGCGCACCCCTTCCCTGCGCACCCTGCAGGCCCTGGCCGACGCCCTGGGGAAACCGATTACCTACTTTCTCGGCGCCGAAGAAGAGGAACAGCAGACGCCCAGCACCCTGCCCATGAGCCGGGTGCAGCAGCTCACGCAGGCGTTTGCCGAGCGCATCGCCGACCAGCTATTGGCGTCCCGCGTGCTCGAACGCCAGGGCGGCGCCAGCCGCCACGAGCTCGTGCGGGTATTGGAGCAGGCCATCGAGAACGCCTACCACGAACTGCTGGAATCCAGGGACCAGCCGGAAAACCGTCTCGCCTCCCTGGGCTGAAGTCTCGGGCGCCGTGCGTTTGCTGACCGCACGACGCCCGAGTTTTTCAGCAGTAGTGCGCAGCTACCCCCGGCCGTCAGCGGAGCGGCGTCAGGGACAAGCCCAACGCCTGGGTTTCCCGGGCCACCTCAACGTAAAACTGCGCGCCCACCGGGACAACGTGCTCCTGCCCCTGGACGAACAAGCCGCCGACAAGCCCCACGGGCCCCAGCAGGATGACGCCCGCCATGCTGGCAGCGACGGCCAGCTCCTGGTTTTGCTGCGCGGCGCGGGTAGACACGTTCAGTTGGACACGAGTGCCGTCAATGGCCGGCACGGTGCCCCAGTTGACCTCGACGCGCCCCGCTTGGCCGAAACGGCCGGCGGACTGGACCGACGTGATCTCGCCTTCGCCTTCCGCACCGGCAGGAATGACGACCCGGTCGTCGATCATCACGTCCTCCACGACTCGGTACCGTACCTTCTGACCGACGCGGCTCGTGCCGGAATTGATCTCCGTCAGCAGGTGGATCTTCACCAGGGTCTCCTTAGGCACGGTTACCTGCCGAACATTCAGCTCCCCGGACGGCCACACGAGCTCCAGCAGCGACCGGACGCGCTCCGCCAGCGGCAGTTGCTGCGTCGTGCCCAGGACGCTGCGCTCCAGGTCCTCCAATCGCCGCGTCAGCGCCACGCCGGTGTTCATCCGCTGGAACACCAGGTACTCAACCACGTTGAGCTGGAGCCCAACGGACAGGGGCCCGCCCACGCCGACCAAATAACCGTAAACGTCTTGAATCCGAACCAAAAGCGGCCCCGACTTGGTTTCGCCGTACACGTCCCGTTCAAGCCGGGCCACTCGCTCCACCAGTGAACCCGCCTGCTCAGAGCCGTAGATGGCCCGCTCCGCTGCGGCCAGCATGCCCGGAAGCGACGTCTCCTGCGCCGGCACGCCTGGCGCCAACGTGAGCAACACCAGTGCAGCCAGGAGGCCAGCTGCCAACCTCTTTACCATCCACCCAAGACCTCCCCGTCCGTCGTCTGCCCGACCCCAGGACCGACACCGGCGGCCTCAACCTGTGACTAGAAGCGAATCGTGATCTCTGCGGTTGTCACGTTCTGGCTGTTTTCGTCGGTGAAATTGATGAGCTTATACCCCAAGCGCAGGGCGGCTTCCGGGCTGAGCGTGTAACGAAGCCCCAGGCTGGTCGTACGCTGGCTACCCTCCTCCGAATCCTGGAAGGCGATCGCGGCCTGGGCCTCCGCATTCTCCTGCAGCCGCAAGTCAAAACCTGCCACGGTGAGCGTCGTCACAGAGATACCCTTGGCGTCTTGCTTCGGCTGTCCTTCGTACGCGAGCCCCAGGTGTACGGCACCTTGCGCTACGGGCACGTTGACGTCCACCGACGCCCGCGAGCGCGCCTGCTTGAGGTCCGCCAAGCTGACCGATTCCCACTGCGCGCGAACTTGCGGCGACTGCCCTCCGCCGTATTCCAAGGCCCACGACGTTACGTGCTCGACCGCGGCGCCTTCCTCCGAGTCTTGCAGCCGCTGCACGATATCGCGTCCGGTGATCAGCCGCACCTCGCCCAAAGGAACCGTAAGGCCGACGCCCATGGCCTCGCCGCCGTCGGACAGGCCCGCACCAAATCCCGGCTCCACGCTGCGCAGACGCCCATCCACCGATACATCGCCCAAGCGGACGCTGGCCCCGACCGACGTCATGCCGGCTTCCCCGTCCCAGCCGCTGCGCAGGGCGCGCTCACCGCGCAGGGACAAATACGGCGTCACCGGCACGACGCCTGCGAGGCCGGTCCACGTCTCCGTGACGCTCCGCAAAAGCGACGTGTCCCCCGCCGCGCGGGCTCCGGCCAACAGGGGCGTGCCCGGCAGGACGTAATCAGACAGAAAGAGTGCACCGGGGGCGTTCGCGTCGATCCGCCGCTCCCAGGCCTCGACCTGGGCTGCACCGCCCTGCTTGCCGCTCCCGTCGGCGGCCGCTTCGACCCGCACGACGGCCGACTCCGGAGCCCGGTTCACCACCGCAGTCCACTTTCCATAGCCGAGCATCATCAGTTCCGGCTCAAACTCGTGGACGACGCTGCCCAGTACATCCCGCAAGGCGGGCGACAATGGCCGATCCGGGTGAGCTTCGTTGTAGCCAAGCCACAGTTCGGATACGTCCATCGTTTCAGCGGTATGGGCTCCTACCGACACCTGCTCCGACAGCCGCTCCAGCGCTCGGACCACGGAAAGGGCCATCTCGTAGCGGGTGAGCCGCCTGGAGACGCTGAAAAACCCGCTTGGGTAGCCGTCAACCAACCCCGCTTCGCTCAGTTGCTCCAGCGCGTCGTACGCCCAGTGCTCTGCAGGCACATCCGAGAAGGGGCCCGCCGTGGCGGCCGATGCGGCACCGCTGGCCAAAAGCACGAAGCCGAGCAGCAGCGGCAATAGGCGCCCGAGCGCTGAGAAGCGTCCCTTCAGCCGCACCGCGAACCCCTCCTTTCTAGGACAATTTGGACACAACAGCCTTCTTTCGCCGTGCCAGATCATTTCTCCACCCTTTGTGCCGAACCCTCTCCCGCCCCGGACCGGGAAGCGGAAAGAAAGCGTTCGGCCAATTCCACCGCCACGAAATCATCGTACGGCTCCGGCGGCACCTGCAGGCTTGTGGGCAACAGCCGCCGCCAGCCCCGCGGCGGCTTGGCGCGCCAGTACCGCTGCCGGCCCAGTTCGGTGCTCCTGTCCTCGTTGACCACCTTGACCGCCTCGTCGGGCACTCCCATGGCCCGCAGGGCGGCCCTGACATCTCCCGACGCCGTGCGGTGTCCGACCACGTACGCGGCAACCGGGTGCTTCACGCCTGCAAGGCTTTTCGCCAGCTCCCCGGCGCGAACGACGGCCTGTCGAAGTACACGGCCGTCCAGCGTCACCACCGCGATGCCGCACTTCTCCCGGCCCGGGTCGATGGCGACTACCACCCGATCCACGGCGCCACCCCCCGTTGCCGACTCTACCTTCAGTCAACCATATTTCCCGCCAATTAGCAAACCCCCGGGGCAGATCGCCCCGGGGGTTTGCGGACGTCCCTACCCAGCGTCAGCGGACCGGTTTAGAACTTGATGCCAAACCCCGCCTGAATGCTGGAGTAGTAGTAGTTGTCATCCGTGTCCCGGTTTTGCAGGGACGAGCCCCACTTACCGGTGAGGACGAACTCCGCCGCCTCAGTAATCGGATACGTGACGTTCAGCGATCCCATCGTGTCGATCGCGTTCACCTTGCCAACGCCGTCGGTGCCGCGACCCATGACGACCTTGTACGCAGCGTCCCACGTGGCGCCCAGCAACTGTCGCTTCACACCGATGGAGTAGGTGTGCCGCGGTGAAGCCGTGTGGACAATGCCGCCACCCACGATGTTCTGCAGCTGGTAGCCGTAACCCAGCCTCACGTCGGCACCGGACACGTTCAGGGTGTAGTCAGCGCCCAGGTCGGTCGTGTAGACCGACACGTTGCGCTCGCCGTCCCCGACCGTATCCCACCGCTCCACCGTATAGCCGGCCGACAGCGTCAGCGCATCCGTGGCGGCGAACTTGACCGCAGCCGAAGCCGTGTCGCGATAGTGCTTCCGGTACGGGTTGTCGCTGTCGTCCTCGAACTTGTCCTTCCAGCTGTCAGGCTCGGTCCACTCGTCGTCCGTGATCGGGTTCTTCTCCGTCTTGACGCTGGCGCTCAAGGTCCAAGCCGGCGTCAGGGCGTAGTCCTCAACCGCGAGACCAACGGCCAGGTGCTCCTGCTCGTCCTCGTTCCAGTCAGCCAGCTCGTCCAGGGCCTGCCACGCCGCCAAGTTCGTCACTTTCGCGTTCGCGTGGCTGACGGTGAACTTGAACGGCAGGCCAAGCCGGAACTCACGGCTCACGTCAAGCCGGAGAATCTGGGTTTCCCTGTCGTTGTCGCGCGTATCGTTGTACGCCCGGGCACCCACATTGAAACCGAGCAGGTCCAGGTCCTTGAACCCGAACATCGTCCAGTCGGTCCAGCTGTCGCCCGCCAGCGTCTTGTCGTGGCGGCCCTTCTCCGCGAGCACCGTCGCGATCCACGCGGGCGCCTCGGCGCGGGCGACGTACCGCCGCTGGTCCCACAACAGGTCGCCGTCGTCCTCGTCCAGCAGCTTACCGAAGTGCTTCAGATCTTCCGCCTTCGGGTCAGTCGGGTTGCTCGGCGCAAACGATGCAGGAACCTCGCGGAAGTTGAGGCCCAGGTCAATGACACCGATACCGGTCTTCAGATCGATGTCATACGCCGCGTCCTCCCGGAACCGTGCGTAGATCGCGTCATACAGGGTGCGGCCGAGCTCGCCGTAGGCCCGCACCGACGCCACCCGGTCGGCCTCGCTCCACCAGAGGTAGTTGGCCTCCAGGTTCATGCCCTCGCCCACCGGGAAGCCGGCGGCGATGCCGTAGAGGCCTTTCTCAGGCGCCGTGGAGTCGAGGCGGCTCGCGATCAGGCGGCCGTTGAAGTTGCCGACCTGGGCTTCGAGGACAGCACCGCGGCGGTCGACCGAATCGACCCGGGCCTCGTAGGTGTCCGCGTCCAGCGTGTACTTGTTGAAGCCCTTGGCGATATCCTCACCGGTCAGGTCGCCCAGCAAGGCGCTGAAGGTCCGGCCCGGCTGCGTCACGTCGAACCACATGTTGGCCAGATCGAAGTCGTCGAAGTCGTCGACGTCGTCGGCGTCCTCTCCGAACACCCGCGCCCTGGCCTTCACGCCGCCGTCTACGGTGGTGTCCTCGCTCGGCTTGAACGAGGTGGTCAGGGCCAGCGTCAGGTCCAACTTGCGGGCATCCTTGATGGTGTCGCTCTCGCCGTCCCGCGGGTCCAGCCGCACGCCGTCGGCCGGATTCGAGGTATGGGTCAGCTCGTACTCAGCCCGGAACTCGCCGCCGATAACGGGCCGCCGGGCGATCTCGCCCACCTGCTCCTCGAGCGCCTCTACGCGAGCCAGCGCCCGGTCCGCTGTCAGGCGGGCCCGGTAAGCCTGCTGGTCAGCCCGCTGAGCCCGCTCCATAGCCCGGAGCGCCTCGCTGCGAGCCTGCTCGCCCTGCGCCGCCACCTCGCTCAACGCCTGAGACGCCAGCTCATAGGCCTTACGGGCCTCATCGTAAGACATCTGGCCCATCTTTTCAGCCCGGTCGGCGGCCTCCAGCGCCTGGTTTGCCAGCGCAGTCGCCCGTTCGGCCGCAAGGCGAGCCCGGTACGCACGTTCAGCCGCGCTATCCGCGTCACCCTGTACGCCCGTCGCGAGGGCCAGGGCCTCGACGATCTCGTCGTCGCTCGCGCCGGACGCCTTCAGCCGCTCGTACACCTGCCAAGCCCAATCAGCCTTGGCCTGGGCCTCCGCAGCCGCCTCCTCCGCAGCCTGAGCAGCCGCATTGGCCGCCTCCGCGACGCCCCGCGCCGTCTCGGCCATGCTGCGGATCTCGGCCAGTTGCTGCTCCACCGCAATCAGGCGGGTGTTCACGTTCGCAAACAGCCGCTCCAGCTCGGCCACACGCACGCCCAGGAGCTCCAGCTCGCTGGCAAACTCCTCGGCCAGTCGTACCGTAGCGCCCGCCACAGCAGCGGCCCGCTCCGGATCGCCCACCAGTTCGAGGATGGCCCGCTCCATCTCGGGCGTCAGGCGAATGGAGGTACCCACGGTGCCGTCGGGCAGCACGACTTCCTCAACGGTGGCCAACGCACCGACGCGGGCGTCAATCTTCTCATCCAGGAGCGCCTCAAGCCGCGCCAGGATGCGAGCGAACACCATCGCCATCTCATAGCGGGTGAAGGTGCGCTCGCCGCCAAACGTCCCGTCCGGATACCCCTCGACCAGGCCGGCCGCCGCCAGCGTCGCGACGGCGTCATAAGCCCAGTGGTCGCGAGGGACGTCGCGGAACGGGTTCGCCTGGCCAAACGCAGGCACCGCGATGGCCCAAACCATCACGACGGCCAGGCTAAGGGCCAGTCCTCTCTTGGTCATAACCGTTCCCCCTCATCGTTTCCTCCAACTCAGGTTCTCTGCTGCAGACATCACGTCCGAAGATGAGAGTCCCGCCCCCCAACCTCACCCGCGCGGTGAGTCTCCCTGTTTCCTCACCCGGGACTCGGTCGAGCCGGTCGCTCATCCTCCGGACGCCTGACCCCCATCCGCCAGCTGCGGTCGTGGACCGAACGCCGCCGCACCTCCTTTCCGTCCACCCGCGGCGGCCTCCGGGGGGTCACACAGTCAGAGAAACCCTGAATCGCTTGATTCGAGGCGGCTCACCGAAATCCTGCTTCGCCTGGAAAGATTCGTCACGAGGAAAGGGCCTAGTGCTGCGACTTTGGTTAGATCTCCCATCTTATCCTAAGATGAAGGATCGGTTGTTGCGGAATAAGAACCGCCGGTGCAACGGGACGGTCTCCAATGACCGCGGTCAACCGCCCGGTCTCAGACAAGCAAGATCAAGCCGCGGGTTCTACCTCGAGGCGGATCCGCAGGGGCCACTGCGTATTGTAGGTGTCCTCCGCCGCCACGGCTTTGACCCGGGCGGGCCCGCCCATCTGCTCGACCCGGCTGATGGTGTCCACAAACTCCTGCAGGCTCACGCCTTCCGACACAAACCCGTCTTCGTCGGTGAGCATGCCGCGGGCGATGGCCGCGTCGTAGACCGACTGCAACAGCCGGATGAGCTCGTCGCGCACGAGGCCGCTGGCCTGCCCTTCCACCACCGTCTCGGCGATGCTCTCCCCCCGCCGGTAGATGAGCTGTTCCTCCACAAGGGCGATGTCGACCGTCAGCGGTTCTCCCACGGTCGTGTTATAAAGGGAGACGATCCGGACCACCCAGCGCTTGGGGGAAGCGGCGAGGATGCGGGCGGCGCCCTCAAAGACGCCGTCGGGCAGTTGCAGCGCCGTGGGCGGCTGCGCGCCCGGCAGCCGCGCCCCGCGCTGCACCGCCAGCAGGTCGGCCCGCTCCAGGAGCTCAAGGAGCTGCTCCTCTATCTCGGACAGCGGCGCACCGCCCTCGAGCACCCCGGCCAGCACGATATCGCCAGCCTGAAAGGCGAGCTCGCCGCCGCGAACGATATCCAGCTGCAGGTTGGCCGCCCGGATTTGGGACTCCAGGACCTCGATTTCCGCCTCCATCTCGGCGATGCGGCCCTGCATCTCCTCGATGCGGCGCTGCAACTCCTCGCCGATCTGCTGCAAGTTGCTCACGCGCTGGCGGGTGAATTCCAGGTTTTCCTGGGCCTCCTGCAAAGCCGCCACTGCCTGCTCGTACTCGGCCCCGATGCGCCGCAGGCGCTCCTCGGCCACCGCCAGTTCCTGGGTGGCGGCGTCCCGCTGGGCCTGGGTGCGTTCGAGCTCGGCCCGCTGGCGGGCCAATTCCTCCACGACGCCCTCATACTGGAGACGGGTGGTCGCCAAGGCCTCTTGGATCTCCCGTAGGCGGAAGAGCGCCGTGCGCACCTCTTCGGAAGCGACGGACAGCACGGTGAGGCTCGCGGCGACGATCAGGATGCCGGTCGCGATGGTGATCACGACGGACGTATGCTTGGGACGCAGGCCAAAGAGGGTCAGGCGGCTGCGGCCGACGCGCATGCCGATCCGGTCGCCCAAGTAGGCGATGATGCCGCCCAACAATATGAGGATGACGAGCAGGGGCAGCCCGTACAACCGACGTTCACCGTCCTCCGGGCCGCTTCAGCGCCGTCCGGCGGCCCACAAGAGCCCCATGCCCACCGCGCCGAGGACCAGGTTTTGCAGCCAGGCCCCCACTCCTGGAGGCACTTGCCCTCCCTGCGCTAGTGCGGTGCCAAGGGTCATCAGCACGTAATAGACGAGGATGACCACCATGCTCAGGCCAAATCCGACCGACGACGCGGAACGATGGGATTGCACCCCCAACGGCGCAGCCAGCAAGGCGAAGACAAAACTCGCCGCGGGGATGGAAAACTTCATGTGCAGGTGCAACAGGTATTCGCGTAAGTCAGCGCCCCGCGCGCCCAGGACGGCGATGTGGTCGCGCAATTCCCGGATCGTCATCTCTTCGGGACTTTTTTGAGCCGTGACCACCTGTTCCGGGCGATAGCCGATGGTGATGGACTGGCGTCCCTCCCGGAAGTCAATAGTGACGCCGGGCTCGCCGTCGTGAATGTGGATGACGCCGTCCTCCATCCACCACGTCTCGTTTTCCCACACCACGCGGCGGGCGTACGTCGTCCGGACGGGGCGCCCGCGGGACAGCTCCACGATGGTCACCTCACGCATGGTGCGGGCTTGTCCATCGTACTCTGTGGCATACAGGAAACCCCGCAGCAATCCGCCCTGGTACTCTCTGAGTATAACATTGCGGGATACCGCTGGCAATTGACCGCCCTGGAGGTCCTCCACCAGCACCCGGCGGTACGCGTAGTTAGCCGCCGGCACCACCCACTCGCTGATGACGAGCGTGAGCAGGCTGAAGGCAAGCCCAAGGCCGACTACCGGGCCGACGATGCGGTAGAAGCTCACCGTGCCCGCCTGCATGGCCACGATCTCGCTGGCCGCCGAAAGACGGCCCAACGTCAGCAGGCCGGCGAGCAGCACCGCCATAGGAAACGTGTATACCACGATCTGAGGAAGGCGCAGCAGCACCAGCTGCACCACGACCAGCATGGGTGCGCCGTAATCGACCGCCATGCGCACCAGCTGCACCACGTCGACGCTGACAAATAAGGCGGTGAAGGCCAGCATCCCAAACATCAGCGGGCTGACCAGTTCCTTTAGGATGTAGCGGTCCAGGATTCTCACAATCGAAAGCGCTCTCCAAGGTAAAATTTGCGGGCGACCGGGTCCGAAGCGATCGCCTTGGAGTCCCCCGCAACCAGGATCCGGCCCTCATGCATGATGTAGGCCCGGTCGGTGATGGCCAGCGTCTCCCGCACGTTGTGATCCGTGATCAACACACCCAGGCCCTTGTTGCGCAACTGGGCGATAACCTCCTGCAGCTCGGCTACGGCGATGGGATCGACACCGGCGAAGGGCTCGTCCAACAACAAAAAAGAAGGGTTCGCGGCCAGCGCCCGGGCGATTTCCGTCCTGCGGCGCTCGCCGCCCGACAGCATGAAACCGTACTGGTGCCGCACGTGGGTCAGGCGGAACTCCTCCAGCAGCGCGTCCACCTGCCCCTGGCGCTGCTCCCGCGGCACCCCGACGGCCTCGAGCACCGCCAGTACGTTCTCCGCGACCGTCAGCCGGCGGAACACCGACGCTTCCTGCGCCAGGTAGCCGATCCCGAGGCGCGCGCGCCGGTACATGGGCAGGCGGGTGATGTCTTGGCCGTCCAGCTCGATGCGCCCGCCGTCGCAACGCTCAAGGCCAACGATCATATAAAAGGTGGTTGTCTTCCCCGCGCCGTTGGGTCCCAAGAGGCCGACGACCTCGCCCCGCTCCACCCGCAGGTCGACGCCGTCGACCACCCGCCGGCCGTGATAGGCCTTTACCAGGCCCGTGGCCACGATGCTCACAAGAATCCAGGCCTCCCGTCGCCAAAGGGTGGTTCGGTGGCGAGAGGGCGGGCACCTGCCGCGAATTGCTGGGGGTTGGCCCCGCGGCGGATCGCCTCGGCAAAAGCCCGGCACGCGGCGCCCAGCTCCCCCTGGCGCACACGGCTCGCCGCCAATGCGACCCCGCGGGCACCCGCCTGCAGGGCCCCAACCACCTCTTCCGGACTGCGCAGCCCTAGGGCGATCACGGGCACAGGTACGTTCCCCGCCACCTCCTCTGGACGCGCGTAGAGCACGTAGTCAGCGCCCTGCCCGGCAGCGGCCAGGGCTTCACGGGGATCCCGAGCCAATACGCCGATGATGCCGTCGCTGCCGGCCAGACGCCGCGCCACGACCGCAGGCAGATCGTCGGGGCCCAAAAGGACACCGTCCGCGCCGATGGCCAGCATGACGTCCACCCGCCCGCCCACGACGAGAGGCACTCCGTAGCGCCGGCTGACTTCCGCCAGCCGCCGCCCGGTTTCCACTTGCGCGCGGGTGGACGCTTGGCCGCCCGACCATTGCAAAACGGTGGCGCCGCCTTCGATGGCCGCTGCGGCCGCTTCCGCCGGATCGACGCGCCGGCGCGCGTCGTCCAGCACCACATAGAGCCGGAAATCCGCTTTGCCCACGTGGCCCACTCTCCTTTTTTTATCGAAGGCGCTTGCCGATGATGGTCAAGTAGCGGGCGTATCCGGGCTTGGAGCGATAGCCCAGCACTTGGTAGCCGAGGCACTGATAAAACCGGACCAGAAACGGCAAGGCCGTCCGGACTTCGCCCCGCAGTTCGGCCACCCCGCACTGGCGTGCCCGCTCTTCCATCCACCGCATCAGCATGGCGCCGATGCCTTCGCCCCGGTACTCGGGCAACACCGCGAGCCGGGACAAGGTCCACCGGCGCTCCCCATGCCCGTTGCGGCCTGGCGTGCAGCGCACGGTCCCCACCGGCGTCGTCCCGATAAAGGCAAGGGCGTGGGCGTGGCGCCGGGTGCGGATGTCCACGGCGATGCTGGCCGGGGTCGAGCTAAACACCTTGAGGGGTGGGACAACTTTGTCCCGGTAGGGTGCATAGGCTTCCATCAAGATCCGGTGCACGATGCCGGCTTCCCGCGGCCGGGCCATCCTGATCGACACGTCCACAAGCGCCCCTCCCCTGCGTCCCCTGCCCGTGGCGCCCTCCGGCATCCACGTACGGCGCGGCGCCAGCCGCCTCGGGACAAAACGGTCTGGCGCCGCGTACGCTATGGTACCGGCAAGGAGCGTAGTAACATATGACTGCGGCGGAAATCAGGTGAAGGCGCGATGGAGCGAAGCGCTTGCGCAGCGCTGTACGCCCGGGCGGGCGCGGGCCGGGTGGTGCAAATGGCGCCGGGTTTGCTGGAAAGGCTGGGGCTGCATCCCGGGCAGAGCGTCCAGCTCTGTACGCACCTCCAGCGGGCACCGGTCCGCGTCGAAGCCGCCGGCCCCGGCCCCGAGGAGAAGGTGTACATGGACAGCCTGTTGATGCAGCGCATGCACCTGCCCGCTGGCTGGCCGTTGCGCCTGCGCCGCTCCGCCGACGGGCAGGTGCACGTGGGGCCATTCGTCGGCATCCTGTGCCACCGCAGCGGGCCGAGCAACCCCTATGGCGCGCAGACGACCTTTTTCCGGCGCCTGATCCGCCTCGGGCGCCAGCTGAACATGGCTGTATACGTCTTTGAACCTGGGGATGTCCTGCGGCCCTTGGGCGCAGTGGCCGGGTGGACGTGGCTAGAGGGCCGTGGCTGGGCGCGCCGGCTTTTCCCCCTGCCGCACGTGCTCTATGATCGGGGATACGTCACCGCCTCCGTCCTGCGCCTGCAGCGCTGGCTGCGGGGGCGCGGCGTGCAACAGTTCAACTCCCTGGTGGGATCCAAGTGGTGGGTCTACCGGCTGATGCGACGCTTCCCCGATCTTGCGCCCTACATCCCCGAAACCCGGGTGTTGCGCACGACGGCCGACCTGTCGGCCATGCTGCGGCGGTACGGCACCGTGTACGTCAAGGCGGCGGGCGGCGGCAAAGGGATCGGCATCTGGGTCATCAGCGCCGACCGGCGCGGCGGATACAACTACCGCTACACCGACGCCCAAGCTCGCATCCACCGGGGCCGCACCGCCAATCTCGGCGCCATCGTGCAACACCTCCTGGGCCGCCCGCGCCAGCCCTGGCTCATCCAGCCCCGGATCGACCTCGCCCGCTGGCGGGGGCGAATCTTTGACGTGCGGATCCTTGTGCAGCGGGACGGCCGCGGCAACTGGCAGATCACGGGCACCGGCGCCCGGATCGGCCGTCCGGGCAGCATTGTCTCCAACCTCTACGGCGGCGGTGAAGCCTGGCCGCTGGAGCCGGTGCTCATGGAAAGCCTGGGCATGACCGACGCGCAAGCGATGGCCATGCGCCGGCGCATCGAGCATATCGCTTTGCGGGTCGCCCAGGAGATTGACTTGGCCTGCCGGCGCACGGGGTACGTAGGGGAGCTCGGGATCGACATCGGCATTGACCGGTCCGGGCAGCTGTGGTTTTTCGAAGCCAATTCCCGCACCGGGCGCAACCTCTTCCGCCAGGCAGGACTCCACGACGCGAGCCGCTTGGCCGACCAGCGGCCCCTCGAGTTTGCCCTGCACCTGTCAGGGTTCGGCGGAGAGGGCGCGGGTGCGGCGGCGGCCTTCGCGTAGGTCATGGATGGGCGGCACGGACGTTCCACATGCGCAGGATGGCCGCGGCCATCCGGTCGGCGGCGCCGGGCGGCCCCATGCGCGCCCGGCCTGCGGCTCCCATCCGCTGCCGGCGGGCGTCGTCCTCAAGGATCGCCGCCGCCTCCGCCGCCACGGCCACCGGGTCCGGCGCCGCCACGGCCACCGCGTCGCCGAGCAGCCGCTTCTGTGCCTTCATAAAGCGCCGGTTAAACTGGACCCCCGGGCCGGGAAAGACGACGACGGGCTTGCCGAGACCCGCGGCCTGCTCGTTGGCCGTACCCGCCAGGCCGATGACCACATCGGCGGCCTGCAGCGCGTCGCCAAACATGCCCGAGGCGAGCCTCAGGCGGGCCGCTCCTTTTTCTACCGTAATGGTCCCGGCCGCATCGTGGCGACCGGCCGGGACGCCGGGCGCGGGCTCAGCCGGCACCGGCCGCGTCCAGCCGCGCTTCGCCAGCACGGCCACGGCACGCTCGCGGTCGAGGCCCGGTGCCAAAGGCACCAGCCCGACAAGGCCCTTCCTTGACGGGTCCAGCATGCGGGAAAGCTGCTCCAGGCAGTCGGCCAGCGCGCCCAGGTTGATATAGGCGTCCTCCCGGCTGCCGGGCAGGAGCGCCACCACGGGTCGCTCGCCGGGCGCCACCGGCGATCGACCGGCCACGTCCAGGGCGTCCATCATGAGGTTTCCCTGCCAGGACGCGGGCACGCCGCGGCGGCGCAGGTCCTCGGCCGTGGGCTCGTCCCGGGCAAACACGTGCTGGCATCGGCGCCGCATCCAGAAAACCTCAAGCCGCGAGTGGCCGTGGATGTAGACAGACTTGGCGGTCGCGACCAGGATCAGCGGCCGATGAGGCAGAGCGCGCCCAGCCACCCACCCGCAAAAGGTGTCGCCCACGGCGATGGCGGCTTGCGCCCAAGCCGCCTGCTCCCGCAAGAAGCGCACCTGGCGGCGGAATTGCTCGACGAGCCCGGCCCGCAGGTCGCGCCAGACGGCGCCCGCAGTCGGGCGGACGAGGCCTCCGGAAGGTACCCGCACCCGTGGGCCGGCCACCGCGATGCCCGCTTCCTCCAGCAGGTGCCCCTCGCCCACAAGGGGAACGGCGCGGATCTCGGCCCCGGGCAGGCGCGCCCACAGGGCCCGCACCAGGCAGAGGGCCAGGCGGTCCTCCCCGTGTCCGTTGGTGACAAAGAGCAGCTTCACGGGGCGTCACCGGGCGGCAGGCTTGCCTGCCCCTCCCGCGCGTCCTCGTCGTCCCGCTCACGACCGTCGACCTCAAACCGCCCTGTGGCGACCTGGCATAGCCGCTCGGCGATGCGCCGGGCCGCCCCCGGGGGACCCATCACCTCGCGCAGGGCGGCCGCCATGGCGGACCTGGCCTTGGCGTCGGCCAAGAGCCTTGCCGCCTCCAGCGCCACATCCTCGGGCCGCAGGATGCCCCGCACCTCAGGGACGATGGCCCGCCCGGCCTTGCGATTGGGCAAGGCAACGAAGGGCATCCGCTCGGACAACCGGTGCACGACGGCCCGCTTCCAGCGCTTGCCCACGACGGGGACCCGCTCCACGTACTGGGCCAGCCCCGGCAGCGGGATGGACTCAGCCAGATTCAACGGCAACGCCACCACCATCGGCAGGCCCACGGCCGCCATTTCCGCCGTGTTGCTCCCGGGAACCGTCAGCGCCAGATCGGCCACCTGCATGATGTCGTAAGGCGCCCCCTGCAGGGCCGGCACCACCAGGCCGCGGCCTGTCACCGCCCGCCACCGGTTTCCGTCCGGCTCCAGCTTCACCGGGGTGCCGCCCAGCGCGGCCACCGGCTTTCCGTCGAGGTCGAGAGGAGAAACAAAGGGAGCCAAGCTCATGACAAACTGCAGATCCCGGCGGCCTTCCCACAAGATCTCCGCCGCCTGCAGCAAGAAGGGCATGGCCTGCTCGAGTTCAAAGCGGCGGCTGCCGGGGAACACAGCCACCACGGGCCGCGAGGGATCCAGGCCCAGCTCGGCCCGGACGGCCTCAGGGCTCCGGGAGGGCCGCACCGCGTCCAGCATGAGGTCGCCCACCACACGCACGCGTTGCGGGTCGGCCCCTCGCCGCAAAAGCTTTTCCCGCGCGCGCTCGTCGGGCACAAACACCTCGGCGAAGCGGCGACCCCACCGGCTGCCCCGCTCCATGTAGGCGAGAGCGGGCAGCCCCAAGCGGCGCCCCAGCCACAGGGCGTGCATCGGGTCGCCGCCCAGAAACAGCACCGCGCCCTGCCGCTCAAAGCCCCGCACCGCCGGAACCGCCAGGGCGTGGCGCCAATACTCGCCCGGCCCAAAGGCGCGGTCAACGCCGGGCATGGCGGCGACGACCGCCTTTTCCGCGCCCGTGGCGAACGCGCAGGGCACCAAGAAGACGCTAATCCGGGCCGCGGGCGCCTCCTCCCGCAGCGCTCGCACGACGGGCGCCAGCCACGTGGACACCTCGCCCGGGCTGTTGGCCGTCAAGACGAATTCCATCAACCCGCTCCCGCCGCGCCGGCGCCTGCCCGCGCCAGCACCGCCGCTGCCGCCCGCGCGACGGCGCCCCCCTCCCCCATCCGGGACCGCACCTGCGCCAGCTCGGCCCGCACTGCGGCGTTGCGTGCGGGCTCAAGCAGCTCGAGCAACTCCCGGGCGAGGTTGTCCGCGGTGACCCGGGATTGCAGCAGTTCAGGAACGACTTCCCGTCCAAGAATAATGTTGGGCAGGGCGACATGGGGCAGTTTCACCAGAAACCGGGCCAATTGGTAAGTGGCGCCCGAGACGCGGTAGCAGGCCACGTGGGGCACGCCAAGCAGCGCAGCCTCCAACGTCGCCGTCCCCATGCTGATCATGGCCGCGTCGGCCGCCCCGAGCACGTCGTAGGCGCGCCCCTTCACCACGTCCACGGGCAGCGGGCCCGCGTCGGCCACCATCTTTTGTACGTCCTCGACGTTGAGCGTGTGCGCCACCGGCAGGACGAACCGGGTCCCGGGCCTCTGGGACAGCACGATGCGGGCTGCAGCCAGCATCGGCGCCAGCAAGTGCGCGAGTTCTTGCACGCGGCTTCCCGGCAAGATGGCCACGAGCAGCTGGTCCCCGGCCACCCCGAACTCGCGCCGCAAGGTTTCCCGGTCCGCCGACGGGCGCACCCGGTCGAGGAGCGGGTGCCCGACAAACTCCACCCGGCACCCGGCCTGCCGGTACGCCTCCGCCTCAAAAGGAAATACGGCCAAAATCGTGACGTCCAGCTGCGCCAGCTTGTCGGCCCGCCCCTTGCCCCAGGCCCACACCGTCGGGCTGAAGTAGTAGAGCACCGGGATGCCTTTGCTGTGGGCCAAGGCTGCCAGCCGCATATTGAAGCCGGGGAAATCGATGCACACCAACGCGTCAGGCCGCCGCTCATCCATGGCTGCGCCGAGGCGCGCCAGCACCCGGCGCAAGACGTTGACGCTGCGCAGTGCCTCCACGAAACCGACGGTGCTCATGCTGGTGGGGTTGAAGAGCAGCTCGACCCCGGCGTCGCGCATCAGGGGCCCGCCCATGCCAAACAAGCTGGCGCCGGGTTTCTGTGCGAGCAGGGCCCTGGCCAGGTCCGCCCCGTGCAAGTCCCCGGACGCCTCCCCCGCCGAGAGCAAAAGGCGCGTCACGACGCGTCCTCCCCCGCCACGGCGACCAGGGCGATGCCCAGTTCCTCCACCCGCCGCAGCACCGCCTCCCGCTCCAAGAGCAGGGTGCGGCCCGCTTCTACTGCGAGCACCGCGGCCTGGGCCTCCTCCACCGCCGCCAACGTTTCCAGGCCCACGGCCGGCAGCTCGAAGTCAATGCCGCGGCAGCCCTTTACCTTGACGACGACGGCGCCAGGTCCCCCCAACTGGCCGCCCCGGCGGATGGCCGCGTCGGTGCCTTCGGCGGCTTCCAGCGCCAGGACGATCCCGTCTTTGACGACCACCGTCTGGCCGGCGTCGGCCACATCTGCCAGCCTCCGGGCGACCATGTACCCGTAGCGAACGTCGGCCTCTTCCCGGGCCGACAAGGGGCGGCCCGCGGCAAAGCCGGGCGGAACGATGTGCTCGGCAAAAAGCTCGGGCTGGGGCCGCACCGCGAATCCCCGCCGGGCCAGGTCCGCGATGAACGCCTCGATCAAGGCGTGGTCTCCCTGGCCGGCGCGGGCCGCCAAAACGTCCCGGACGGCCCCGTCAAGGCGCTCGCCGTACAGCGCTGTCTTGGGCAGCTTGCCCAAAACGTAGATTTCCCGCACGCCCCGCTCGGTGAAGGCGTCGACAATGCGGACGTACTCGCCGACGGGCATCGTCTCGCATTCGGCCCCCGCTTCCTGGAGCGCCGCACAGGCGGAGCCGTTCAACTCCGCGTCCCCCTGGCCCGCGCTTGCGCTCCCGGAAGCCAACACCACCGCAAAGACGCGCCAACCCTTGGCGCGCGCCGCCCGCACGCCCAGGACCGGCACCCGCCCGGCCCCGGCGATGACCCCGACCGTCTTCACCGGCAGATCCCCCGCTCGGACGAGAGCACGAACTCGATAAAGTGATCCCGCTCCGCGGACGGCGGCACATGCGCGCGGATGGCGGCTACCGCCTCCTGCAGATTGCGGCTGTCCCGGTACAGGAGGCGGAAGGCCCGCTTGAGTTCCGTGCGGCGCTCTGGGCTGATGCCCGCCCGTTCGAGGCCCACGCTGTTGAGGCCGCGCACGTGGGCCGGGTGCCCGTCCACCAGGACGAACGGCGGCACATCCATGGTCACCTTCGTCATGCCGCCGACCATGGCCAGGCGCCCGATCCGGACAAACTGGTGCACCCCGGACATGCCGCCCAGCACCGCTTGATCTTCGACGGTCACCATGCCGGAGAGGCCAACGCCCTGGGTGAGGGTCACGTGATCGCCCACGACGCAGTCGTGGCCGATGTGCACCATGGCCATCATGTAGTTGTCGCTGCCGATCCGGGTCACCCCCCGGCCGGTGGGCGTGCCCCGGCTGATGGTGACATACGCCCCGATGAAGTTGCGGTCACCCACGATCAGCTGTGTCGGCTCGCCCTTGTACTTCAGGTCTTGGGGCTCCATCCCCAAAATCGCGCCGGGCCCGACGACGTTGTCGCGGCCGAGCACCGTGCCGCGTTGGACGACCACATGGGGGCCAAGCCGCGTACCCGCTCCGATCTCCACGCCCGCCTCCACGACGCAGTAAGGCCCGATGATCACACCGGGCCCGATGCGGGCCTCCGGATCCACAATCGCCGTAGGATGAATCCGTGTCTCCTCCGCCACCTTTACACCCGCCCCCATGCGAACATAAGCTCCGCTTCGGCCACGGTCTGGCCGTCAACGGTGGCTACGGCTGCGATCTTGCCGACAAGGCCGCGCACCCGCAGCACGGTCACTTCAATCCGCAACTGATCTCCCGGCGACACCGGCTTACGGAAACGCGCGTTGTCCACGCCCGCGAACAAAGGCACCCGGGCGTCTTCGCCCAACGCCTCCGGCCCCTCCTCCGGCAGGAGGCACAAGCCGCCCACTTGGGCCATCGCCTCCAAGATCAAAACGCCGGGCAGGATGGGCAGGTCGGGATAATGGCCGGTAAACACCGGCTCGTTGATGGTGACGTTTTTGATCCCCACCGCCCGCTTCCCGGGTTCCAGTTCGACGATGCGATCCACCATCAGCATCGGATACCGATGGGGCAGCTTCTGCATGATCGCCCTGATGTCCATGACGCCCACTCCCGTCCGTGGCCTTCGGTCTTCAGGACGCACGGCTTGCGCCCGCGGGATCAATCCAGTCCCCCGTTGCCGCCGCCCAAGTGCATGCTGGACGAATCGCCGATGTTGACGCGGGTGAAGCTGCCCCGCACCGTCGCCTTGTGGCCGATCAGCGAGCCCTCCAGCAGAATCCCGGAAACGCACGCGCCTTCGTTGATGATGCTGTCCCGCACGATCGCGTCGGTGATCTCAGCCCCCGCGGCGACCGACACGTAGGGCCCGATGATCGAGTTGTTGATGACGGCCCCTTCCTCGATCACAACAGGCGGGATGACAATGCTGCCCGGGATCTCCGCCACGGGCGGCTCGAGAAGGATCAGCAGGTCCCGGTTTGTCTTGAGCAGCGTTTCCGCGTTGCCGCAGTCCCACCAGTTTTCCACCGGGAAGGTGTAGAGTGGCTCGCCCTTTTCGATCATGCGCTGTAGGCCGTCGGTCAGCTGGTACTCGCCCTTGACGCGGATGCCGGCGTCGATGATCTCCTGCAAGCAGTCAAACAAGAGCCCGCTTTGCCGCAGGTAGTAAATCCCTACGACGGCCAAGTCGCTCGGGGGATTGGCCGGCTTCTCGACCAGGCGCCGTACCCGGTCGCCGTCGAGCTCCACGACGCCAAACTGGCGCGGGTCCGCCACCCGGCGCACGCCGATGGTGCTGCGGCCCGGTTGGAGGGCCGTCTTGAGGTCCGCGTGAAAGATGGTGTCGCCAAGCACGATGAGCACCGGCTCCTCAGGAGGAACGGCCTCTCGCGCCAGGTAGACCGCGTGCCCGAGTCCCTTTCGCTCCGCCTGCTCGATGGCGGTCACCTTAAACTGGGGATACGCCCCTTGCACGTATTCGACGACCCGGTCGCCCCACTGGCCGACGATCAGCACCACTTCATCGACGCCAACCGGCAGCAGGCGGTCCAGGATATGGCCAAGGATGGGCTTGCCCGCCACGTGGACCAGCGTCTTGGGCTGGGTATGCGTGTGGGGCCTGAGGCGGGTGCCGACGCCCGCTACGGGCAAGATGGCCTTCATGCCGATTCGTGCTCCTCCTCCGTGAACTCTGCCGCCAGCTGCCGGGCCAGCTGCGTGTGTAAGAAGTGGCCGGAACGGATCGCGATGATCTGCGCCTGCACACGGCCTGCCAGCGCCAGATCGCCGATGATGTCCAAAATCTTGTGCCGCGCGACCTCGTTGGGAAACCGCAGCGGCGTCAAGAGCTCGCGCTCCCCGACGACGACCGCGGTGTCCAGGCTCGCCCCCAGGGCGAGCCCCCGCCGGCGCAGCGCCTCCACCTCCGCCAGCCACCCCACCGTGCGGGCCGGGGCAATCTCCGCCGGGAAGGTTTCCGGATCAACGGCGTACTCCGCAAACTGTGTAGGCAGCGCCGGGTGATCGGACACGAAAACGTAGCTGATGCGCAGCCGATCCGCCGGCAAGGCTACCAGGTGGGCGGCACCGTGGGAGACGGCCACCGGCCGGGTCACGCGCCGCACACGCCGCGGAGCTGCCAGCCTGGCGACGCCCGCTGTGCGGATGAGGTCTGCGAAGACCGCAGCCGCCCCGTCGGCCACGGGGGGTTCCGGCGCATCCACCTGCACCAGCGCGTTGTCCACACCCATGCCGGCCAGGGCCGCCATGACGTGCTCTACGGTCTGTATCCTCGCCTCGCCCAGGGCCAGCGTCGTCGAGCGCTCGGTGCCTGCCACGCAATCGACCGTGGCGGGCACGATGGGCTGTCCATCCAGATCGACCCGCTGCCAGCGCACGCCGGTGTCCGCCGGCGCAGGCTGGAGGGTCAAACGGCACGACTTGCCGCTGTGAAGCCCGACGCCTTCCAGGGAAACCGGCCTGCCCAGGGTGGTTTGCCACTCCATGGGGCACGCTCCTTCCGGAGACAGGTTCGCTCTTGTGCCCCTATTCCCTCTCCACGTGCGGGTGTCGACGACCGCTTAGGAAACCAGCAACCGGGCGTAGCTTTGCGCGATGCGGGAACGGCGCCGGCCGAAAACCTCTTCCGGAGGGCCTTCATCGACCACGGCGCCTGCGTCCAGCAGCACGACCCGATCGGCTGCCCGCATGGCGAAGCGCACCTCATGGGTCACCACCAGCATCCCCGTGCTGCGGGTACGGGCCAGCTCCTCCATGACATCGAGCACTTCGCCCACGAGAATCGGGTCCAGCGCTGCCGTGGGCTCGTCCAGCAGCATCAGCCGCGGCTCGAGGGCCAAGGCCCGGGCAATGGCCACCCGCTGCCGCTGCCCGCCGGACAGCTGCGCCGGGTAGAGCCCCTCTTCGCCGGCCAGGTGCACCCGTGACAAGGCCGCCCGGGCCCGCTCACGAGCCTCCTCCTTAGGCACGCCTCCGAGCACAAGGCCGAGCAGGACGTTGTCGAGGACGGTCAGGCGCTCAATGAGATGAAAATGCTGAAACACAAAGCCGATCTGGCGGCGCAGGTGCCGCACCTCGTCGGGCCCCATCGCGCCCACGGGAGCGCCGTCAAAGTAGATTTCCCCCGCGTCCCACCGGGTCAGGCGGTTGATGCAGCGCAGGAGCGTCGATTTCCCGCAGCCGCTTGGGCCCATGATGGCCACGGTCTCGCCCGGCGCCACCGTGAGACTCACGCCCGCCAGGGCGACGCGCCGGCCATACCGCTTATGTACCCCGTCCACGTGCAGCAGCATGTCCTGACCTCCCCTTTGCCGGGGAACGCGGGCGTCAGCGAAACTCCCGCCGCCAGCGGTTGACCAGGGACAACAGCCCGGGCCTCCCGGCAGGCACCACGATCTCCCGCATGATTTGGCCGTTGGTCAACCCCAGGGACTGGCCGGCCACGATCTCCTCCGTCCTCACCGGGCTCAGCCGGTCGGCCAGGAGCGCCGTGGCGAGCCCCAAAGCCGCCCCGGCTGCGACGGCACCCGCGGGCCCCAAGAATGGGAGCTCAGCGCCGCTCAAGCACCATGCACCCGCAAGCAGCACCGCTCCCAAAACGGCACCGAAGGCGTTGGCCATCGCGGGCCGCACCTCCAGCCGCCGCAAAGCCGCCAGGACCGTGGCGTGGTCGAGCACCAGCGCCGCACCGGCCACCAGCACCGCCACAATCCCCGCGATCGAGCGGCGCACGTCCGTGAGCAGCTCAACCAGCAAGGAGCGCGCGCTGGGGTTGACGACCCCGGCACGGGCGGCGATCACGGTGGCGTCACGGCCCGTGGCCCGGCGAATAGCCTCCTCAACGTCGGTCGCCGAAACCCGGTCGTCCACCAGGAACACAAGGCGGGGCTCCGCTCCCTGACTGCCGGCCACCCCATCGACGATGCGCAACAGGCCGGTGATCTCGTCGTCGCGCAAGCTCCCGGCGAGTTGCTGGACGTCCACCAGCCCCGCGAGCAGCTCCCCTGCGGCGCCGCCCTGGAGCGCCTCTGCGGCATCGGCCAGGGACATCAGGCTCTGGCGCAACTGCTTCAGCTGCGCCGCATCGAACCTCAATGCCAGCCCAGCGCCGGTGGCCGCGCCCCCGTCAACGCTGGCATTAGCGCCAGCTCCATCCACTGCACCTGCACCGCCCGCGACCTCCGTTTGGAGCTTGCGAGCCAGCACTGAGAGGGCCACACCCAGAAGCGTCTCCCGGACGGCAGTCGCCCCATCGCCCGAGCGCAGGGCGCGCGCCAGCCGCTCCGCCCGCTGCTCGACGGCCGCTTGGGCGGACTCCGGGGCGACGAGCGCGGTCAACTCGCCGAGGCGGTCGGCGGTTTCCCGGGCGATCTGGGCCAATTGCGCCAGTTCTGGTCCGGCGGGACCGTCGCCGGCCAACCCCTGCGCCAGTGCCCAACGGGGACTTTCCAGCACCGCCTGGCCGGCCGGCGGGCCCACCGCGCCATCGACCAGGCGAAAGGCTGTCTGGACAGTACCCTGACCGGCGTCGCCCTGCACAATCCAAGCCAGCGCTTCTCCTCCGCTGCGTTCGACAACCTCGACCACCAGATGCTGAGGCCCCGGCGGTTCGCCGGGAACCGGCGGGGATGGGGCCGGGCCCTGCAGCACAAGCCTGTCTCCTATCTCCAAGGCGGTTTCGGGTGAAAGCGCCACCCGTACGCGGGTCGCCAGGGACGCGAGCAGCCCCCGCAACGCAGTCACGGACGATCCGGTACCCGGTTTCTCCGGCGTCAACTCGGCGATGACCAACGGCGCCAGGGCAGCGCGCACGGCCTCAACGGCGTTGCCGGCGGCCGCGTCGGTCGCCGCAGCGGCCGGCTGGCCCGGCTCCCATGCCCCTTCATCGGGCAGGCGCACTTCCACCACCTGGCGGCGTTCCACGAGCTCCCTCAGGGCGGACATCACCTGCTCCCGGTGCTCGATGTGCGCGAGCACCACGGTGACGCTCGATCCGCCGCGCACCGCCGCCCGCACTCCCGGCAGGGAAGCCGCTTCCCGCGCCACCAGATCCCGCAGGGCCGGCTGCAGGCCGCTCACCGATACGCTCGGCTCAAGCAGCCACGTGTAGCCGTTGAACCCGGGCACGTCCTTTAGCCGCGCGGCCACGTCCTCCAGGACGTCCTGGCTGAAAAGACGGTCGGGCAGTTTCACCAGAAAGTTGGCGTTGCCGGCCACGGTGACCCCAGGCACGACGCGGATTTCCGGATCGCGACCCACGAGCAGCCGCTGCAGCTCCCGCCCGGCTGCTTCCCGGTAGTCTTGCCGCACGTGGACGATGAGGTCATACTGCCCCGCTTCACCGAGGAGGCTGTGCGTGGCTTCACCCAAGGCCGCGTCCAGGGCGCGCGCGGTCCCGGCCGCGCACCCGGCGCCCACGATCACCGTCAGCGCGATGACCAGAACGTATTCTTTCCAAAAAGGTTCCCGGATCAGGGACATCAAGGGTGGACCAGCCTTCCGACAGCGCTGGAATCGGCACCGGCAACGTGCGCGCGGCGCGCAAACAGATCGCGCATACGCATCCTCGCGCATACGCATCCGCACGCCGATTATAACATGCAGCTATCGAAGGCAGGGCATGGAGTTGGTGCCATAGGGGGCAGAAGCTGCCTGCCCCCGCGGCTCAACCGTGGCAAGTGGTGACTATTGCTCGTCCGCAGGCCCGGGCAAGCGCGCCGCGCTCCGCCCGACGGACAACAGGGCTTCGTTGCGGGTATTGATCACGACAAACTCGGCCGCAAACTCGCGGTCGCCGTCCTGCATGTCCACGTTGCCGATGAGCACCAGCACCCTGTCGTCGGGCAGGAAATCGGCCAAGACCGCCTGCACGGCCGCGGCGTTGGTGCGCCGGGCCGCCAGCTCAGCCTCGATCACCGGCAGCAGCAGCTCGAATTCCCCGTAGTGGAGCTCGTCGGCGCGCCCGCGGCCGTCCTCGCGCACAAAGCGCACATCCCCGCGGGCGAGCGCTGCCTCCGTCTCCAGGTCCAGCTCGAGATAGCCGGCGCTGAGGCTCAGCGGCTCGTCCCCCTCGTCCACGAACTCCACATCGCCGCGCAGCACCGCCCGGCCCGCGCCGTCATCGTATTCCAGCTCGTTGGACCACGCGGTCCGCTGCCGGTGGCGCACTTGGCTGCGCCCCAGCACCCGCACGACGTCGCGCCCGTCGACCCGCTGGACCAAGAGCAGCGCGTCCTCGTCCAATATGTCCATGACGATTTGGTTCCCGCCGGCGCCGGACTCGGCTCCGGCGGTCCCTGCGTCGGTTTCGCCGCCCGCCTGCCCGTGGCTGACCGCCGCCATGCAAAACACCAGCGCCAGGGCTCCGGCCAGGCGCCACACCTTGCGCCACCCGAGTGTCATCTCGCAATGCCCTCCCTGCGACAGCCTCGCACTTGGCTGGGGCTCACCTCTCCCCTGGCTCGCCGCCGCCCGGCACGACCAGCACCTGGCCCTGGCCGTAGCCTTCGAGGCGGTCCTCCTCGAGCCAGTAGACGACTTCCGCAATCTGGATTCGCCCGCCGCCCGCCCGCTCGATGCGCACGTCTCCCCGCAGGCGGACCACTTCCTCGTCAAGATCCGCTTCCATGGACGCCGCCCGGATGACGTCGCCGTCCACGGTGAGCATGACCGGCCCGGGCGACACG
>DATCLD010000005.1:0-12569 GCA_036564115.1 Limnochordales bacterium
GAGCACTTCAAGATCGTCGAGAACGACTTCAAGCTCCACGCGTGCTGCGGCCACGCCCACACCGCGATCGACCTGGCCATCGCGGCGGCCCGGGAGCTGGGCGTCCCGGCGGAGCAGGTGCGCCGCATCACCGTGGAAACCTACCGCGACGCCGTGCAGGTGGCAGGCAAGACCGACCCGCGGACGGTGTATGAGGCCAAGTTCAGCATTCCGTACTGCGTCGCCATCGGCTGGATCAGGGGGCGGGCGTTCCTGGACGAGTTCACGCCGGAGCTGGTGGCCGACCCGCAGGTGCGGGCCTTGCTGGGCCGGGTGAGGCTAGAGGTAACGGACGAGATGAACGCCCGCTACCCGCAGGCGTGGCCGGCACGGTTGACCGTGGAAACCGCGGACGGGCGCGTGTGGACGAAGGAGGCCGATCACCCGCTGGGCAGCTGGCGCAACCCGGTGTCCGACGCGGGGCTGTGGGAGAAATTTGACGCCCTGGCGGCCGGCGGCACGCTGGACCCGGATAAGGTGGCGCTGGTGAAGGATTTCATCCGCTCCCTGGAGCAGCCGGCGGACGCACCGCTGGCTATCGGCCGCGCGGCTTAAGGGCCAGGCGCTTAGCCCTCGGCAGGTAGCCTGGCGGAGATAGGGGAATTGTTAAGCAAGGAGGCGATGATCCAGTGGAATGGCCGGCTTATGAACGTTTGGAAGTGTCCCAGTTGGAGAACGTGGTGCTGGTGCGCATCAACCGCCCCGAAGCGGCCAACGCGCTGGATCGGCTTGCCTTGACAGAGCTCCGGGACGTGGTGGTGCGGGCCGAGGGCGCTGCGGACGTGCGCGCCCTGGTGCTGACCGGTGCTGGGGAGCGAGTCTTTTGCGCGGGCGCGGACCTCAAGGAGCGGCGCGCATGGAAAGGGCGCGAGTACGAGGCCCGGCGGCCGTTGATCGAGCTGTGGCGAGCGCTGGAGCGCTTTAGCAAACCCCTGGTCATGGCGGTCAACGGCCACGCGGCCGGGGGCGGGTTTGAGATGGTGTTTCTGGCCGATGCCGTGATCGCCAGCGAGCACGCGCAGTTTTGGCTGCCGGAGGTCCAGTGGGGCGGCATCCCCGGCGGGTGGGCGACGCAGTTTTTGCCGCGCCTTGTGGGGCCGGTGCGGGCCCGCTGGCTCATCCTCAGCGGCGAGCGGCTGTCGGCCGAGGAAGCCCGGGCGTGCCACATCGTCACGGAGGTTGTACCCAAGGAGCAGCTTTTGCAGCGTGCCCTAACTATAGCACGCCTTTTGGCCGAGCAGCCGCCGACGGCGGTGGCCCTGGCCAAGGAAGCCGTGCGCCAGGCGTTGTCCATGCCGCTCAGTGCCGGTGTGGAACTCGAGGACCGGCTGCTGCAGGTCGCCACCATGTCGCCTGAGCGGGAGACGTACCTGGCCAAGTTCGTTGGCTCGAGGGAGGAACGAAAAGCCTAACCCACCGCCGATACGTGCTGTTGTTCGCGGGGTTTCGGGGAGTCCTTGCGCAATTGGGGGGACGGGAAGGTGGCGCAAGACGGCGGCCTCTCGCGGGGGGCGAGGGTGTATGAGCTGGTGCGCGAGTGGATCGCCGTGGGCCAGCTGCGCCCAGGTGAGCGGCTGTCGGAGGAGGACTTGGCGCGGCGCACAGGCGTTAGCCGCACGCCGGTGCGGGAAGCGCTCAAGCGGCTGGAAGCCGAAGGTTTTGTGCAAGTCATCCCTTATCGGGGCGTGGTCGTGGCGGAGCCGTCCGCCGACGAGGTCGCGGACCTATGCGTGGTGCGGGATGTCCTGGAGGAGCTGGCGGCCCGCCTTGCGGCCCAGTCGGTGAGCGACGTGGAACTCTTGGCGCTCGAGCAGGTGCAGGCCGAGTTTGAGGCGGCCGCCGCCAGGGGCGACATGGAAAAGATGGTGGAAAGCAACATTGCCTTTCACGAAGCCATCTGGCGGGCCAGCCGGAACCGGGTGCTGGTGCAACAGTTGCGCCAGCTGCGGGACCGGATCTTTGCCCATGTGTCGACCGCGTTTGCCCTCCCGGCCCGCCGGGAGGAGTCGTGCCGGGAGCACCGGGAAATCCTGGCCGCTTTGCGGGCCCGGGATCCCGAGCGGGCCGCGGAGGCCGTTCGCAACCATTTCCGCCGGGCGGAGGCGGCGCGGCTGCGGATGCTCCAGGGCAGCACCCCCTCGGGCCGGGAGTATCCGGCGTAGACGGCACGTGGACGGCAGAGCCGGCCTTGGCGGTTGGGGCTGAGAGCCCTTGGTCAACAGAGAAGGGCGCCGCAGCGTGCGGCGCCCACTTGTCCGTGCCACAAAGTTCCGGCACCCCACGAAGTCCCGGCGCTCCACAAGCCCCGGCGCTCGATCTCAGAAGGCTTCGAGGCCCGTAATCTCCCGCCCGAGGATCAGCGTGTGGATGTCGTAAGTGCCTTCGTAGGTGTCCACGGTTTCGAGGTTCGCGGCGTGGCGGATGGCCTGGTGCCCGAGGGTAATCCCGTACGCGCCGAGGATCGTCCGCGCCTGCCGGGCGATGTTGAGCGCCTGGCGCACGTTGTTGCGCTTGGCCAGGGACACCTGGGTATAGTGCAGGGTTCCCGCGTCCTTGAGCTGGCCGAGGCGGTAGGCTACCAGTTGCCCCTTGGTGAGCTCCGTCAGCATGTCGACGAGGCGCTCCTGAATGATCTGCCGCGCGGCGATGGGACGCCCAAAGGACTCGCGGTGCAGCGCGTAGCGCAGGGCCTCCTCATAGCACGCCCGGGCCGCGCCCAACACGCCCCACGCGATGCCGTAGCGGGCCTGGGTCAGGCATTCAAGGGGCGCCCGCAAGCCCTTGGCGTTGGGGAGACGCGCGTCGTCGCTTACCCGCACGTTGTCCAGGAAGAGCTGGCTCGTGTTGGAGAGGCGCATGGACGCCTTCTCCTTGATCTCGACCGCCGTGAAGCCCGGCGTGTTGGTTTCCACGAGAAACCCGCGGATCTCGCCGTCGTCGTCCTTGGCCCAAATGACCGCCACGTCGGCCAGGTTCCCGTTGGTGATCCACATCTTGGTGCCGTTGAGCACCCAGCCGCCGTTCTGTTTGCGGGCGCGGGTCGTCATCGAAGCTGGGTCTGAACCCGCGGACGTCTCGGTCAAACCGAAGCAGCCGACGGCTTCGCCCTTGGCCAGGCGCGGGAGCCAGTAGCGCTTTTGCTCCTCGCTGCCGAACTTATAGATGGGGTACATGACCAGGGCGCCCTGCACCGACGCGAAGCTGCGCACGCCCGAATCGCCCGCCTCCAGCTCCTGCATGATCAAGCCGTAGGCGATGTTGCTGACGCCGGCGCCGCCGTATTCCTCAGGCAAATTGGCGCCCAGCAGGCCCCGCTCGCCGAAAAGGCGCGGCCATTCCTTGGGAAACTCGCCCTTCTCCCAGAGACGGCCGGCCACGGGGACGATGGTTTCCTGCACGAACTCCCGTACCATGTCCCGGACCGCCCGCTCTTCGGGTGTGAACAATTCATCGATCCGGAAAAAATCGGTCATGCAGCGGCTCCTTTCCAGTGTCGCTCTGGTGGACCTATACGCTTCCGGCGGCGCCGCTTCCTGCGCTTTTAGGGCTGCACCAGGCGCCAGCGGAGGAACAGTTCGTTCTCATGGCAATAGGCGGAAACCAGCTCCAGGCGCGGCATGGGCTGCAGGAGGGCAGGACCGGACACCATGGTCAGGTCGTGGCTGCTGCCGGCGATGCGGGGGGCCACGGTCCAAAAGATCTCGTCCAAGAGGCCTTCCTTGAGGCACCCGTGGTTGAGACTCGGTCCACCTTCCGAAAGCAGGCGCCGGACGCCGTAGGCTTCAAACAGCAGCCGCCACACGGCCTTTAGGTCGAGGGGGCTTGCGTCCAACACGGCCACATCGGCGACCGCTTCGATGGCGGCCAGCCGTGCCCGGGGCACCGTCGCGGCGGTGATGACCAAGGGACGCCGGGGAGCCTTCTGGAAGAAGGGAGCCTCCAGGGGTAGGTTGCCTGTGCCGGTGACGACCACCGCGAGCGGCTGTCGGGAGAGCCCCCGGGCGATGCGGCGGTGCTCCAGCTCCGCCGGAATCCCGGGGTAGAACGAGTCGGCACGCACCGTGCCCGCTCCCCGGATGACGGCGTCGAAGTGGACCCGCAGCCGCTTCATAAGGGTCCGGTCGAGGACGCTGCCGATCGGTTCCCGGACGCGGTTCAAGTCAAGGGTTATCTTGCCGTCGATGGTGCTGACCATGTTCACGGCTGTCCAGGGGCGGCCGTCGCGGCCGGCGGGAAACTCCAGCTCGTCGTAGATGGTGGTGGGCTCCACGTGGCCGGCCACGATGGGAAACAGGCGCTGCATCAGTCCATCACCTCGAAGATGTCGATCACCTGGATTTGTTCCGGCAGCTGCACCACGATCTGCGGCTGTCCTTGAAACGCCTCCACGATGCCCCGCACCCGCACGCGCCGGTTGAGGTAGCGGGCCTCCGGCGAAAGGAAAAACTCGCCGAAGGCTGGGCGGATGACCACGGTGAAATCCCGGCGGGGATTGGGGCCGAAGTTGAGAAAGGTGATGCCGCTTTCCCGGTCCCGGTACACCTGCCGCACGACGCCTTCCACGGTGACCGGCAACCCAATGTATTCGCCCGCCGCCTGCCAGTCCACGAGCCGAGCGGCTGCTTCGCCCCAGAAACCGCGGCCCGCAAGCAGGGCCGCCCGCTGCCGGTCCAAGAGGAGCCGGAAGTGGCGTTCATTGGGCGGCACCCTGACGGTGACGGCCAACCCCTCTTCGACCAAGCGGGCGTTCACGAACACGTCCCCCGCGTACACGTACGCCAACAGCCTCCCGTAGCTGTCCCGGGAGTCGGCGTCCAGCTCCAGGCGCACCACCTGGCCCGCTACCAGCCGCTGGTTGAGGGTGCGGGCCGCCCAGCCGGGTCCGCTGCGGTCGTCTTTTTCCCAGTCGATTTCCGGTGCGTCAATGCCGATGTAGCGGACGGTTTCGTCGCGCTTGTCGCCGGTGCGCACGACAATGGTATCCCCATCGATGACCCTCGTCACCCGGGCCTCAAGAGCCGCCCGTGATGGGGGACCGGCGGTGTCGGGTGCGGGGCGCTGCCACCATTGGCCCGTAATCGCAGCCAGCGCAAGCGCGGCGAGAAGGCCGACCGCAAGGAGCAAGCGCAAGCGACGACGGGTGATGGGCATGAGCAAGCACTTCGCCCAAGGGCGGGGCCGATTCCTGCCTGCCGGGGCCGGACGCTTTTGGGGGGAGGACCTGCAGTGGACCGGGACGAAGTCAGAGCCCGTCTTCACCGGCTCGGCAGTACGGACCGGACGAACCATACGACGCCAAAACAGAGGAGAAGCGGACGAAACAGCAGCTGTGTTGACCAGGCAGTTGACCAGGCAGGTAGGGCGCAGCAGTATCGGGTTGCTGACCGCGGCCCTGCTATTGGCCGGGTGTTTCCGGTTTCCCTCCAGCAACTCCATCAGCGGCACGGTGTCCATCGTCGGCCACGACTACTGTGGCATGCCATCCCCCCAAGTCTTCGCCGCGGCCTGGCTTCCCTTTGACGCCGAAGAGCTCGTAGTGCGCTTCCGCAGCGGCGTCGACGTGGGGCGGGTGCTTGCGCTCGTCGCGGAGTTGGGCCTGGAGCTTGTGCGCTACAACGAGGTCCTCGACGCGTACATCGTTCGGGCTCCATCCCGGATGGAGCTGCAACAAGCCTACGAGGCGCTCCAGCGGCACAGCGCCGTGCGGGCGGTGGAGCCCAACAAGGTTTTCTATGGGCTTGGTGTCGTGCCCAGCGACCCCGAATATGAGCGGCAGCGGTGGCACTACGAGTTGGCCAACGTGCCCGCCGCCTGGGCCGCGGGCTACACCGGCGGAGAGGTCGTGGTGGCTGTCCTCGACGGCGGGTTCGAGCTGGAACATCCGGATTTAAAGGACCGTTGGTACCGCCCTTACGACGCCTTTCTGCTGCGCGAAGGGCCTTTTGGCGACGACGGCCCGTCCACGGCCCTAGCCCACGGCACCCACGTGGCGGGCATCATCGGCGCCGTGGCCAACAACGGGATTGGCGGGGCGGGCGTGGCCTGGAATGTGCGGCTGATGCCGGTTCGCGTCCTGCGCTGGCAAAACGGCTCGTACACCGGGAAGCTCGAGGTGATCGCGACAGGCCTGCGCTGGGCGGTGGACAACGGTGCGCACATCGTCAACATGAGCCTCGGGACCGACGCCAGCCTGGCGACGGGTTCCGCCGTCTTGGCGGCAGAGCTGGAGCGGGCGTACAGCAAGGGCGTCACGGTGATCGCAGCCGCGGGCAACTCGGCCTCCACTGTTCCTTACTTTCCCGCCTGCGATCCCCACGTGGTGGCGGTAGGGGCAGTGAAAGCGGCAGGGCCGGGGGCGTCAATCCTAGAGCGGTCACCGGAATCAGGCTACGGCCCAGCCATCACCCTCTTCGCACCGGGCGGTGACAGCGGGGCGCAGGTGTGGAGCGCGAACCGGACCTACGGGCAGCAGTATGCAGGCGCCCATGGCACTTCCATGGCCGCGGCGCACGTGTCGGGCGTCGCAGCCCTCCTGCACGCGGCGGGCGTCAGGGGCCCTGAACGCATCAAGGCGGCTCTCTGCCTGGGCGCCTCGCGAGGACCGGCGCCGTCCCACTACGACCCGGACGTATACGGACCGTGCGGGTTTCTGGATGCGTACGGCGCGTTGAGCGTGGCCCATCCTCCGGGGGCGGAAGATGTGCGGGTGCTGGTAGGCCGGCGGGAGGGCAGCGCTTTCCGGGTGCAGGACGAGACGCGGGCGCGCCCCGAGGGCGGCTTTACGTTGCGCGGCATCCCCAGCGGCCAGTGGGAAGTGCTGGCGTGGGTGCCCCGCAGCGATGAGGATGAAGTGCGCCCCGGGGACCTTTTGGGGCGCGCTTCGGTCTACGTGAGCGGCGGGGCGGTGGGCGGCCAACGGTTAGTGCTGGAGCCGGTGCCGGCCGGCACCGAGCCCCTGCGCATCCAGCGCTGACGCAGTTCCGCCCGCTTTGCCCGTGGTGCAGCGTGTTGGTGTGGCGACGCCGTGCCGGGGCGGGCGCGGGCCAAGAAGGCGTCAGCTTTCCGCGGCCGCCTGCCGCATGCTCTGCTCAAGGATGTCCAGGCCCCGGTGGAGCTGCTCGTCGGTGATGACCAGCGGCACAGGGAAGCGCAGCACGTTGCCGTCCACGCCCGCCTGGAGGATGATGGCGCCGTTCTCCCACGCCCTGCGCACGATGCGCTGGGTGAGCTGGCCATCGGGTCGCTTGCTCTCCTTGTCCTTCACGATCTCGAGGCCAATCATCGCGCCGCGGCCGCGGGCGTCGCCCACAA
Source organism: Limnochordales bacterium (assembly GCA_036564115.1). Taxonomy (GTDB): domain Bacteria; phylum Bacillota; class Limnochordia; order Limnochordales; family ZCTH02-B6; genus ZCTH02-B6. Next base: position 7,351 of record DATCLD010000005.1, read on the forward strand.
AGGGGTAGCGCTCGACCCAGCCGCGCATGCGCCCGAGCATGATCCGCCCGATTTCCTCGGCCCTGGCCAACAGGTTCTCTTCCTTGATAATGTCAAACACCGCCAAGGCCGCCGCGCAGGCGACGGGGTTGCCGGGGAACGTGCCGCCAAGGCCGCCCGGTACGGGTGCGTCCATCAGCTTGGCCTTGCCCACGACGGCGCTCAAGGGCAGGCCGCCGCCCAAGGACTTGCCCACGGCCATGAGGTCGGGCTCGACGCCCACGTGCTCGACGGCAAACATGCGCCCGGTGCGCCCAAAGCCCGTCTGCACTTCGTCCACGATGAGGACGATGCCGTGCTCGTCGGCCACGTCCCTCAGCCGCGGCAGGAAATCGTCGGGCGGGACGATGTAGCCGCCTTCACCCTGGATGGGCTCGACGATGATGGCCGCCACGTCGGTGGCCGCCACGCCGGCCTTGAACAGCCGGCCCAAGCTTTCCATCACCATGTCGGTGGTGATGCCCCGGTACGGGTTGGGGTAGGGGATCCGGTAGACCTCGGGCACGAACGGGCCGAAGCCTGCCTTGTATGGGTGCACCCGGCTCGTCAGCGACATGGCCATGTAGGTGCGGCCGTGAAACGCGCCTTCAAAGGCGATGACGGCCGGGCGACCGGTGGCGTAGCGGGCGATCTTGATCGCGTTTTCCACCGCCTCGGCGCCCGTGTTAAAGAGCAGCGCCTTCTTGGGCGTGCTGCCCGGAACGGCTTCGCACAGGCGGCGGCATACTTCCACGTACACCTCGTAAGGCACGACCGCGTAGTCGGTGTGCATGAACCGCTCGGTCTGCTCCCGGACGGCGGCGACCACCTTAGGATGGCAGTGGCCCACGTTCAAGGACCCGACGCCGCCGGAAAAGTCGATATACTCGCGACCGTCCACGTCCACCACGATGGCGCCCCGCGCCTTGGCGGCCACGAAGCCCACGTGCGGGGTCTTCGCACGCGCGACCCAGCGGGCATGTTCCGCCAGGATGGCCGCGGAGCGCGGACGGCCCGTCGGCTGTTGTTCCATCGGCTACTTCGCCTCCCGCATGACAATTTGCCATTGGGGCGAGGGGTCCTTCAAGGGGAATGGAGGACGAACGTAACGAAACCGGAGGGCAGTCTTACCAAAACGCGCTACCGCGGGTTGACCTTCCCAGACGCAAAGGAGCCGCCCCTCTTAAGGGCGGCTCCTTTGCGCGCGGGGATATCTCGCTGTTGCCGAAGGGGAGCGGCAGCCAGGGGTCCGGGGGTCGGGGAGTTTCGTTGAGGCATCCCTGGCGCCGCCGGTTGGGGGGGACCATCACCTCCTGATTCGTGCTGATCCGCCTCCAACCGGAGGCGGTGGGGCCTGCCCCGTGACCCGTTGTCTTCAGTGTACCGGCACGCCGCTTGGGAAGCCATTCCAGAGCCATGCCGTCCAGGTGCCAAGTTGGTGGAAACTTGAGGGAAAGCGGGTCAAGCGTCCCGCCGGGGGAGGAACCGGCCTGGTCGGGGAGAGAAGTCCCCCGCGACAATGCCGGCAAGCGCGCTGGGGCGGCGGTCGGCGCCTGCGCCGGCGGACAAGGAAGCGAGCGTAGGCATGCGGGAGCGGCTGCAGGCAAGGCGACGTCAGCCCAGACCGTTGAAGTTCACCTTCATCATGGCGATGGTGGCCTTCTCGGGCCTGCTGTCCTTGACCCTCGCGTCGGTGGCCACCTACCGGTCGACGATGGACCTGAGAGAGCAGGTCGTGACCCGGGGCGAGCAGCTCGTGGCTGAGCTCGCCGGGGAAGCGGTGCGGCTCATGGGCATCGCCGACCCGCTGGAGCGGGAACTGAGCCTCAACATGTTGACCCACCGCATTACCGTCGGGGATATTCTCTATGCCCAGGTGGTGCGGGGCGGACGGGTGGTGACCGAGTCGGCCCTGGCGCCCGAGCTGCTCTTTCCGGTGGAAAGCAATCCGGCGTCGCTGCCTGCTTTGCAGGAGAGGATGACCGGCCGGTACCTGCACCTGGATCTCGTGCGCATGCTGCCGGGCGACTCGAGCCCCAGCTACGTGAGGCTCGGCGTCTCCCTGGAAGTGGTCGAGGAGAAGGTGCGGCAAAACTGGACGGTGATGATCGGCCTGACGGTCATCTTCACCGCCATTGGGGCGGCCCTGGCGTTCGGGCTGTATTCGGCCATCCTCAAGCCCCTGGAGCGGGTGATGGCCTCCATCCGCCGGTTGGGCGCCGGCGACTTAGGGGCGCGCGTGTCCATCCAGGGCTCGCAGGAGCTGCAGGATCTAGCGCGGGCGTTCAACCGCATGGCGGAGGAGATCGCCCGCCGCAACGACGAGCTGCAGCGGGTCAACGCGGAGTTGCGGGCCGCGTACCGGACCAAATCCGAGTTTCTCGCGATGATTGGCCATGAACTCAAGACGCCCTTGCACAGCGTGCGGGGCTACTGCCAGCTGTTGCTAGAGGGCCTGGACGGGCCGCTGACGGCTGAGCAGCGGGCCGACATCCAGGCGGTGCTGGCCGCCGGCAACCACCTGCTGTCGCTCATCGACAACATCCTCAACTTCAACGCGTCGGGCACCGACCGGCTGCACTTGACGGAGGTGCCGCTGGGGTCCATCGTATCCCAGGCCATCGACCACGTGCGGCCGCTGGCCCAGCGCAAAGGCCTTGAGCTGCTGGTTGAACCAGGGGACGTGGAAACCGTCCATGGGGATGAGACCAAGATTAAGCAGATCCTTATCAACCTGCTGCATAACGCGGTCAAGTACACCCCGCGAGGCACGGTCGCCGTCCGGGTGGAGCGGGAGCTCGAGGGCGGCGTGCGCATCCTGGTGATCGACAGCGGGCCCGGGATCCCGGAGGAATGGCGGGAGCGGGTCTTTGAGCCCTTTGAGCGCCTGCACGTCAACGAACCCGGCGAGCAAAAGGGCCTGGGGCTGGGGTTGGCGGTGGTGCGGACGTACGCCCGGGCCCACGGCGGCGACGTGACGGTGGAAGATGCGCCGGGCGGCGGCAGCTGCTTTATCGTGCGGCTGCCCGAGCAGCCGGACGCCACGCCGGCCGGGACCTTGGCCGGCGGAGCCGCCATGGCGGCACGAGCAGGAGGTGAGCGCCGTTGACCAGGATCCTTATCGCCGAAGACGACCCGTCCGCGCTTAGGCTTCTGACCAAGTTCCTCACGGCCAAAGGGTACGAGACGCTCACAGCTGCCGACGGCCGGGAAGCTTGGCACAGCTTCCTGACCCACGAGCCGGACTTGGTCCTCTTGGACGTCCAGATGCCGCATATGGACGGCTGGAGCGTGCTACGGGAGATCCGGAGCATGAGCTCAGTGCCCGTCATCATGCTGACCATCCGCAACAGCACCGACGACAAGGTGCGGGGGCTGACCGAGGGTGCGGACGACTATGTCACGAAACCCTTTGACTTGAAGGAGATCGACGCCCGCATCCAGGCGGTGCTGCGGCGGGCCCGGGCCAAAACGGCAGGTGCCGTCATCACCGTGGGACCGATCATGGTGGACGACGACGCGAAAGAGGTGCGCTTGAACGGACGCCCGGTGGCCTTGTCGCCCAAGGAATACGAGCTCTTGCGACTGCTGGCCTCCCGGCCGGGGCGGGTGTTCTCGACGCAGGAGATCCTGCAGGCCGTGTGGCCTGAGCGGGTGCACGAAGGCTCCGCGGAGGACGTCAAGAAGTACATCTACTTCCTGCGCAGCAAGCTGGAGGACGACCGGGACGGCAACGGCCTGATCCAAACGGTGCGGGGTTTCGGGTATAAGCTCGTGGCCGATTAAGACTGGCTCGACTAAGGCTGGCTACAAACTTCGCGCGCTCAGGCTGGCCGAAGTTCGGCGCACTGAGGCTAGCTACAAACTGGTCGCGTTGCGGCTCGCTACAAACTGGTGGCGCTGAGGCCGGCTACAAACTGGTCGCGCTGCTGCCTGCCGCCAGCAACCCAACGTCGACCCTGGTGAGGGCTTCCGAGCGGAAAGGGCTGAAGGTGATCCGGCCCAGGCCGACGCTGGCGTTGCGGACCGTAATGCCGTCCAGGGCCCGCTGCTCGATCTGCACCTCAAAGCCGAGCTCCCGCAGCCGGGCCGCCAGTTCCTCGGCCAACCGGTCCGCGTCCGCGAAGGCCACGTTCACCAAGTAAGAGCCCAGGAACCGCTCGGGCAGGACCTGCAATCGCAGCACTTCAAAATGCGCCGGCACGGGGAACTCCACCGGCACAACCAGTTGCTGGCCCCCGTAGATGCGATGCACCGACGTGATGCTGGGGTTGTAGCGCACGATCCGGGGTATGGGCACGCGGAAGCGCGCTGCCACCCCCGAGAGGGTGTCGCCCGGTTTCACCGTGTACAGAAAGCGCGCCTGGCGCTCAAGGCTCGCGGCGGGCCCGCCCAGGAAGTTGAGGGTGTCCGGGTCCAGCACACCCGTAGGCGTCAAGCGGTAGCGCCGCTGGAAACGCGCGAGGGCCTCCCCAAGCGCGGCGTCGACTGCGCCTGTCGGCGATCCGTCGTACAGGCCCAAAGCGTGGAGTACGGCCTGCACTTGCCGGATGTCCTCAGGGGTAGGCTGATAGCTTGCCGCCGGGGCCTGTGTCGTGGTCACCGCCGCGGCGGAGGGCTGATCCTGGGCCCACGTGAGCTCGACGGCCGGCGAACCGGGGCTGCCGGCTAGGAGCACGGTTACGATTAATAACCACAGGACGCCCGCGCGCGCCATCCTTTCCCCGAGCGGCCTCCTCTCCAGACGATACAGCGAGTTTCCGCATGGGCCAGGCCGTTTCCTTCCGTCTCACCCCCGCCCGCCAGGCCAAGGCGCGGGATCGCCCCCCCGCCGATCCCGACGCAACGCCTGGCCCGGCGGGCCCAGAGCGAGTTCGGCAGCAGCTCAAGCGCCCATTACTTTGCTACGAGCTTCTCCCACAGGAACCAGAGGACAACGAGGAACCCGATGAGCTCCAGCATGCTTGCCCCCCCTTTCCTCGCAGTGGTCCGCCCAGACTCCCCCCGGTACTGCAGGTTTTTGTCCATTTGGCGCGCCGATCCTCCCATGCCGGCGGGGCAGTAAGTGGGTCATTTTGGCAGTGACGCCAGCGATTGCCACGCTGCGGGCCGCGCCAACGCAGCGGGGCGGCAGGGAAGGCACCCGGTAAGGCCGAAGCTACTTGCGCCCATCGCGGCGAGCATGCTTCATCCGGCGGTGA
>DATCLD010000006.1:0-10611 GCA_036564115.1 Limnochordales bacterium
CGAGCGCTGGCTGGGCGGCATGCTGACCAACTTCCAGACCATTAAGTCCCGCATCCAGCGCCTCAAGGAACTGGAGCAGATGGAGACCGACGGGTCCTTTGAGCGGCTGCCCAAGAAGGAAGTTATGCAGCTGCGCAAGGAAAAGGACAAGCTCCAGCGCTATCTGGGCGGCATCCGCGAGATGACCCGCCTGCCGGACGCGCTGTTTGTCATCGACCCGCGGAAAGAGAAGATCGCAGTGCACGAGGCCCGGAAGCTGCGCATTCCCATCATTGCCATCGTGGACACTAACTGCGACCCGGACGAGGTCGATTTCGTCATTCCAGGCAACGATGATGCGATCCGGGCCGTGCGCCTGCTGACTAGCAAGATCGCCGACGCGGTCTTGGAAGGCAAGGAAGGCCGGCAGGAGGCCGAGTCCGAGCCGCAGGAGGCCGCGGAGAGCGAATCGGAAGAGCTTGTCGAGGTTTGATCTGGGGAGGAGCACATACGGATGGCGCAGATAACGCCCCAAATGGTCAAGGAGCTGCGGGAGCGAACCCAGGCCGGCATGATGGACTGCAAGCGGGCCCTGGAGGAAACCGGCGGCGATATGGAAAAGGCCGTCGCCTATTTGCGGGAGAAGGGCCTGGCTGCAGCGGCTAAGAAGGCGGGCCGCGTGGCGGCCGATGGCTTGGTTGAAGCCTACATCCACCCCGGCGGCCGCGTTGGTGTGCTGATTGAAGTCAACTGCGAAACGGACTTCGTCGCGAAGACGGAGGAGTTCCGCCAGTTGGCTCGCGACTTGGCCATGCAGGTGGCGGGGGCGCGCCCCCAGTATGTGTCCCGTGAGGACGTGCCTGCGGCGGTGCTGGAGGAGAAGCGGCGCATCTACCGGGCCGCGGCTCTCAATGAAGGCAAGCCCGAGCGCGTCGTCGACAAAATTGTCGAAGGCCGCCTCGAGAAGTTCTTCAAGGAAGTCTGCTTGTTGGAGCAGCCCTTTATTAAGGATCCGGACCGCACGGTGCAGCAGCTCATCCAAGAGAAGATCGCTGCCCTTGGCGAAAACATCACCGTCCGGCGTTTCGCCCGCTTCGAGCGTGGCGAGGACGTCGGGCAACCTACAGAGACGGACTGAAGAGAGAGCCCGTGAGGGCTCTCTCTTTTCCTGCAAACGGCGCTGCCGTCCGCTACGGTCAGGGGGCCGTAGGCGTGGTTCCGCCGCGATCCCCGGCTGGACGCGTGGTGGCGTCGGCGCGTCCTGGAAAGGAATTGCGGCGCCGATCAAGAAACAGTCCGAGGAGCGCAACGGAACCATGACAGCAAAACCCGTCTACCGCCGGGTCGTACTCAAGCTTAGCGGCGAGGCTTTGGCGGGCAGCGCCGGTTTCGGCCTCGATCTTGACGTGATCAATCTCATCGCCGGCCAAATCCGCGCGGTCCACGAGTTGGGCGTGCAGGTCGCGGTCGTGGTGGGCGGCGGCAATATCTGGCGGGGCGCGGCTGGGAGTCTGCGAGGCATGGACCGGGCGACGGCCGACTACATGGGGATGCTGGCCACGGTGATCAACGCCCTCGCCTTGCAGGACGCCTTGGAGAAGATCGGGGTCGAAACCCGGGTCTTGACGGCCATCGAGATGCGGCAGATCGCCGAGCCCTACATCCGGCGGCGCGCCATCCGGCACCTGGAGAAGGGGCGGGTCGTGATCTTTGCGTCCGGCACCGGGAACCCGTACTTCTCCACCGACACGACCGCCGCGCTGCGGGCAGCGGAGATAGAAGCCGAGGTCATCCTCATGGCCAAGCGCGGCGTAGACGGTGTCTACGACTCGGACCCGCGCGTGAATCCGGACGCGCAGAAGCTGGATTTCATCCCCTACATCGAAGTGCTCAACCGCGGCCTGGGCGTGATGGACTCCACCGCGACATCGCTGTGCATGGACAACAAGATTCCCATCATCGTCTTTGACTTCAACCAGCCGGAAAACATCGTCAAGGCATGCCTGGGCGAGCGGGTCGGCACGAAAGTCGGAAGCGAGGGTGAAAGCCATGGATGAGCAGGTGCGCGCTCTCTTGCGCGAGGCCGAGGAGAAGATGAAGCAGGCGGTCCAAGCCGCACGCCGGGACCTGGCCGCCATCCGCACCGGCCGGGCCAATCCGTCGCTTTTGGATCGAGTAGAGGTGGATTACTACGGCACGCTTTTGCCCATCAACCAGCTGGCGTCCATTAGCGTGCCAGAGCCGCGCCTGTTGGTCATCCAGCCCTGGGACAAGAACGCCGTGAAGATGATCGAGAAGGCCATTCTCAAGTCGGACCTGGGGTTGACGCCCACCTCCGACGGCAACGTGGTGCGCATCCAGGTGCCGCCGCTGACGGAGGAGCGCCGTAAAGAGCTGGCCCGCATTGCCCGCAAGGAGGCTGAGGACAAGCGGGTCGCGGTGCGCAACGTGCGGAGGGATGTCAACGACGCCATCAAGAAGCTGGAAAAGGACGGGCAACTGTCCGAGGACGAGTGCCGCCGGGCACAATCTCAGGTGCAGGAACTGACCGATCGCTACATCAGGGAGATCGACGACCTGCTCGCGGCCAAGGAAAAGGAGATTCTGGAAGTGTGACGTCCCGCCCGCGCGATCGCGGGGCGGAACCCCTTGGGATCTCCCCGGAAGCCGAGCCGGTACCTGATGTGCTGGCGTGGGATCTGCAGGCGGCAGTGGAGACGCTGGTCGCCCTCGGTCGTCCGCTCAGGCTGGCGCCTGCAGGTGCGGCGGCCGCCCGCGGGGCGCTCCGGTGGCGCGTGGCGCGCCAGACCGTGCTGCCCGGCGGGGAGCTGCTTTTGGTCATCGTGCCGGAGGCGCCGGGGCCAGCGCAGGCGCTTGCCGCACGCAGCGGCCGGCCGGAAGTCGAGGGACGAGCTTGATGCACAAGACCCCTGTGTCGTACAGCTTCGGCCAAGACCATGGGCAGCTCAACGGTGCCTCTGAGGAGCAGCTCTTGGCTGCCATCGACCGGCAGCGGCTGCCGGTGCATGTGGCCATCATCATGGATGGCAACGGACGGTGGGCGACGCGCCGCTCGCTGCCGCGCGTCGAGGGCCACCGGGCCGGCGTCGGGGCCCTGCGGGAGACGGTGGAGGTCTGCGGCCAGCTGGGGATTCGCTATCTGACCGTTTACGCCTTTTCCACCGAAAACTGGGAACGGCCCGATCAGGAAGTCGGGTTTCTGATGGATCTCCTCATGACCGTCATCGAACAGGAACTGCCGCGCCTGTGTGAGCACGGCGTCGGCTTGCGCGTGATCGGGGACATGGAGCGTCTCCCGGCCCGGGTCCGGGAGCGGCTCACGGAGGCGCTCAAGACGGTGCCGGCCGAGGAGAAACTGACCTTGTGCGTGGCGCTCAACTACGGCGGGCGCGCCGAGATTACCCGGGCGGCGCGGCTTTTGGCGCACGACGCCATGCTCGGGAAAGTGCGGCTTGAGGATATCGACGAGGCTGCGTTTGCTTCCTATCTTTATACGGCCGGGCTGCCCGATCCGGACCTGGTCATCCGCACAGGCGGCGAACACCGCATCTCCAACTTTCTCCTCTGGCAGCTGGCCTACGCCGAGCTGTGGATTACCCCCGTGTTCTGGCCGGATTTCCGGCGTGTCCACTTGTATGAAGCGATATTGGACTACCAGCGGCGCCAGCGGCGTTTCGGGCGCATCTAGGGAGGCGGCGGCGTGCGGGCGCGGGTGCTGACCGCATTGGTCGGGGGGCCCTTGCTCTTGGCCGCCCTGGTTGCCGGCGATCCGTGGTGGACCGGTGTCGTCGCACTGCTGGCAGTGCTGGGCTTGCTGGAATGGTACGGCCTCGCGCGCCGCGCCCTGGGCGCGCCAGTGCCTGCAGAGGCCCTTTTGGGCGGCGGTCTAATCATGTTCGCCCTCGCGTACATTGCGGCTAGGGAGCCGGTAGCGGTGCCCGGCTTCGGCGCAGGGGCGGTTTTATTTGCCATCGCGCTCTATGCCCTCGCGCGGGCGGCGGCTATGCCGGTGCGGCGTCCCCTGGCGGCAGCCGGAGCCGTCATCCTCGGTGCCATCTATGTAGGCGGGCTTTTTGGCCATTTCGTGCTGCTCAGGGCCTTGGAACCAGCTGGCCTCGCGTTGACGCTCCTGGCCGTGGCTGGCACGTGGGCGACGGACAGCGGCGCGTTTTTCATCGGCCGCGCCTTGGGCGGCCGGCCCCTGGCCCCGGCCATCAGTCCCGCCAAGACCGTTTCCGGGGCGGTGGGAGGGTGGGTTTGCGGCTTTGTGGTGGTGTTGCTGGGCGGAGTCCTTCTGGCCGCGATCCCCTTGCCCCGGGCGCTGGTCCTGGCTTTGGTGGTACCGGTCGCCTGCCAGGCGGGCGATCTCTTGGAGTCGGCCGTCAAGCGGGAAGCCGGTGTCAAAGACAGCGGCCGCCTGTTGCCGGGCCACGGCGGGATCCTCGATCGGTTTGACAGTCTGCTCGTGGTCATCCCCTCCGTCTACTACTTGTCCGTCCTTTTCTAGGTCCTGCGCCGCTGAGCCGTTCCTGGCCAGGCTGCCTGACCGGGGGCGGCGCCGATGAAGGGTGCGCGGCAGCATTTCCTCTTCGGCATCGCGGGCGCGGCGCTCATCATCGCAGGCTTGCGCTTCGCCTGGCTTTACCTGAAACCTTTTCTGCTCGCGCTGCTGCTGGCCGCGGTGATCGAGCCGCTGGTGCAGCGCCTGCACCGGCAGTTGGGCCTTGGGCGCGGCGCGTCGGCCGTCCTGGTGCTGTCGGGCTTCTTGGCCCTGCTGGTGGGACTGCTGGCGGCCGTCGTGGCCAATGTGACGGCAGACCTGGAACAGCTGCTTGCGGCCTTGCCGGACCTGGCGGCGCAGCTGGGCGCGGCGCTTGCCCGGGGGCTGGCCATCGTGGACCGCTTCTTGCAGGGACTCCCCTACCCCTTGGACGGCGTTGTCGGCCTAACCGTGGAGCAGGCGTCCCAGGCCGCGGCGGCCGCGGCCCGGGCGGCGCTGGCGTCGTTGAAGGGTGCTCCCGGTTTCTTGTTCTTGGTCATGGTCGCTGGGCTAGCGACCTACTTCATCAGCCGCGACCGGCACTTGTTGTGGGCCGGCGTGCTGCAAGCCGTGCCTGGACCGTGGCGCGAGCCGGTGATCCGGCTGCGGGACGAGGTGTTCGGGGGCGTCTTGGGCATGCTCAGGGCGCAGCTGATCCTCATTTCTTTCACCGGCTGCGTCACGGTCCTTGGTCTTGAGCTCCTGGGCGTGCCTTACAGCTGGCTGTTGGGTATCGTCGCCGCCCTGTTGGACCTCGTCCCCGTTATCGGGCCGGGTGGCGTCGTGCTGCCCGTCGCGCTTGGCTACGCGCTGCGGGGCGACGCGGTCACGGCCCTGGGGGCGGCAGCCCTGTGGCTGGGGCTTGTGCTCGCACGACAGTGGCTGGAGCCACATCTCTTGGGAACGCAGTTGGGACTGCACCCGCTGCCCACCTTGATGGCCGTCTACGCAGCGGTCGAGTTGACCGGCGCCGCGGGTTTCATCCTGGGGCCGTTGGCCTTGATCGTGGTGAAAGCGTTTTTTGCCGCTGCCGGCTGGCCGTCGCCGCGCCGGCGCTAGCGAGGCGTCCGCCGCAGCGTGTTTGGACGAGCCGCGAGGGCGTGTGGTATAATACGGGAAGCAACACGGAGGTGGCGCATTGAAGCCGAAACAGATTGCCATCGTGGGTGCCACGGGTTCCATCGGGCGGCAGGCCTTGGACGTCGTCCGCCACCATCCCCACGCGCTGCGGGTGGTGGCGCTGGCGGGCGGGCGCCGCGTGGAGCCGATGCTCGCGCAAGTGACGGAGTCGGTGTCCCACGTCGTTATGGAACAACCGGAGGCGGCCCAGGACCTCAGGGAAGCCCTCGTGGCCCGAGGACGCGGGGACGTGACCGTTGCCGCGGGACCGGACGCGCTGGTGGAGCTGGTGACGCGCCCGGACGTGGACCTGGTTGTGATGGCCATGGTGGGGGCGCGGGCACTGGTGCCGACCTTGGCGGCCCTTGAGGCGGGCAAGGACGTGGCCCTGGCCACAAAGGAAGTGCTGGTGGCGGGGGGCCCCTTGGTCATGGACACGGCCAAAAGATCCCGCGCACGGCTATTGCCGGTGGACAGCGAGCACAGCGCGATCTTCCAGTGCTTGCAGGGGGAGGCGCCCGAGGCCGTGGCCCGGCTTATCCTGACCGCGTCGGGCGGGCCCTTCCGGGACACGCCCCTGGAGGAGCTGCAGCGGGTCACCCCCGAGCAGGCGTTGCGTCATCCCACGTGGCGCATGGGGGCCAAGGTGACCATTGACTCCGCCACCTTGATGAACAAGGGGCTGGAAGTCATCGAGGCCCACTGGCTGTTTGGCGTACCGCTGGAGCGCATCGATGTGGTGGTGCACCCCCAGAGCATCGTGCACTCCTGCGTGGAGCTGGTGGACGGTTCCATTTTGGCCCACCTGGGTCCGACGGATATGCGGATCCCGATCCAGTACGCGCTGCTGTACCCGGAGCGGGCGCCCAGTCCTGTCCGGGGACTGTCCCTGGCCGAGGTGGGCAGCCTGACCTTCCACGCGCCAGACCGGACGCGGTTTCCCGCGCTGGATCTGGCGTATGCGGCCGCCCGCATCGGTGGCACAATGCCGGCCGTGCTCAACGCGGCCAACGAGGTGGCGGTGGAGTTGTTCCTGCAGGGCCGCATCGGCTTCACGGACATTCCGCGCCTGGTGGAGGCGGTCATGGACGACCATGAGCCCGAGGAAGCTGAGTTGACGGCCATCCTGGAGGCGGACGGCTGGGCCCGGCGCGTCGCCCACACGGCCGGCGCGGCGCTCACCCTCTGATCGTCCTCGCCGCGGTTTGGCCCGAGAGAGGAGAGGCCGTTTTGAACCCACTGGTCCTTTGGCGCTGGTTCGCCGATTGGGTGTTGCCCTTCGCGGTCGTCTTTGGCACGATCGTCCTTTTTCATGAGCTCGGGCACTTCGTCGTCGCCCGCCGGGCGGGCGTCAAGGTGCACGAGTTCGCCATCGGTTTCGGACGGGCCCTGGTGCAGTGGAAGCGGGGCGAAACCCGCTACTCCATCCGCATCTTCCCGCTGGGCGGGTTTGTCAAGCTGGCTGGGATGGACCCGGCCGTCGAGCCGGAGGAAGAAATTGCCCCCGATGACGAGCGCAGCTTCCAGCGCAAGCCCTTGTGGCAGCGGATGGCCATCATCGCCGCGGGGCCAGTGGCCAACTTCCTGCTCGCGTTTCTCCTTCTCGTGGTCTTTTACGCGGCCATCAGCGTTCCGTTTGCCGTAGCCGACGTGCTGCCCGGCAGCCCTGCCGAAATGGCCGGCATATTGCCCGGGGACCGGATTGTGGCCGTGGAAGGCCAGCGAGTGACCAACTTGGCCGAGCTCAGCGGTACCTTGCAGCAATACCCCGACCAGGTCGTCACCGTGACGTTGGAGCGCGAGGGAGCGCGACTCGACCTCTCTGTCAGGACGACGCGGGACCCCGCCACGGGGCGCGTTCTCATCGGCGTGACCGTCATGGGCGGGGGCACTGCCGGAAAGGAGCGGCTGCCCTTGGGCGAATCCATCGCCCGTGCCGCCCGGGATACGCTGGAGTGGACCGTGTCACTCGTGCGCTGGATCGGAGGCATCGTGACGGGCCAGACCTCCGCCGAGCAAGTGCGGGACAGCGTGACCGGCCCCATCGGCATCGTCGTGGGCCTTGGCGAGTCGGCTCGCTCCGGGATTGGCTACCTGCTCCTATTCGCCGCGGTTCTCAACGTGAACCTGGCCCTGGTGAATCTCCTGCCCATCCCGGTGCTGGACGGCGGGTGGCTCTTATTCTTGCTGATCGAGGCGGTCCGGGGACGCCCGTTGGCGCCGGAGCACCAGGGTATGGCGCAGTTTGTGGGCCTAACGCTGCTTCTGGCTCTGATGGCCTTCGTCTTTTACCTGGACCTGACGCGCCTGTTTGGCTGAGCCTCGCCGGGCGCGACGCTCCATTGCACGTTTGATCCTTGCGGTTGGGAAACAAGGAGGACTTCCCATGCGGATGTCGCAGCTTCTGGCGCCTACCTTGCGGGAAACCCCTGGAGAGGCGGAAATCGTCAGCCATCAGCTGCTGTTGCGGGCCGGCATGATGCGCAAGACCGCGGCCGGCATGTACACCTACCTGCCGTTGGGGTGGCGGGTCCTGCGCAAGATCATGGAGATCATCCGTGAGGAAATGGACGCCAAGGGCGGCCAGGAGCTGCTCATGTCCATCGTCCAGCCCGCTGAGCTGTGGCGGGAGACGGGCCGCTGGGACGAGTACGGCGAAGAGATGTTTCGCCTGAAAGACCGCCATGGGCGGGAGTTTTGCCTGGGCCCGACCCACGAGGAGCTGATTACCGCGCTGGTCCGGGCCGAGGTGCGCTCCTACCGGCAGTTGCCGCTTTTGCTGTACCAGATCGCAAACAAGTATCGCGACGAGATCCGGCCTCGGTTTGGCGTCATACGGGGCCGGGAGTTCATCATGAAAGACCTGTACTCCTTCGACCGGGACGAGGCCGGCCTGGACGAGAGCTACTGGAAGATGTACGATGCGTACACCCGCATCTTCCGCCGGGTGGGGCTTGAAACCCGGGCGGTGGAAGCGGACTCGGGCGCCATCGGCGGCGACGTAACCCATGAGTTCATGGTGCTGGCGGAAGCGGGCGAGGCGACCGTCGTGTATTGCACCAGTTGCGACTACGCGGCCAACACCGAGAAGGCCGAAGCGGTAGCCCCGCCGCCCGCGCCGCCTGCCGGCCCGGTGTCAGCCTGCGAGCCCGTGGCTACCCCCAACGTGCGCACCCTCGAGGAGCTGACCAGGTTCCTGGGCGTGAGCGCCGACCGGGTCGTAAAGACCTTGATCTACGAAGCCGATGGCCAACCCGTCGCCGCCGTGGTGCGGGGCGATCACGAGCTCAACGAGGTCAAGCTCAAGCGCGTGCTGGGCGCGACGACGCTGGCGATGGCTGGGGCCGCGGTCGTCGAGCGGGTGACGGGAGCTCCGGTCGGTTTTGCCGGGCCGGTGGGCCTCAAAGGTGTGCGGATCGTGGCCGACCCGTGGGCGCTGGCGGTGGCGGACGCGGTCGCAGGCGCCAACGCGGCCGACACCCACCTGCGGCACGTGCAGCCTGGTCGGGACTGGCAGGCGGACGTGGTGGCCGACATCCGCACGGTGACGGCCGGGGAGCCGTGTCCCCGCTGCGGCGGCGTCTTGGCGTCCGCCCGGGGGATCGAGGTCGGGCAAATCTTCAAGCTGGGCACCAAGTACTCGGAGGCGCTGGGGGCGACGTACCTGGACGAGCAGGGCCAGGCGCGGCCCATCGTGATGGGGTGCTACGGGATCGGGGTGAGCCGCACCATGGCGGCCATCATCGAGCAGCACCACGACGAGCATGGTATCATTTGGCCCGTCAGCGTGGCGCCGTACCACGTGATCATCGTTCCAGTCATGTACGAGGACGAGCAGCAGCGGCAAGTGGCCGAGCAGCTGTACGAGGAGCTCGACAAGGCGGGTGTCGAAGTGGTCCTCGACGACCGGGACGAACGGGCTGGCGTGAAATTCAAGGATGCCGACCTAATGGGATTCCCACTGCGCATTACCATCGGCCCCAAGTCGCTCAAGGAAGGCCAAGTCGAGCTCAAAAGCCGCGACGGGCGGATGGAGGAACGGGTGCCCATCAGCGAAACTGTGGCCCGGGTTCGAGCGTGGATCGAAGCGAATATGCCGCAGGCGTGAGGCGCGACCACGGTCATGAGCGAGGCGATCGGGGGAGTGAGGGCGCCGTGAAGGTAGCCGCTGTCATTCCCGCCTACAATGAGGCCGCCAACATCGCCCGGGTGCTGCGCCCCGTGGTGCGCAGTCCCGTCGTCGACGAGGTGGTCGTCGTCTGCGATGGCTGCGAGGATGACACCGCTGCGGTTGCGCGCCGCTTCCAGGTCAAGGTTGTTGAGTTGCCCCGGAACGTGGGCAAGGGCGGCGCCATGATGGCCGGCGTCCGAAGCACGGAGGCACCGATCATCCTTTTTCTGGACGCGGATCTGATCGGCCTGCGCCAGACGCATATCCGGGATCTCGTGGAACCGGTGACGAGCGGCACGGCCGACATGACCCTCGGCGTGTTTGACCACGGGCGCCTGGCGACGGACCTGGCGCAGCGGCTGGCGCCCTTTTTGTCCGGGCAGCGCGCCGTGCGGCGAGAGGTGCTGGAGGACATCCCGGAGCTGGAGCAGTCCGGCTTTGGCGTCGAGGTAGCCTTATCCCGCTACGCGGAGAAACACGGGCTGCGGGTCGTCAAGGTGCCCCTGCCCGGCCTCGCCCAGGTAATGAAGGAAGAGAAGGCGGGCCTTTGGCGCGGCTTCCGCGCCCGCATGCGCATGTACTGGGAAATCCTCAAGTCCGTTCGCTAGTTCTTGCCTGAGGTGAACCCATGGGCATCTGTATCATCGAGCCAGGGCACGCGGCGCCGCTGGAGGAGGCCATCGCGGCCAACTTGGCCGCGGCGGGGCGCGGGCCGGCCAGCGTCCGGCTGCAGCGGATAGAGGTCGACACGTCGGAAGGCGAGTGGCGCCTCTTTGTCGAC
>DATCLD010000007.1:0-22045 GCA_036564115.1 Limnochordales bacterium
ACTGCCCGTTAAACACCACGAAGTTGGGCTGCTCCCGCCACATGGCCTCCGGATCGTGCTGCGCGTGGCCGGTTTCGCCCGGGCGCAGGTCGGTGTACAGGTCGCCCTGCATGATGTAAAACTCCCGGTCCACCGGCGCGAGCCCCTCCGGCGGCTCCACCACGATGAGGCCGTACATGCCGTTGCTCACGTGCAGCGGCACGTAAGGCGTCGCGCAGTGGTACACATACACGCCCGGGTTCATCGCGAGAAACCGGAAGGCTTTCTCTTCGCCGGGCGCCACCTGCGTCGCCTTGGCGCCGCCGCCGGGGCCGTTGACCGCGTGCAGGTCGATGGAGTGCACCTGGGTGCTGTCAGGATGGTTGCGCAGGCGGATCTCCACCGTGTCGCCCTGCCGCACCCGGATCATGGGGCCCGGGACGGTGCCGTCGAAGGTCCAGTACGTGTACGTCACGCCGTCGGCCAACTGCCCCACCAGTTCCTTGGCTTCCAGCTCCACGACCACGGTCTGGGGACTGGTCCGCTTGACCGGGGGCGGGATATCCGCCGGGTCCTTGGCAACGCGCACCGCGGCCGGCACCGCGGAGGCCCCGCCGGCCGATCCCGCTGCGCTGGACGAGCCGGCCGCCGCGTCCTTAGTCACCACGATCCGGGCCGTCATGCCCGCCAGGTAGTGGCCGCCGACGTCGCAGAGGACGTCGAAGACGCCTTCTTCGTTGAAGGTGAACCGAAACTCCTTGCCCGGGAGCAGCTCAGGGGAGCGGAAGCGCTCCGGCTGCTTCCCCAGCGTCGCAGGCGTGGCGTTGACCACGTTGTGGTTCACCGGGTCCCGGTTGACAAAGACAACAGTTGTTCCCGGCGCCACCCGCACTTCCTTCGGGTTAAACTGCATGTTCTGGAGCTCAACGACGACGGTCGCGCCATTGGCCGCGGCCGCAGCGGCATTTGAAGCGGTCCCGGATGCGGCTGGGCTGTTCACGCCCACCGTGGCCGGGGGTGGCGCGCCCAGCACAAGTCCGAGGACAAGAGCCGCGAGCGTCACAGCCGCCAGCAGCAACCCGAGCCGCTTGGCTTTTCCCTGCATAAACATTCCTCCTTTGCACTTGCGGCACAGGTTACGTTGAACCAAGGTTGCAGGCCAACCCCCACGCGGGAAAGCCGCATGGGCCACCCTGTCCAAGCCTGAGGACCTAGCGGTTTCATCGTAGGGTACACGTTCGTTGGGTGCGATGACCGGGGGCACGCGCAAGTGTGACTTGGGTCACAATTGTCCGACGACGGGTGCTGGAATGGGAAAATGTCGGGTTTGCATGGCGGGTTTGCACCGGCAGGGCGGCCAGAGCGCGGAGGGGACAAGAACTATCCGTAATGGTGTATACTTATCAGGCCTCCCGTTGACGGTCAATCCATCGGGTGGTAGATTATGCACCAAGTATTCGGGTCGTTGCCAGGAAATGGCAGACCCTGTCAGGGGGGCAAGGAACGATGGCAGGTCAGTACGATGTGGTCATCAGCACGGTGTGGGTGCTCTTGGCGGCCTTCATGGTGTTTCTGATGCACCTGGGGTTCGCCATGGTGGAGAGCGGCTTCACCCGCGCCAAGAACACGGTGAACATCCTCATGAAAAACGTCTTGACGGTGCTCATCGGGGTCGTCACCTACTACTTGGTTGGCTTCGCGCTCATGTTCGGCGAAAGCCAAGGAGGCTTTGCGGGCTGGTCGTATTTCGCCCTGAACAACGCGGACCGGTTTGACGCCGGCGTCCCCGTGATGGCCTTCTGGGTGTTCCAGGCCATGTTCGCGGCCACCTGCGCCACGATCGTGTCCGGGGCGGTGGCTGAGCGCGTCAACTTCCGGGCATATTTGGCCTTTGCTGTGGTGATGACCGCCCTCATCTACCCGATCATCGGCCACTGGGTGTGGGGCGGCGGGTGGTTGGCGGAGCTGGGCTTCATGGACTTCGCGGGCTCTACCGTGGTGCACTCGGTCGGCGCGTGGGGCGCCTTGACCTTCGCCCGCATGCTGGGCCCGCGGCTGGGCAAGTACGGGCCGCAGGGCCAGGTCGTCTCGATGCCCGGCCACAGCATGCCCTTGGCCACCATCGGCGTGCTGCTCCTGTGGTTCGGGTGGTTCGGCTTTAACGGCGGCAGCACGATTGACGGCACGACCGCGGCCCTGGCGGACATCATCGCGGCGACCATGATGGGCGGCGCGGCCGGAGGCCTGTCGGCCATGGTGCTGACGCAGCTGCGCACGGGCAAGGCCGACGCCGGCATGACCTTAAACGGCATCCTGGCGGGCCTAGTGGGCGTGACGGCCGGCGCCAACGTGCTGACCATCTGGGCGGCGCTGCTGGTGGGCGTGGCGTCCGGGCTCGTGATGGCGGCCGCGGCCACGTTCATCGAGCGGGTGCTGAAGGTGGACGATCCCGTGGGCGCCATCTCGGTGCACGGAGCCTGTGGTGTGTTGGGCACCATCGCCGTGGGGCTCTTTGCCCCGGAGGGCGGGCTATTCTACGGCGGCGGGTGGCAGCTCCTGGGCGTGCAGCTACTGGGCATCGGCGTCGCCTTCCTGTGGACCGCCCTGGTGGCTGTGGCGGCGCTGGCTGTCATTGGCCGGCTCATGCCCTTGCGGGTTTCCAAGCAGGTCGAGCTGGCCGGCCTCGACGTGGCCGAGCACGCAGCTGTCGCCTACAGCGGCATCGCCCTGCCCGAGCCGGGCTTGGCCCCGGTCGTGGGCGGCTCTCCTCAATAACCCTCACGGGTGCGGTCGCCGTCCGGGGGGACAGCGCCGCCCCCACGTCGTGCCGCAGGCCTTTTGGGCAGGATCCTGCGCCGCCCGGGTAAAAATGTGGACGCAGGACGGCCGGGAGGTGAATCCTCGATGGAAGCGACGGTGCGCGGCGTGCGCCTGGCCTACGACGACGTAGGGCAGGGCCCGCCGGTCGTGTTGGTGCACGCGTTTCCGCTCAACAAGGCCATGTGGCGCCGGCAGGTCGCGGCCGTAGCCGAAGCGGGCTGGCGGGCGGTGGCCGTAGACTTACGGGGCTTTGGCGGGTCGGAGGCCGGCAACGAGCCGTTCACGATGGACCTGTGTGCTGACGACGTCGCGGCGCTGTTGGACCACCTGGGCATCCAGGAGCCCGTAGTGCTCGCGGGGCTGTCGATGGGCGGCTATGTGGCCTTTGCCTGCGTGCGGCGGCACCCGCACCGGCTGCGGGCCCTGGTGCTGGCCGATACGCGGGCGGAGCCTGATACGGAGGAAGGGCGGGCCAGCCGCTACGATCAGGCCCGGCGGGTGGAGCAGGAAGGCGTGGGCGTTGTGGTGGAGGCTATGCTGCCGCGCCTGGTGGGCGAGACGACCCGCGCCCGGCGCCCCGAGGTGGTGGCCGAGGTGCGGGAGATCATGGCCGCGGCGCGGCCCGAAGGGGTTGCGGCGGCGCTGCGGGGGCTGGCCGAGCGGCCCGACAGCCGGCCGGTGCTGGCCAAGATCGATGTGCCCACCCTGATCGTTGTGGGCGAGGAGGACGTCATCACCCCACCGGCGCTGGCCGAAGCGATGCACACCGGGATCAAGGGCAGCCGGCTCGCGGTCATCCCGGGCGCGGGCCACTTGCCCAATCTGGAAACGCCCGACGCCTTCAACGGCGCCTTGATCGGTTTTCTCGAGACGCTGCGTTGATATCCGGAAACGCCGCGTGGCTTTCGCACGACGGCGTGGCATGGCGGCAATGGTGAGCCGAAGAAGGAGCCGAATTCAACGGCGCCCCGCGCGGGGCGCCGTTTTTTGCGAGAGTTAGTGGTGCAGGATTTGCGAGAGGAACAGCCGCGACCGCTCGTGCCGCGGGTTGGTGAAGAAGGTTTCCGGGTCGGCTTCCTCCACGATGTTGCCCTGGTCGAAGAACAAGATCCGGTCCGCAACCTCCCGGGCGAACCCCATCTCGTGGGTGACCACCAGCATGGTCATGCCCGAGTGAGCCAGCTCCCGCATGACGTCCAGAACTTCCTTGATCATCTCCGGGTCCAGGGCGCTGGTCGGCTCGTCAAACAGCATAATCTTGGGCTGCATGGCCAGGGCGCGCGCGATGGCCACCCGCTGCTGCTGACCGCCGGACAGCTGCCCGGGGTACTTGCGGGCCTGGTCAGGGATCCCGACCCGCTCCAAGAGCTGCATGGCGAGCTCCTCCGCGTCCTTGCGCTTCATCTTGCGCACCCAAATCGGACCGAGGGTGATGTTGTCCAGCACCGTCAGGTGGGGGAACAGGTTGAACTGCTGGAAGACCATCCCCACCTCCCGGCGGATCGCTTCGATGTTGCGCACGTCGCTGGACAGCTCGATGCCGTCCACGACGATGCGTCCCCGGTGGTGTTCCTCCAGCCGGTTGATGGTGCGGATAAACGTCGATTTGCCCGAGCCCGACGGCCCGCAGATGACGATCTTTTCGCCCCGCCGCACGGAGGTGGTCACCCCCCGCAGGGCGTGGTAGCTGCCGTACCACTTGTGGACGTCTTCGCAGACGATGATCGGGTCCGCCGTCGACTGGTTTTGGGCCGTCCGTTCGGGTTGGGCGTTCATCGGCACGTCCTCCTTATCGTTCGCCCAGGCCCAGCGCTCGCTCCAGCCGGCGGCTGGCGCTGGACATGGAAAAGCTGAATATAAAGTACACCATCGCGACAAAGAGGTAAACCTCCGCCTGCCGTCCGAGCCACGTGGGGTTGGCCAAGACGCTCCTGGCGATGCCCAACAGCTCCAAGAGCCCGACCACGGCTACCAGGGACGTGTCCTTGAGCAGGCTGATGAACTGTCCGACGATGGCGGGCAGCACGGCCCGCAGCGCCTGGGGAAGGACGATGAGCACCAGCGTCTGCACCCCGTTGAGCCCCAACGCGTGGGCGGCTTCGATCTGCCCGCGCGGCACGCCCTGCAGGCCGCCGCGCACGTTTTCGGCCATGTACGCCGCGGAAAACAGCGTGATGCCGATCATGGCCCGCACCACGTGCTCGATCCGGTAGTCGGGCAGGAAGATGGGCAAAAGCACCTGCGCCATAAAGAGGATGGAGATGAGCGGCACGCCCCGCACGCATTCGATGTACGCGGTGCAGACCCAGCGGATGGCGGGAAGGGCGCTGCGCCGGCCCAGGGCCAAAAGGATGCCGAGCGGGAACGAGGCGACGATGCCAACGATGGCCAGGACCAGCGTCAGCGTCATGCCGCCCCACGCGGAGGGACCGACCCGGGGCAGCCAGCTGCTGCCCGCCAGCCCGTGCAGGAGGAGGTAAACCCACGGCACGGAAGCCAGCCACAGCGCCACCAGGACCCGCCGCCACGGGGCCGGGTGCCGGCCATGGAGCCGGCGGCCCAGCCAATATCCGGCCGCGACAGCGGTGCAGACGGCCAACAGCCACCCGCGCACGGCCCCGCCGAGGGGCGCGAGGACCGCGACCAATGCGGTCACCGCCGGGCCCCCGACCCAGCGCCGCGGGGTGCCTGCCCACGTGCCCGCGCTGAGGGCAAAGAGGCCCATGACCGTTACGACGGCCGTCCACAGGCGCCACAGCTGGTCGCGGGGGTAAGTGCCCGTGAGCAGGAGGGTCACATTGGCCGGGATAACGGCCCAATCCGCGTGCCACGCCCAGCGCACGAGCCGCGGCAGCGTGGCGGCCAGGGCGGCCACGGCCACCACCGTCAGCACGCTGTTGTACCACGTGTTAAACAGGTTTTGGCGCATCCACTGGATTGGGCCCGCCGTCCCCGGAACGCGAGGCGGCGGCACCGCCGGCGCGGGCCTCGCCATGCCCACCGGTCCTCCTCTCAGCGTTCCACCAGCCGGAAACGGCGGTTGTACCAGTTCATGATCAGGGCCGTCACGAGGCTAAAGGACAAGTATGCGGCCATGATGAGACCGAACATGGGCAGCGACTGGCCGGTCTGGTTCATGATGGTCACCCCGATGTTGAACATGTCGGGGAAGCCGATGGCAGTTGCGAGGCTTGAGTTTTTGACCAGGTTCAAGTACTGGCTAGTCAAGGGCGGGATGATGATCCGCAGCGCCTGGGGCAAAATGACCAGGTAGAGGGTCAAGCCCGGCCGCAAGCCCAGCGACTGCGCGGCTTCCCACTGCCCTTTGGGAATGGACTGGATGCCGCCCCGCACCACCTCGGCGATGAACGCGCCCGTGTAGAGCACAAGCCCCACCAAAAGGGCGGCAAACTCAGGCGACAGCTGGATTCCGCCCCGGAAATTGAAGCCTTGCAGCACGGGCACTTGCCACTCGAGAGGAGGCGAGGGCAGCGCATACCAGGTGACGGCCGCCCCGGCGATAAACACCCCCGCAGCCGCCAGGAATGGGAAGGCCGGCCGATCCTCCCGCAGCGCAACCTGCCTGCGCCACACGTAGACGATGGCCGCAGCGAGGGCGCTTGCCAGCAACGCCCACCCCCAAAGACCGGCCGTTTCCGTCATGACGGGCCGTGGCAGGAACACCCCGCGCTGGTTGAGGTAGACGCGGTCCGCCAGCGACAAGCTCTGGCGTACCGGGGGCAGCTTGAGGATGACCCCTGTGTACCAAAAGATCAGCTGCAAGAGCAGCGGGGTGTTGCGGAAGGCTTCCACATAGACGGTGCTCAAGGAGCGGATGAGCCAGTTGGAGGACAATCTCCCGATGCCCACAAACAGCCCGACGACAGTGGCCAGAAGGATGCCGACCACGCTTACCCGCAGCGTATTGACAACGCCCACGACAAAGGCCCGGCCGTAGCTGTCGCCGGGGTTGTAGGCGATGCCTTCTGAGATGCCAAAGCCCGCCTCCAGGCTCAAGAAACCAAGCTGCAGCCGTAAGCCCAGGCGCTCCAGCCCCCGCATCATGTTGGCGTAGGCCAGTGCCGCCAGGAGCACCAGGGCGACCACAAACACGGTTTGCCCGACGACGGCCAGCACCCGCGCGTCGCGCCAGAGGGCGGTCCGCCTTTCGCCGGATAGCCGTACAGCCACCACTACCACTCCGAACGATGAGGAAAGGGGGCCGCCCCGTACAAGGCGCGACGGCCCCAATCAGGATTAGCGGAAAGGCATGGCGTAGAGGAGCCCGCCATCGGTCCACTGGCGGTTCAAGCCGCGCGGCAGGCCCAAGGGCCCCAAGTTGCGCTCAAAGATTTCCGCGTAGTTGCCAACGGCCTGGATGACCTTGACCGCCCAGTCGTTGGACAGGCCCAGCATGGCGCCCAAGCCGCCCGTCTTGCCGAGGAAGCGCTGGACGTCCGGGTCCGGCGACTCGAAGGTGGCCACGTTCTCGCTGGTGATGCCCTTCTCCTCAGCGAAGAAGGTGGCGTACACGACCCAGGAGACTACATCGTACCACCGGTCATCTCCGTGGCGCACCACCGGCGCCAGGGGCTCCTTGGAGATTGTCTCGTCCAATATGACGTGGGCCTCCGGGTCCGCCATGATGGCCCGCCGGCCGGCCAGCTGCGACTTGTCGCTGGTCACCGCGTCGCAGCGGCCCTGCTCGTAAGCACGGTACACGGTGTCGATCTCCTCAAACACCACCGGCGTAAAGGGCAGGCCACGGGCCCGGAAGGCGTCGGCCAGATTTAGCTCCGTGGTGGTGCCGGATGTGACGCAGATGCTGGCCCCCGCCAAGTCTTCCAGGCTCGTCACGCCCAGGTCCCTGGGCACCATGAAGCCCTGGCCGTCGAAGAAGGTGACCGGGGCGAAGTTGAGGCCTAGATCGGTGTCCCGCACCAGGGTCCAGGTGGCGTTGCGGATGAGCACGTCGATCTCGCCGGTCTGCAGGGCGATGAACCGCTCGGCCGCCGTCAGCGGCACGAACTCGACGGCATTGGGATCGCCCAGTACCGCCGCGGCCACGGCCCGGCAGTAGTCGATGTCAAAGCCGCTCCAGCGCCCGTCGGAGTCCAGGTAGCCGAACCCCGGCAGCCCGTTGTTGACGCCGCAGACCAGATGCCCGCGCGCCCGCACCAGATCGAGGGTGCTCTGCTGCGCAAAGGCGGCAGTCGACGCCAGCGCCAGCACGGTGCCCAAAACGACGGTGACCAGAAACCAAACCCTCCGCTGTGCCAATCTCGCCAACCTCCTTGTCATGGGTCATGGGTGCGGTGGGGTTTCTCGGGAAACCCCCGTAGCGGTAGCCTGGATGTGCGGGCGGCAAGGGCTCACTGATACCGGTGACTCGGACCGCCCTCGCTGATGCACCGGGACCGCCTAGTACGATTTGGAATAAAATATACTGGCTGCGATAGTTGTCTGTCAATATCTAGGAAACGCGTTAATTCGGGGAAGACCCTCTATTGGCTCAGCACCAGGAGGCGCCTCGGGAAGTGGATAGGGCCATCCCGGCGCCGGGATGGCCCGCACGATCGGTGGAAACGGCTCAATAGACCGGTGTCGTCTGGGTGGCCATGGCCGGCTCTTTGATCTTGCGCAGTTTGTCGTCGACGCCGAACGCCACATGCACATCGGCCTTGTAGCGGGTGACGCGCCCGTCTTGGACGACCGCTGTCAGGTTGAGCACTTCGACGCCGGTGATGTGCTGGATCGTCTTGGACGCCGCTTCCACGGCCTGGTTGACGGCGTCTTCCCAGCTCTCCGTGGACTCGCCGATTAGCTCGATGACGCTAGCCACCTTGAAGTCTCCCACGACCCTCACCTCCCGTCCTAGCATGTCCTGGGCGGTGGGCGGGCATGCCAACGGGGGCCGGTCATGCCCACGTTGGGCGAAAGAGCGTTGCACGGTGCACAGGGCGGGCACCCGGGTGCGGTGAGGGAGGCCGTGCGGGCACAAAAAAGGACGGCCGAAAGGCCGTCTCGGTGGCACCGGACGAGGAGGAGGAGAGGCGCCGGCGGCTTTCGACCGTCGCTTTACCCTATTCGCAGGGTGGCGCCCCGGCAATAGGAACCGGCTCCCGATTGCGCGGTCCTTGTCCCAACCAGAAAGCCGCCCGGCGCGACCGGCTCACTCGTCCTCTTTGGGGATAAGCTTGCAGATGGGCACCGAGAAGTCGACGGCCCGCTTGATCTGCCCGAAGCCGGTGTCCCTCACCCGGCTGCGGAACTCGCGCGCTTCCTCTTCGGACTGGAACGCGAAATAGTGGCGGTTGCCGTTGAGGTACTCAACGCGCACCACCCATATCTCTTCGCCGGTCCGCTCGGCGGGAAAAGCCATGATGCCTCACCTCCGTCGGGTCTATTGTCTCACAGTTCCAGGACGCCGCGCACAAGAATACCTGCACGCGCGCAGCGCGTGCAGGCATTCCACCGTACCGTCGCTTGTGGACGCCGATCAGCTGTTGAAGTGGATCTCGATATAGCGCTCAACAGCCCGGCGCAGGTTGGCCGCCCAAACTTCCGCCAAGCCCTGGCGAGTGCTCCGCTGGTAGCGGGCGTGGGCCTCATCGACGACCGTAATGACGTAGGGCCCCAGCTGCAGGTAGACTTCCCCGTCCGCTTCGGTCACCCGGACCAGATCGGGCGAAAGCTTATCGCCCAACTTGTCCACCGCGTCGCGCAGATTTTGGTAGATCCGATGCTGCCGCTGCAGGGGCGTCAGGTCGTCAATGCCAAAGCGCACGCGCAGGACGACCACACCGCTCAAGACCACATCCCACGCCTCTTCGGACGTTGCGGTCTGGGCCGACGCGGCGGCGGGCCACGCGAAAGTCACAAGCAGCGCAGCAAGCAATCCGCAAGCCATCCAACGGGAGAATCTCATGGCGTTCATCCTCCTCATGGGAATCCGGTTACACGCTACCCACCGCGCGACCTGTCTTGGCGCGGTCCGGAACCCACCCATCAGTTCGCTGGTTCGCCTGGCGAATCCTGCCGTTATTGCGGCAGAAGCCTCTGCAAGGGCGACCGCCGGTACTGATCCGGGCGCCACTGCTGCTCGGCCAGCTTGCCCGCGAGCCAACGCTCGGCCTGGTCACGGTAGTGGGGGCTCAGGGGGTGGCCCGAGTTGCCCGGCAGCAGGATGTCCCAGCCCCGGCCGGTCCCAAGATCGACCACCGTGCGCCATGCGGCTCCGTAAAGCACGCGACCGCTGGAATCGTTAAAGCCCATGGCCTGCGGCGTCTTGTCGCTGCCGCTCATGGCCCAGTCGCCCACGTTAAACAGGAACCCCAAGAGCGGCACGTTCTCTCCCACCGCATGATAGGCGGTCAGACGGTGCCAGCGCCCCCACTGCCAGAGCTTCGGATCGGTGCCCTGCAGGATGCTGCCCGCGCCCACCGCATCGCGGAAGGCGGCCAGGGCAACCCGCTGCTGTTCGCTGGGCGGCATCGCGGCAAACAAGTGGTCCACGATGCCCTCGCCCTTAAGGTCAAAGCCGAGGCCCCGGTCGACGATGGTGCGCTTGAGCTCCCGCTGCCACAGGTGCCAGATCAAGGGTGCCGGGCTCTCGGCGTCCTCAACGAAGTCCCAGTCCCGCAAGATCGCGAGGGCGTCCCGCTCGGCCGGACTCAGGTTTTGCGGCCCGCCGGTGACCCGGATGGCGGTTTCAAGGGCGGACAAGAGCTGGGACATCATGCGCCGGGCGTGCGTGTTGACAATGTCCAGCTGCAGCGCCTGCATGTCCGCGACGGTGAAACCGGTGCCCTGCTCGAGGACCTCGCGGATGCGCTGCGCACGCCACGGGTGAAAGTTGTCGCCGATGTAGTGGGGGTATGGCTCCCGGGCGGGCAGGTTGTTGGCGGTGACGATGAAGCCCTCGGGCGGGTTGTAGCTGCGGGGCATCTCGTTCTTGGGGATCGTCCCCAGCCAGTCGTACTCGCCGGTCCAGCCCGGGCGCGGCACGAGGCCGTCGCCCGTCGGGCGGATGGGCAAGAGCCCGGAGGACTTGTAGCCGATGTTGCCCGCGGCGTCCGCGTACAGGAAGCTCAGCGCGGGCATGTCAAACAGGTCGACGGCCCTTTCGAACTCTTCGAAGTTCCGCGCCCGCATCAAGGGCAGCAGTGCATTGATCTCGCGGGTGGGGCCGAGGGCCGTCCACGCGAGGGCGAGCATGTCGGCGGGCTCCTCGTCGATGACGGGGTTCAGCACCACGCCGTGCCGGGTTTCCAGGACCTCCATGACGACGGGCTCCGGCTGCCCGGCCACGCGGATGACCTCTTGGCGGACCCGTGCGGGCTCATATCTGCCTTTGTACAAAAACTCCCGCGGGTTGTCGGGGTTGGGCCGCTCGATGAACAGGTCCTGGCTGTCGGCCATGAGGGATGTGATGGCCCACGCGATGTGCTCGTTGCGGCCAAAAACGACGCCCGGAACGCCCGGGACGGAAATGCCGATGACGTTCAAGTCGCCTTCGAGCACCAGGTGCAACTGGTGCCACAGGGCGGGGACCACGAACTGCATGTGCGGATCGTTGGCCAACATCGCCCCGCCGGAGGCGGTTCGCCGCCCGCTCAAGGCCCAGCTGTTGCTGCCGAGGAAAGGCGGCGGCGCAAACTGGGCCAGGTGTTCCAGGTCCTCCAGCCGCACGCGGGCCAGGGGCGCCGCGGCGCTGGCCGGGGCAGTTGGCGGGCTATTGCCGGCCGGAGCGTCAGGCGGCTCATCGCCAGTCGGGGCGGCGGGCGGTTCATCGCCGGCCGGGGCGGAAGTGGCAGGGAGGGTGTCGGGCGTCACCGCGGGCGCCTGCTCTGGAGCCGGGGCCGGGCTATTCGCCGGCTGGCCCTGCGCTGCAGCTTGCCCGGACGCCGGGGCCTGGCCTGAAGCCGGCGTCATGCCGGCACTCTTCCCTTGGCCGGACGCCGGCGTTTGGCCCGAAGCCGGCGCCATGCCTGCACCCTGCCCTTGCCCGGATGCCGGGGTTTGGCCTGAAGCCGGCGTCACGCCTGCACGCTGGCCCTGGCCGGAAGCCGGGGTCTGGGCTGAAGCCGGCGTCACACCGGCACCCTGCCCTTGGCCAGACGCCTGGGGCGGTTGCCACGCGACGATGGCCGGGGTGTCGGCCGGGTACCCGGGCAAGTACTCATGCAGCACGTCCCAGCCGAGCCGCTCGCCGGCGATGTAACGGGAAATCTCTTCCTCCCAGTTGTGGCTGAGGTAGTAGGCCATCAGGCGGGCGATGAGCAGCGAGTCGGTGGGTTGCCACGGCTCGGGCACGTAGCCCAGCAGGCGAAACTCGATGGGCAGCGCGCCTCGCTCCCTTGCCTGCTCGATATAAGCGGTCACACCGGCCGCGTAGGCCTCCACCATGCGCCGCGCCTCGGGGGTCGCCAGCGCCAGGCTTTCCTCCGCCGCCCGCTGGAACCCCAGGGTGCGGAAGAAACGGTCCTGTTCCAGCATGGACTCGCCGACGATCTCCGCCAGGCGGCCGGCGGCCATGCGCCGGAACAGATCCATTTGCCACATGCGGTCCTGGGCGGTGATGTAGCCCTGAGCAAAGAACAGGTCTTGCAGGTTGGCGGCTTCGATGTGGGGGATGCCGCGGTCGTCCCAGTAGACGCGCACCTCGCTCTGGAGCCCGGTGAGATAGAGGGTACCCTGGCGCGGCGGTGCGGACCGGCTCAAGTACCAGTAGCCGGTGCCGACGACAGCCACTGCCCCGACCACCAGGAGGGCCAACAGGGCAGTCAGGACGAGCACGAACGGGCGCCGGCGACGACGGAACCGGAAGCCGGGCGCAGGACGCCTGCGCATGGGTATCGTTTTCCTCCCACCTGATTGCTCAGCTGCCCGCAGTCGAGGCGGCCGCGGGGGCCGCGCCCGCCTGGCGTCAGCTGGCCCAGCGCACCGATGCGGAGAATCCGCTTCTGTTATCTGTTATCGGCAATTACCATAGTCTGTCAATCGGCCAATTTCGGCAGAACGGGTCGCCTTCCTTCCGGTGGGCTCAACCCGCCGGCTGCAACGCCTTGTCTGCTCGCCGGGACTGGTCCGCCCGCAGCGCCTGCTCGGCCTTTAGCTCGTCCAGGAACCGCCGGACGGTGCGGCCCGAACGGCCGCCTTGCTCCCGCTCAAACGCCAGGGCGCGCCGGTGCAGCTCGTCCCGGTCGATGGCAATCCCCGCTTGGCGGGCCAGTGCTTCGACCATATCCAGGTACGCCTGCTGGTCGGGCGGATAAAAGGCGAGGCGCAGGCCGAAGCGGTCGGCCAAGGACAGCTTCTCGGCCATGGCATCCTGGGGATGGAGCTCGTCGGTGGTGGCGCCGGGCCGTTCGCCCACGCGCTGGCGCACGAGATGCCGGCGATTGGACGTGGCATACACGAGCACGTTGGCCGGCCGGCCTGCCGCACTGCCTTCCAGGCACGCTTTCAGCGCCTTGTATTCGGTTTCGTGGTCTTCGAAGGAGAGGTCGTCAATGAAGACGATGAAGCGGTTGCTGGCCGCGGCCAAAAGGTCAAGCGCCTTGGGAAGGGAGTTGAGGCCGTCGCGGCCGACTTCCACCAGGCGCAGCCCGGTACCGGCCAGCGCATGGGCGACCGCCTTGACCGCCGAGGACTTGCCCGTGCCTGCCGGGCCAAACAGGAGCGCATTGTGGGCGGGCAGACCCCGCACAAACCGTTCGGTGTTGACCAAAAGCTGCTGGTGCTGCCGGGCGTAGCCGGGCAGGTCCTCAAGCCGCACCGGATCCGGCTGGCGGACAGGCACGAGCTCATCCCCGTCCCAGCGAAAGGCGCGGAAGCGGCCGAAAAGGCCCGTGCCGTGGGTACGGTAGTGCTCGGCCAGGTCTTCCAGGCACTCGCCCCAGTCGGGCGCTTTGACCAAGCGCTCTTTGGTGCGGCGGCGGGCGGCCGCAAGGGGGTCTTCGGCCGTCGCACCCGGGCGCGGCCGCAGCGCCGCCCAGCCGCCTGGTTTCGTGCCGGTGACCGCCTCCACCGCCTGTGCGACGGCTTCCGCGTCCCACGCCGCCAATTCGGCGAGGCAGCGCAGGTCTTCCCGGGCCTGTTGCACCAGCGACGCGCCCATCGCCTCAAGCCCTGACGCGGCGGCTTTAAGGCTGAAGGGGTTTTCATCCGCCAGCACCCGCTCAAGGAGCAGGTTTTGCCACGGGTCGCCGACGGGAGCCTGGGTGCCCAGCTCCACGTCGGCCGCCAGGAGGCGAAACAGCTCCGCGTACGCTTCCCAGACCCGTTCAGAGGCGGTCGTGCCGGCCTGGCTCGGATCCAACAGCTCCATGAGGCGCAGGAAAGCCCGGCCTGCCGGGTCGTCCAACACCCCGGCGTAAAGCACCAGCCGGCGGGCTGCCTGCCGGGCGGCCGCCGGCGAACGTTCATGCCGTGTCATTCCGCCGTCTCCCCTTCGTGCGTCTCGGTTTCGTGCCGCATTCCATCGTGTCGCTTCTATTCCTGCTCTTGGCTACGTCTCCCTATTGTACCGCGTGCGCAGGAGGCGACCGCGAAGGATCCGGTCCAAGGCGGATCACTCGGAGGACGTCAGCCGCAAACCGATGATGCCCGCGAGGATTAGCCCGAGGCAGATGAGGCGCACCGGGTCGCTGGATTCTCTCATAAACAGGATGCCGACCAGCACCGAGCCTACGGCGCCAATGCCCGTCCAGACCGTGTAGGCGGTGCCCAGGGGCAGGGAGCGCATAGCGAAGCTCAGCAGCCCGAAGCTGGCGAGCATTAGCACCAGCGTGGCCACGGTCGGGCCCGGGCGGGAGAAACCGTTGGAAAGCTTCATGGACGTGGCCCAGCCTACCTCGAGCAGGCCGGCCACCAACACCGCCAACCAGGCCAAGGCAGGAACTCCTTTCGCACCGCACATGCAATCCCCTTAGGGGGGCTGGCAGCGTACCGGCCGAGTAAGGGGCCGCCGGCCTGCAACATATTCGCTGGTGGCCAATTCATCACCTTGTCCGCCCCGGCGCACGACAACGCC
Source organism: Limnochordales bacterium (assembly GCA_036564115.1). Classification (GTDB taxonomy): domain Bacteria; phylum Bacillota; class Limnochordia; order Limnochordales; family ZCTH02-B6; genus ZCTH02-B6. The sequence continues at coordinate 14,837 of DATCLD010000007.1, forward strand.
CGGGCACACACAACGCCCGGGCACACACAACAGACACACACAACGCCCGGGCACACGACAACGTCCGGGCACGCGACAACGCTCGAGCTGGCCAACTGGCACGGGCCGCTGCATCCGTGCTATAGTCGGACTGAGACCGGCACAGAGCGGATGAGGCGAGATGGCGAGCCCTTTGCTTGGGCTCATAGGCATATCGGGCGGCCTGGCCGCCCTCGGTTTGTGGGAAGCCCGGCGGCACCGGCAAGCCTTGGCGGCCATACCGCTGAGGGTGCACGTCAACGGCACCCGGGGTAAAACCTCGGCGACGAAAACCATCGCCGCCCTGCTGCGCAGCCTCGGGGTGGCCACGGTGGCCAAGTGTACGGGCACGATGCCCGTCTTCATCGACAGCCATGGCGTCGAACGCGCGTGGCCCCGGCGCGGGCGCGCCCGCATCCAGGAGCAGGTCCGGTTTCTGCAGGTGGCGGCCGGCTTGGGGGCGCAGGCGGCCGTCGTCGAGTGCATGGCCGTCGATCCCGTGCTCCAGTGGGTGTGTGAGCACCGCTTGATCCGCTCCCACATCGGCGTCATCACCAACGTGCGCACCGACCACCTGGAGGACATGGGCCGGAGCCTGGACGAAATCGCCCGCTCCCTGGCCAACACCATCCCCCGGGACGGCTGGCTGGTGACGGCCGATCGGCGCTTCGCACCGCTGTTCGCGGAGCTGGCGGCGCCCCTCAACACGCAGGTGGTCGTGGCGCAGGCGGGCGAGCCGGGCGATCCGGCCGCCGAACACCGGGCCATCGCCGTCGAGGTAGCCAAGCTGGCCGGTTTCCCCGCAAGCCGGGTGGAGGAGGCCGCGGCCCGGCTGCCCGGCCTCGTCCCGCAGGTGAGGCCGCTGCCTGCGCCGGCGTCCGGCGCGGTCTGGCTGCACCTTTGGTCCAACAACGACCCGGACTCTTTTCGAGCGTTCCTCGCGGGGCCCCACATGCCGCCTGGGCTGCGGGTACCCTTGCTCAACCATCGCGCCGACCGGCCGCTGCGCACCAGGGTCTTTGCCGGCCTCATCGCCGGTTGGGATCCGCTTCCCCGGGTGCTGGTGACGGGGGACCCGGGCGCCGAGCGGGAACTGCTGCGTGCGGGCGTCCCGCAGGACCGCATCCGGCGGCTGCCGTTCCCCCCAAAGGAGCGCGAGGTGGCCGAGGCGGTGGCCGACCTGCCGGGGCCCGTTGTCGTGATCGGATGCGGCAATGCCCGGGGGATGGAGGCTTTTGAACCAGTGGCGGGCGGCTCGCCGGACGAGGCGGGAGAGGCTGGCGCTGGCGAGGCCGGGACAGGGGCGGCGTTGAGCGGGCAGCGCCTGCCGGCCGGGGAGGAGACGTCGTGATCGAGTTTGCCGTCGGGTTGGGCATCGCCCTCAACCTATTGAGCTATGAGTTGCTGGGTCTCACCGCAGGCGGCATGGTTGTCCCAGGGTACTTGGCCCTCTTTTTGGACCGGCCGGGCCGTATCGCCGCCACCTTCACTGCGGCGGTGGTGACGCTAGCCGCGGTGCGGCTCCTGTCCCGTTACATCATCCTCTACGGCCGGCGGAAGTATGCCGCCATGATCCTTGCCGGGTTCCTCATTAACTTCATGCTCGCTGAGGCGCTGGTGTGGATTGGGCCATGGTTCGGCCCGGCGGGCGGGGAGCTGCGGGTCATCGGCTTCATCGTGCCGGGGCTTTTGGCCAACGAGATGCACGAGCAGGGCGTGGTCTCAACGATGGCTATCGCCCTCCTTTGCGCCGTCATCGTGAGATTGGCGGCGACGCTCTTGCTCAGGTCCGGGGTGTTGGGCGGTGTCTAGGCCGCCTCGCTTGTCCGGGCCGCCAAATGGATCTGCGCCCCGGCGCCGAGCGCGGCCACCCCAGCCGTACCGGCCAACGCGGGGGCGCTGGCGGGTGCCGGCGGCTGTGCTCGCGGCCGTGGCGGTTGTTGCCGTCGGGGCTTACGCGTGGTGGGGCCAGCCGGCGGGCTGGGACGGCGGGCGCGCCATGACCGCCGAGGAAGCCGCGCAGGAGATCATGCTGCGCGGCATGCGGGCCATCGCCGCTGCCCGGGACGCCGCGGGGTTTCCCATCGACCGGCGCACCGACCCGAACGGCACAGGGCTCATTGGCGTGGAATGGAGCATCATCACCACCACCCTGGGCAACCTGGAAGCCAAGCGCACCGCCACGCACCCGGCGTGGGCCGGCGTCGTCGTCCGCTGGATGCGGGAGGTAGGGGTCGAGCCCGGCGACACGGTCTGGGCCGCCTTCTCCGGCTCGTTTCCCGGGCTCAACCTGGCGGTGCTGGCCGCCGCGGAAGCCATGGGCGTGCGGCTCCTGGCCGTCTCGTCCCTGGGGGCATCCACGTGGGGTGCCAACCTGCCGGGTTTCACCTGGGCCGCCATGGAGGCGGTCCTCCGGCAACAGGGCATCGTCAGTTCGGGCTCCGTCGCTGTGACCCTCGGGGGGGACGAAGACCGGGGCATCGGCCTGCTCTTTGAGGAGGGCGTGGACGCGCTCCGGGAGGCGGCGCGAGCCAGCGGCCTGCGTTTTCTTGAGCCTGAGAGCCTTGAGCAGGCGGTGGCCTTGCGGCTCCAGGTCCTGGAAGCGGAGAGCGGCGGGCGGCCGCCGGCCTTGTTCATCAACGTCGGCGGCAGTCACGCCAGCCTCGGCAGCTGCCCCGACTCCGAGCGCTGGCCCGCCGGCCTGACGCGCGAGGCCCGGCCGTGCCCCGGCGGCGTGCCCGGCATGCTGCACGTCATGAGCCAGCGGGGCGTGCCCGTGCTGCACTTGCTCAATGTGCGGGAGCTGGCCGTCTTGAACGGGATCCCCATTGACGGCCGGTTTGAGCTGGGGCCGGTTTCCGCGCGTTGACCCGGCAGGCCATCGCGGCGGCGGGGCGAACACAATCCGTGAGGTGCATGCGCATGAAGATCGGTTCCCATGTGTCCTTCTCCGACAAGGGCCTGCTCAATGCGGCGCAGGAGGCCATCAGCTACGGCGCGACCACGTTCATGGTCTACACCGGCGCGCCCCAAAACACCCGCCGCAAGCCCATGGAGGAGCAGTACGTCCCCGAGGGCCTCGCCCTCATGAAGGAGCACGGCATCGAGGAAATCGTCGTCCACGCGCCCTACATCATCAACCTGGCGTCGCCCAAGCGCGACACGTTCCGGCTGGCGGTGGAGTTCCTGCAGCAGGAGATCGAGCGGACGGCCTATATGGGCGTGGAAACCATCGTCCTGCACCCCGGGGCGTACGTGGAGAAGGACCTGGAATACGGGATCGGGCGCATTGTGGAAGGGCTGAACGAGGTGCTTTCCGTCGACGGCAACGTCCACATCGCCCTGGAAACCATGGCGGGCAAGGGAACCGAGATCGGCCGCACCTTCGAGGAGCTCGCGGAAATCATCTCCCGGTCCGCCCACAGCGACCGGCTGCGGGTGTGCTTTGACACCTGCCACGCCCACGACGCAGGCTACGACATCATCGACCGTTTCGACGACGTGATGGAGGAGTTCGACCGCATCATCGGGCTCGACCGCCTCGCGGTCATCCACATCAACGACAGCAAAAACCCCCGCGGCGCCCGCAAGGACCGGCACGCGCCCATCGGCTCTGGGTATATCGGCTTCGACGCCATCTACCGCATCGTGCACCACGAGGTGGCCAAGGACAAGCCCATCATCTTGGAAACGCCGTGGATCGGCAAAGACCCCGCGACCCAGCGGCCCATGTACGAGGCGGAGATCGCGCTGCTGTCGGACAACGCGGTCAATCGCTTCGGGCCCGGGTTTGTGGAGGATGTGGCGAAGCTGCGGGCGTTCTTTGACGAGGTACTCGAGTCCCCCGGCCGCAACGGCCGCAACTACGTGCTGGCCACGTGGGCGATGCTAAACGACAAGCGGCAGCGCGGGGAAGACAAGCGGGAGCCCATGGAGAGGCTCTACGACCTGGTGATGGAAAAAGACCTGCTCCCCGGGTTAAGCGAGGAGCAGGTCAACATGCGCCTGGTCGGCTATTTCGCCGGGATTTGAGCGGGGCGGGCGCCTTCGCCTCGGGAGCAAGCCGGGCGCGGGCGTCACGCCGGCGGCAGGACGCGCACGGCCTCGAACGGCACCCACAGGGTAACGGTGCGCCCCACATGGCGCAGGGCCTCTTGGGCCGCGGCGCCGAACGCCGCCGCGATCCAAGGGCTCCCGTCGACGGACAGCTTGACCAGGGAGCGCTCGCCGCCAAAGATCACATCAACGATGACGGCCGAGGCGGTGAGGCCTGCCAGCGGTTCACCGCGCGCGTCTCGCCTGGGGGCCGGGCCGAGGCCGCAAGCCAAAGCGGCAGGGGCGTGCTCGGGACCGCCGTCCAACTGCAGCATCACGGCCTCGGGCCGGACGAGGGCCGTGATCGGCCCGTCAGTGAGGCCCGCACCGCCGGGCACGGCGGCTTTGGGTACCCGGCCCAAGGGGCCGAAGTCGATGGCGTCACCCGCCACCCGCCCGGACAGGAAGTTGCCCCGGCCGATAAAGCCGGCCACAAACCGGGTCTGGGGCCGGTCGTAAAGCTCCCACGGCGTGCCCACCTGCTCTAGCCGGCCCTCGTTCATGACCGCCACCCGGTCGGCGATGGCCAGGGCTTCCTCCTGGTCGTGGGTGACGAGAATGGTGGTGATGCCAAGCCGCCGCTGGGTTTCCCGCAGCTCCTCCCGGAGGCGGATGCGGATGGCGGCGTCCAGCGCCGACAACGGCTCATCCAAGAGGAGCGTCTTGGGCCGGGGCGCCAGGGCCCGCGCCAGGGCCACCCGCTGCTGCTGCCCCGCGCTCAATTGATCCGGCCGCCGGTGGGCCAGATCGCCCAAGCCCACCATGGCCAGCATCTCGTGCACCCGCCGGTCCCGCTCAGGCCGCGGGATTCCCTTGCGCTTCAGGCCGTATTCCACATTGCCGGCCACGGTCATGTTGGGAAACAGGGCGTACTGCTGGAAGACAAACCCCACGTCCCGCCGCTCCGGAGGCAACGCCGTGACGTCCTGACCCTGGATGATGATGCGCCCCGCGTCGGGTTGCTCCAACCCGGCAATGAGCCGCAGCAGCGTCGTCTTGCCGCAGCCCGAAGGGCCCACGACGGCCAAGAGCTCCCCTTCGGCCACCGTGAGGCTGACGCCGTCCACCGCCGTGACGGGGCCAAACCGCTTGGCAAGCTGTCGCACTTCCAGCCCCAGGCGGCCCGCAGGTCTCAGGCCGTGCGGCCTTCCGGCTTCAGGCATTCCGGGCAACTGCTCTTCCTCCTCGTTGGCGCCGGAGCAAGGCGGCCAGCAGTTCCCCCAGCAAGAAGACGCCGCCCGTCACGGCCATCAGGAGCACGGCCATAGCCGACGCGCTGGGAAAATCGCGCGCCGCCAGGAAACGGTAGACGCTGACGGGCATCGTCACCTGCTCGGGCCGGGCCAGCATCAGAGTGGCCGTGGTTTCGCTGACGCTTAAGCCGAAACACAAAGCAAAGGCCACCAAAAGACCTGTCACCGCCATCGGCAGCTCCACGTCGACAAACGCCCGCCAGCGCCCGGCGCCCAAGGTGCGCGCCGCTTCGATGAGCCGCGCATCCACGCCCTCCAGCACCGGCCGGAACGCCCGCACGACGAAGGGAAACGCGAGTACCCCGTGAACGAGGGGGATGCGCAAATCCTGGGGCACCAAAGACAGCGGGCCCCGGAACGCGACGGAAAGACCGTACGCCAGCGCCACCGACGACACCGCGATGGGCGCCAGCGACAGCGTTTCCAACAAGGGCAGCCGGCGCCCGATGAACCGCACCGTGGCGTACACGAAGCACGTGCCGGCCACAAGGGCGATGACGGCCGCGATGGCGGCGAAGCGCAGGCTGTTTTGGATGGTGCGCAGCGGCGGCGCGCCCAGGTGAAAGTTGTGTCCCGCTGTCACGATGCGCTCATAGGCCGCGAGCGACACGCCGCCCCTCGGGTCGTGGAGCGAGTCGGCGACGATGCTGGCCATCGGCCCGCCGAAAAAGACGAGGAGCGCCGCCAGGAGCACCCAAATCCAAGCGTCCCCTGCTTTGCCGCCCAGAGGACGCGGCCGCCGGGCCCGGGTCGAGGCAAACAGGGCCGGTGCCCGGCCCTCGAGGCGCAGGAAAACGTAGGCAAACACCAACGACACCGCCGCCTGGATGGCCGCCAAGGCCGCCGCGGTCTCGAAGTCCAGAAGCACCCGCATCGAGGTGAAGATCTCCACCTCCAGCGTGGAGAAGCGGGCGCCGCCCAAGGACAGGACGATGGGGAAGCTCATGAAGCAGTAAATGAAGGCCAGGATCGTGCCGCTCAATACCCCCGGCGCGATGGCCGGCAGCGTCACGTCGCGCCAGACGGCAAAGGGTGCGGCCCCAAGGGTCCGGGCGCTCTCCTCCAGGGCCGGGTCGAGCCGCTCCCAGGCGCCCTGGGTCATGCGGGCCACCAGGGGGCCGTTGTAGAAGCCGTGGGCCAGCACGATGGCCCACAGCGTGTTGAGCACCCGCACCTTGAAGCCGAAGAGGGACTCGAGCACACGATTGAACCAGCCGTTGGTGCCGTACATGATCAAGAAGCCCAAGGCCACGGTGATGGCGGGCATGACAAAGGGCACCATCACCAGCGACGCGACCAACGACCTTCCCGGAAACGAGCGGTTGGCCAGGACATACCCCAGGGGCAGGCCGATGACGACGCTCAGCGCCGCCGACAGGAACGCCTGCCAGGCGGTGAAGCGCAAGAGTCGGAGGATGTAGGGGTCGGTCAGGAGGGACACAAAGCGCCGCAGCGAGTAGGCGGAACTGCCGGGCGCCTCGCGAAACCCTTCCAGGAGCGCCGTGCCCACCGGGAGGTAAAAGACGCAAAGCAGGAGTGCCGCCGCGGGCAGGAGCAAGAGGAAGGCCATCCGCCGGTTTCGCCGCCCTCCCGCGCCCCCGCCCGCGCCGGGTTTTATGGATGATCCGATTGCCGCCTTGTACTCAACCACTGGGCCTGCGCCGTACCCCGCCGCGGCTCATCCGCCCACGCCGATCGTCAGCGCTGCCCGGTGATGAGGCGGGCCCATTCCCGCAGCCACCGCTGCTCGTTCTCCTCGATGAGCCGCGGGTCGAGGCGGACCGGGTTCTCCGGGACGACCGCGTACTCGGCGAAGAAGTCCGGCAGGGGCGTTTGGGCGTTG
>DATCLD010000008.1:0-5562 GCA_036564115.1 Limnochordales bacterium
ATGGCACGCCTCTTGCGCCACAGCGACGTGCGGGAGCTGGCGGCCTCCGCCTCGGTGCCCGTGATCAACGGCTGCTGCGAGCGGTATCACCCGACGCAGGCCTTGGCGGACCTGTTGACGATCTATGAGCGCACGGGCACCTTTGACGGCGTCACCATTGCGTATGTGGGCATCCACAACAATGTGGCCAACTGCCTCACCGCCGGCGCTACCAAGGTGGGGGCGCGCGTCATCCTGGTGACGCCTGAGGTCAACCCGGCTTCCTGGGACGAGGAGCTCATGCAGCAGGCGATGGCGACGGGGAGGCTTGAGGTGACTACCGACCCGGCGGCCGTGCGGCGGGCTGACTTCGTCTACACCGACACGTGGGTGGATATGGAGCACTTCAACGACCCGCGTTATCAGGCGGAGAAAGAGCGCAGGCTCAAGGTGATGCTGCCCTACCAGGTCAACCGGACCTTGCTCAACGGGCACAAGCCTTACATCATGCACGACATGCCGGTCCATCCCGGACTTGAGATCGCCGAGGACCTCATCGAGTCCGAGCGGTCCATCATTTACGACCAGGCGGAAAACCGCCTCCACGCGGAGAAGGCGCTCATGCTCTACCTGATGGAGCCGGCGGCGTAACGACCCGAGCCAACGTGACCACAACCACGGCGAGCCGTAGCGTGAGCAGCGCTCGCACCGACTGACAAGAACCGGCTGACAAGCAAGGCCCCGGCTTCACCGGGGCCTTGCTTAGTCAAACCAGAACCGCTGCTCGCGCCAGGGGTCGCCGTAGTTGTGGTACCCCCACTGTTCCCAATAGCCAGGCTTGTCAACGCTCGAAAACTCGATGCCCCGCACCCATTTGGCGCTCTTCCAGAAATACAGGTGCGGGATGACGGCCCGCAGCGGCCAGCCGTGTTCCGGCGTCAGATCGGCCCCGTTGTGCCGGTAAGCCAACAGGGAGTGTTCGCGCAGGCAGTCCTCCAGCGGCACGTTGGTCGTGTAGTCGTTTTCGGCATGCAGGATGACGTAGCGGGCTGCCGGTTTCACGCCGGCGAGGCGGGCGATTTCGCTGAACGGCACGCCTTCGAAGACGTTGTCCAGCTTGCTCCAGTGGGTGACGCAGTGGATGTCGCATCGTACCTGCCGGGTGGGCAGGCGGCGGAACTCCTCGTAGGAAAGGACAAGCGGGCGCTCCACTTCGCCAAACACCCGCAGCGTCCACGTGGCCGGATCGAAACTGGGCACGGGCCCTTCGTGCAAGACGGGCCAGCCGTCGGTGACGGTTTGCCCGGGCGGAATGCGCTCGCGCTCTGGCGCCAAAGGCGACACCTCCAAGGAGAAGGCAAGGGAGCCGGCCATGCGCCATGGCGCTCTTGGCCGGTACTTGCCCGTATTATATCACCCGCGGCAGCGTGCTCGCCATGCGGTCAGCATAGGCTGTAACAGAGGAGGAGCGGGCGAAGTTTCGCCGTAGGTGTAGATAGCTACCGGTTTTCGGGGTATACTGGAAGTGACACAGGTGACCCCGGCGGTGCCGCCCGACCGCCCACCCAACCGTCTATGAGGCGCCGGCCGGCGCGCATTCGGCCCATCCACAGCTGAAACGGGACTCTTCCTGCCCGGCTGCGACCGCTGGCGGCCGCAAGAGCCTTGCGGCCCGTCGGTGGCCCCGAGGCAGGCGACGGCGGCGCAGGAAAAGCCCGGGCCGCGCAGAACTGAACAATTAAAAAGTGGGAACTGTGTGCTGGGGGTTGCACGGATGGGGGACCGGAGCGGCGTGCGCCCTTGGCTCCTCCGGGGTCTCGTACGAGGGGCGTGGGTGGTATTTTTGTGCCTGGGACTGTCCCGGGCCGTGTTGGGCGCGCCCTCGGTGGAGGACATTGTGGCCAATCTCAGCCGCGCCGGTAGCCAGCTCCCCGCCGAGATGGGCTTTCGCCAGGACGTGCATGTGCGCGTCCTTTTCCTCATGTGGAAGTTCCACTCGCTGGTGGTGCGCCAAAACGGCGAGTACCTGGTGGAGACGCGAGGCGCTCCGGACTTTTTGCCGGAGGGCTTCATGGCCTCGCTGCTGGACGTCGGCGACGCGCTCACCAACTACGACCTGGAGCTAGTCGGCGAGGAGAAAAACGCAAACGGGGAGCCCGTTTACCAGGTGGCGGGCCGGCGGCGTGGCGGATCGGCGGGCGCCCTGGGCGGAACCTTTTGGGTCAACGGTCGTATGTGGCTGGTGGAAAAGGCTGTCCTCGAGTACGACTGGGGCACCCTTGAGCTGCAGCAAGACTTCCACCAGGTGAATGGGTACACCGTCCTGCGGTCCCAGCGGGCGGCGACGAGCCACCTGGGAGCGCGCCTGACGGTGGAGTACCGGGACTACTGGTTCGGCAACGACGACATGATTGCGAGGGAAGACCATTGAACAGCGGCTTCCTCACGGATAAGGTCCGGCCGGCCCGTTCCGCGGCGACGCGGATGGACAACGAGACGTACCGCATTCGGGTGGAGGACTTGTTCCGTGAACTCCTGCTGGAAGACGGCACCATGGACGAAGGCGTGCGGCAGCAGCTGGAGCAGCTGGCGCTGTTGCCCCGCAAGACGCGCTACTTCCTGCGGGTGCTCAATGACCAGCCGCTCCCGGTGCAGGTGCACTTTTATCGCCTCATCCTGAGCCGCGTCAAGGAGAAGGACTTCTACGCCGATCTGGAGAGGCACATTCGCCATCGCTTCTACGAGGCGCGGGAGCAGATCAAGGAGATCCTCAGCCAGTTGGCGGATCCGGAGTGCGTCCCCGCACTCATGCACGTCATCGCCTTGACGGAGGAAGGCTGGCTCGCCGGAGAGCTCATCCGCATCGTGCTCTCGTACGAGCCCCAGGTGTTGCAGGAGCCGGTGCACCAGGCCTTGCAGTCGGGGGATTACCTGCTCCAGTGCCTCGGCATCTACTTGGCGGGCAAAAGCAAGCGGGACCCGCTTTTGGAAGTGTTGAGCCAGTTTTACCGCCGGCCCTTTGGGGAGAAGGTGGACCGGTTGGAGCGCAAGGCCTACGACGCCCTCATGGAAGGCGCGGAGGGCTGCTCCGACGCGCTGCTCTTGCGCTGGTTGAGGGATTCCAGCGCCCGCGTGCGGGAGCTCGGCATCGTCGCGGTGGCACGGCGCCGGCTCAAGGCCGCCGTGGGCGACCTGGTGCGCCTGGTGCTGGTGGATGCCAAGACCCGCAGCCGTGCGGCGCAGACGCTCCTGGACTTTGAGCAGGAGGGGCTGCTGGAGTTTAGGGAGACCGACGAGGCCGGCGCCGCGGTGCGGGACATCCTGGTGACGGCCAAGCGGGAGCCGCTGCTGGCCACTTTGAAGGACCTCACCCGTGAGGAGAGCGGCGCGGTCCGGGAAGTGGCGCTGAAGATGATCCGGCTTCTGCCCGACGCCGCGCCCTTGGCTGGGGGTCTCGTGCGGGTTGCCGTCGACGACAGGGTGCGCAGCGTGCAGCTGGCGGCCCTGGAAACCTTGGCCAAAATCGACCACGAGCGCTTTGTGGATGCGGCCGCGGACCTGATGGCCGCGGCGGCTGGGACGGTTCATCCGGAAGTGGCCGAAGGGCTCGAGCGCTTGGTGGCCGCGACGCTCAACGAGGCGGAGCGGGCCCGTCTTGCGGAGGAAATCGAGCACCGCCGCAAGAAGCGCGAGGAAGCCCTCGAGAAGTTCGCCGGCACCATCGAATCGTGGCGGCACGAGATCGAGTGATCCGATCCTTCTGACTGACCCGCTTTACTAGCCCAACTCAGGGGGCGGGCCGGCGGCTGCCCGGCGGGTGCCACGGCACGTCCCCAATCCCAGCCCGGTGGGCCACAGCCCGGGCCAGCACAAAGAGCAAATCCGACAAGCGATTGAGGTAGCGAATGGCTTCAGGAGAGACGGCCGCCTCCCGACTGGCGGTGACCACCCGCCGTTCGGCACGGCGGGCGATAGCCCGCGCCGTGTGCAATAGAGCCGCGGCGCGCGGGCCCGCGGGGAGAATGAACGAGCGCAAGGGGGGCAACTGGGCGTCGTAATGGTCGATGGCGGTTTCCAGTGCCTGCACGTGCTCAGGGCCGATGCGAGGGGCGCGATCGTCCCGGCGCGATCCGGGCGGTGTGGCCAGGTCGGCGCCGAGGACGAAGAGCTCGTTTTGGATCTGGGCTAGGAGTTGGTCGAGGTCCGCATCAAGCGTCTCGGCCCGCACGAGACCGATGAAGCTGTTCAGCTCATCCACCGTGCCGTAGGCTTCCACGCGCGGGTCGTCCTTGCGGACCCGCGCGCCGGAAAAAAGGCCCGTTTCGCCAGTGTCGCCCGTGCGGGTGTAGATGCGCATGCAGCGGCCTCCCTTGCTCTCAGAGCGGCGTCTCTTCAGCGGCCTCGCTGACGTTTCCGCGGCCTGACCCGGGACGGCTGCCCGCAGCGCCAGGGGGCTGCGGGCAGCCGGTTCTTACATCTCCAAGAGCTTCTCCCGCGGTCCGTCTATAGGTGTACGCTCCCGGATCATGTCGGTGAGCTGTCGCTTGCCTTTGCGCCCGCCGATGAAGACGGCCCCGACCAGGCGGTTGCCGAGGAAGAACAGGCGGCGGTACGACTTGGTCTCCCAGTCCACCCGGCTGACCGCTTCGAGGTCCGGCCGGCTCTCGGACGTCAGGCCGACGACGCTCAAGGTGGAGCTGAACAGGGTGCTGCTGTACGCAGGGACGTCTACATGCGTCTCCGGGGAGCCCAGCATACCGGCGGCCGCGATCTTGCCGTGGGATGATGCGTTGGCCCACGTACCCAGCAAGTTGTAGGCGTCCACCGTGACGTCGTAAAACTCGCACACATCGCCGGCGGCAAAAATGTCCGGGACGTTGGTGCGCATCGACGCGTCGGTGACGATGCCTTTGCGCACCTGCACGCCGGTGCCCGCGAGCACCTCGGTGTTGAGGGTCTGGCCGATGCCGACGCCCACCAGATCCGCCTCGATCGTGCGGCCGCTCTTGGTGATCACCTTGGTCACGACGCCGTTTTGCGCGACCACTTCCGCGACTTCTTCGCCGTAGAGCGCGTTGACGCCGGCTTCCCGGGCCAGCATGTCCACCAGTTGCCCGCCTTCCTCATCCAGCACCCGGTGCAAGAAGCGGGGGCCGCGAATGAGCCAGGTGGTCTCCAGCCCCCGGTGGCTGAAGGCGTCAGCCAGCTCGTAGGCGATGTAGCTGCCGCCGACGGCCACGGCGCTGCGGGCCTCCGCGACCCGCTCCGCGATGGCCTTCGCTTCATCGAGGGTTTGGAAGTTGTACACACCGTAGCTGTCCCCGCCGGGCACGCCCAGCCGGTTGGGACGGCCGCCGGTAGCCACCAGCAGCTTGTCGTAGACGAATTCTTGTCCCTTGTCGGTCACCACGGTGCGTGTCTCGACGTCGACCTTGACCGCCAGGGTTTCCAGGTGGAGCTCGATGCCGAGCTCCTTGTGCCACTGCACGTCCCGGAGCATCACCTTGTTGATGGGCGTTTGCTGCTTGAGAAACTTGGGCAGGGCGACGCGGTTGTACAGGGGATACGGCTCCGCGGCGATGA
>DATCLD010000009.1:0-5248 GCA_036564115.1 Limnochordales bacterium
TGAAAGACCGCCACGGACGGGAGTTTTGCCTGGGCCCGACCCATGAGGAGCTGATCACCGCGCTGGCCCGGGCCGAGGTGCGCTCCTATCGGCAGCTGCCGCTTTTGCTGTACCAGATCGCAAACAAGTATCGCGACGAGATCCGGCCTCGGTTTGGCGTGATACGGGGCCGCGAGTTCATCATGAAAGACCTGTACTCCTTCGACCGGGACGAAGCCGGCCTGAACGAGAGCTACTGGAAGATGTACGACGCGTACAGCCGCGTCTTCCGCCGGGTGGGGCTGACGACCAGGGCGGTGGAAGCGGACTCGGGCGCCATCGGCGGCGACGTAACCCATGAGTTCATGGTGCTGGCGGACGCGGGCGAGGCGGCCGTTGTATATTGCACCAGTTGCGATTACGCGGCCAACACCGAGAAGGCCGAAGCGGTAGCCCCGCCGCCCGCGCCAGTTGCCGGCCCGGTGCCGGCCTGCGAGCCCGTGGCGACCCCCAACGCGCGCACCCTCGAGGAGCTGACCAGGTTCCTGGGCGTGAGCGCCGACCGGGTCATCAAGACCCTGATCTACGAAGCCGACGGCCAGCCCGTCGCGGCCGTGGTGCGGGGCGATCACGAGCTCAACGAGGTCAAGCTCAAGCGCGTGCTGGGCGCGACGACGCTGGCGATGTCTGCGGCCGCGGTGGTCGAGCGGGTGACGGGAGCCCCGGTCGGTTTTGCCGGGCCAGTGGGCCTCAAAGGTGTGCGGATCGTGGCCGACCCGTGGGCGCTGGCGGTCGCGGACGCGGTCGCGGGCGCCAACGCGGCCGACACCCATCTGCGGCACGTGCAGCCTGGGCGGGACTGGCAGGCGGACGTGGTGGCCGACATCCGCACGGTGACGGCCGGCGAGCCGTGGCCCCGCTGCGGCGGCGTCTTGGCGTCCGCCCGGGGGATCGAGGTCGGGCAAATCTTCAAGCTGGGCACCAAGTACTCGGAGGCGCTTGGGGCTACGTACCTGGACGAGCAGGGCCAGTCGCGGCCCATCGTCATGGGGTGCTACGGGATCGGGGTGAGCCGCACCATGGCGGCCATCATCGAACAGCACCACGACGAGCATGGCATCATTTGGCCCGTCAGCGTGGCGCCGTACCATGTGATCATCGTGCCGGTCATGTACGAGGATGAGCAGCAGCGGCAGGTGGCCGAGCAGCTGTACGAGGAGCTCGGCAGGGCGGGTGTCGAAGTGGTCCTCGATGACCGGGACGAACGGGCTGGCGTAAAATTCAAGGATGCCGACCTGCTGGGCTTCCCGTTGCGCATTACCATCGGCCCCAAGTCGCTGAAGGAAGGCCAAGTCGAGCTCAAAAGCCGCGACGGGCGGATGGAGGAACGGGTGCCCATCGGCGAAACCGTGGAGCGGGTCCGAGCGTGGATCCAAGCGAATATGCCGCAGCCGTAAAGTGCGACCGCGGCTGCGCGAGGCGAGCGGGGGGTGAGGCGCCGTGAAGGTAGCCGCTGTCATTCCCGCCTACAATGAGGCCGCCAACATCGCCCGGGTGCTGCGTCCCGTGGTGCGCAGTCCCGTCGTCGACGAGGTGGTCGTCGTCTGCGATGGCTGCGAGGATGACACCGCTGCGGTTGCGCGCCGCTTCCCGGTGAAGGTCGTGGAGTTGCCCCGCAACGTGGGCAAGGGCGGCGCCATGATGGCCGGCGTCCGCAGCACGGATGCGGCGGTTATCCTTTTCCTGGACGCCGATTTGGTCGGCCTGCGCCCCACGCACATTCGGGATCTCGTGGAACCGGTGACGAGCGGCACGGCCGACATGACCCTTGGCGTGTTTGACCACGGGCGCCTGGCGACGGACCTGGCGCAGCGCCTGGCGCCCTTTTTGTCCGGGCAGCGTGCCCTGCGGCGCGAGATCCTGGAGGACATCCCTGAGCTGGAGCATTCCGGCTTTGGCGTCGAGGTAGCCTTATCCCGCTACGCAGAGAAACACGGGCTGCGGGTCGTCAAGGTGGCCCTGCCCGGCCTCGCCCAGGTGATGAAGGAAGAGAAGGCGGGCCTTTGGCGCGGCTTCCGCGCCCGCATGCGCATGTACTGGGAAATCCTCAAGTCCGTTCGCTAGTTCTTGCCTGAGGTGAACCCATGGGCATCTGCATCATCGAGCCAGGGCACGCGGCGCCGCTGGAGGAGGCCATCGCGGCCAACTTGGCCGCGGCCGGGCGCGGGCCGGCCAGCGTCCGGCTGCAGCGGATCGAGGTCGACACGTCTGCAGGCGAGTGGCGCCTCTTTGTCGACGCCGACGCGGACGTCTTCAGCGAGCCTGTCGTCCAGCAGGTGGAAGCGCGGCTTTTGGCCATGGCCCCGGGGGTGAAACGGATCCGCCTCTTGCCCGCGTCCGGCGACCCCGAGGAGGACGGGCGGCTTGTCCTCGCACCCGGGACGGGCGCGACCGCCGGGGGCACCTCCCTTCCGTGGGCTAGCCGCGACGAAGGGGACGAGCGGGCGGACGACGGCCTCGAGCAGCCCGAGGACGAGGCCGCCTACGACGCGTACATGGAAAGAATCCTGGCGTTGGCGGCCGCACCGCCCCCGCCGCCCGTGCCCGCCGCGCGGAACGGCAACGGCAAGGCAAAGTCCAACGGCGACGGCGGGAACGTGCTCTTGGGCAAGGAATTTTGGGGCGACCCCATTCCGCTGAAGGATATCAAGGAAGACCGGCGACAGGTCATCGTCGCGGGCGAGGTCATGACCTGGGAAGCCCGGCCGGTGCGGGGCGGGCAGCTCATCAGCTTTGACCTGACCGACTACACCGATTCCATCACCGTGAAGGCGTTTGCCCGGAGCGATTCGCCCTTGAACGAGCCGTTGCCCCCCGGCACGGGCGTCAAGATCCGGGGAAGGGTGGAGTTTGACCGCTTCGCGCATGAGCTGGTCTTGACGGCCGATGACATTGTGCGTGCGGAACTCCCCCGCCGCGTGGACGACTGGCCGGAGAAGCGGGTAGAGCTCCACATGCACACCAAGATGAGCAGCCTGGACGGGGCGGCGGATACGGTGGCCGCCATCCGCCAGGCCGCGGCGTGGGGCCATCCGGCTGTGGCCATTACGGACCACGGTGTCGTGCACGCATTTCCCGAGGCCCACCAGGCGGCGAAAGCCGCGGGCATCAAGCTCATCTACGGCATGGAAGGCTACCTCGTGGACGACCCGGACGCCCGCAGCCGGTCGTATCACATCATCATCCTGGCCAAAAACCGCCAGGGGCTGCGCCATCTTTATGAGCTTGTGTCCTTGTCCCACCTGCATTACTTTTACCGCAACCCGCGCATCCCCCGGCACGAGTTGGCAAAGCGCCGGGAAGGGCTCATCATCGGCTCCGCATGCGAGGCCGGCGAGCTGTACCAGGCCATCCTCAACGGCGAGCCCGAAGAGCAATTGCTGGAGCGGGCGCGGTTTTACGATTATCTTGAAATCCAGCCGGTGGATAACAACCGCTTCCTCATCGAGGAAGGCAAGGTGCGGGACGTGGAGGCCTTGCGGGACATCAACCGGCGCATCGTGGAGCTGGGCAGGCGCCTGGGCAAGCCGGTCGTGGCCACGTCCGACGCCCACTTTGTCCACCCCGAGGATGAGATCATCCGCCGCATCCTCATGGCCGGCCACGGCTTCAGCACCGACGACCGGCCTACGCCCCTCTACTTCCGCACCACCCGGGAAATGATGGAGGAGTTCTCCTACTTGGGCGAGGAGACGGCGCGGGAAGTGGTCATCGTCAATCCCAACCGGGTGGCGGAAGAGTGCGAGGTCATGGAGCCGGTACCGTCGGGCCTGCACACGCCGGATCTCCCTGAGGCCGCGGACGCCATCGCGCAAATGGCCAGGACGCGGGCCCGGGCTCGCTATGGCGACCCGCTGCCCGAGATCGTGGCAGCCCGGGTGGAGAGGGAACTGCGCGCCATCATCGACAACGGCTACGCGCCGCTGTACTACATCGCCCACAAGCTGGTGCGCAAGTCCTTGGAAGACGGCTACCTCGTCGGTTCCCGGGGTTCGGTAGGGTCGTCGCTGGTGGCCACCTTGTGCGAGATCACCGAAGTCAACCCGCTACCGCCCCATTATGTCTGCCCGTCGTGCCAGTGGTCGCAGTTTTTCACCGATGGCAGCGTCGGCGCGGGGGTCGACCTGCCCAACAAGGCGTGTCCGCGGTGCGGCACGCAGCTGGACAAGGACGGCTTCGACATTCCCTTTGAAACGTTCATGGGTTTCCACGGGGACAAGGTGCCCGACATCGACCTCAACTTCTCGGGCGAATACCAGGCCGAAGCGCACCGGTACGCCGAGGAACTGCTGGGCAAGGAAAACGTCTACCGAGCCGGAACGACGGCGACTTTGGCGGACCGGACGGCCTACGGCTACGTCAAGAAGTTCCTGGAGTCACAGGGCAGGGAAGCCCGTAACGCGGAGATCAACCGTCTCGTGCGGGGCTGCACGGGGGTCCGGCGCACGACCGGACAGCACCCGGGCGGGCTTATCGTCGTGCCCCGGGGGCGGGATATCCACGAGTTCACGCCGGTGCAGTACCCGGCCAACGACCGGGAGGCAGGCGTGATCACGACCCACTTCGACTTCCACGCCCTCCACGACAACCTGGTCAAGCTGGACATCCTCGGACACGACGACCCGACGGTGCTGCGCATGCTGCAGGACTTGACGGGGGTCGACGTGCGGCGCGTGCCCCTGGACGACCCGGCCACCATGGCCATCTTCTCGAGCACCGAGACGCTGGGCCTGCCCGACGACGGCTCAGGCAGCGTCGGGACGTTGGGTATCCCGGAGTTCGGCACCCGTTTCGTGCGGCAGATGCTGGAGGAGACGCGCCCCAAGACCTTTGCGGAGCTGGTGCGCATCAGCGGCTTGTCCCACGGGACCAACGTATGGACCAATAACGCCCAGGACCTCATCCGCAAAGGCGTCGCCACCTTGCCCGAGGTCATCGCCACCCGCGACGACATCATGCTCTATCTCATCCAGCGGGGCATGGAGTCGGGCGCCGCGTTCCGCATTATGGAGCAAGTCCGCAAGGGCAAGGGCCTTAAGCCCGAGGACGAGGAGCTCATGCGGAATCACGGCGTGCCCGAGTGGTACATCGAATCGTGCCAGAAGATCAGCTACATGTTCCCGAAAGCCCACGCGGCCGCCTACGTGATGATGGCGTTCCGCATCGCCTACTTCAAAGTGCACTACCCGGAGGCGTTCTACGCGGCGTA
>DATCLD010000010.1:0-1860 GCA_036564115.1 Limnochordales bacterium
CGTGGGTGGACATGATGACGGTTTGGCTGTCCTCCCGAAACTCCGAGACAATGGCCTGAAGCACCCGTGACCGGGACGGTGGGTCGATGCCCGACAAGGGCTCATCCAAGACGATCAGCGGGGCGCTCCTGCTCATGGCCACCACGATCTTGAGGCGGGCCCGCATGCCTTTCGAAAGCCGGCTCACCGTCGCCTCGGGGTTGAGGCCCATAAATTTGACCAGTTCCTGGCACCGCGCCGGATCCCAGTCCTTGTAGAAGGCGCTGACGTAGTCCAGGATTTGCCGCACCGTCATCCAGCCGTAGAGGTAGTCGATCTCCGGCAAGTAGGCCACCATAGCCTTGGTCCTCGTCGACGGCTGCATCCCGTCGATGGTCACTGTGCCCTCGTCGGGCCGGTACAGCCCTACGATGAGCTTGAGCATGGTGGACTTGCCGCTGCCGTTGGGCCCGAGCAGCCCCAAAATGCTCCCTTCCCGGATGGTGACGGACAACTCGTCCAGGGCCCGCACGCGGCCGAAACGCTTGGTTACCCGGTCAAAAACGACCGTCGCCATGGGATTCACCTCCTTCGGTGCCGGGCCGCTGCGACTGAGCGGCGTGCCGTGGCAAGGCACCCTGCTGCGATTGGGCGGCCTGCGCGCCAAACACCTCGTCCCACGTGCCCCGCACCAACTCGATCATCTCATCGCGCCCATAGCCGAGCGCGCGCATCTCCTGCACGAAACCAACCAATGCCCGGCCGGCCATCTCGCGGCGGATGGCGGCGAGCCGTTCGGGGTCCTGGGTGATGAACGTTCCCTGGCCCCGCAGCGTCTCGGTAATGCCCATGAGCTCCATCTCCCTGTACGCGCGCTGCACGGTATTGGGATTGACTTGCACCATCATGGCCAGCTCCCGCTGGGATGGAATCCGGTCTCCAGGCCGCAGGTCGCCCCTGGCGATCTGCCGTTTGAACTCATCAATGATCTGGAGGTATATGGGGGAGTGCTGGTCCAGTTTGATCTGCATCAGTTTCTAACCCTCCGCGTCGAGTCTCCCCAGGCGTCCCGCCCCCAAGGCCAAGGTAGCCGACCAGCGGCCCTTGGGCAGCCGGGCGACGAAAGTCAAGATGAGCATCAGCACCGGGATCAAGGCTCGGGCAGCCAACCCTCCGGCGCCAGCGCTCGCAAGCCGCCCGTGGGCGTTTGCACTCATGCAGTTCCCTCCCCCCATCCTTCACTCCGGCAACGGGCACGCGGCCGGCAGCCGGCGGTCAGGCCACGACATGGCAACCCGTCACCGGAAGCCGCAACTCGACGCCCGGTCGCGAATCCCGCGGCCCGAAGCCTGCCGCCGTCCTAGTGCACTATTAGCTTAGTGCACTAGGACTCCAGAAGTCAAGGGGTCTATTTGCCGTATCGCGGCAACAACGGCTGCTGCCGGCAGGCAGCGAGCATGGACCTCAGGAAGGATATCCGATAAGCCGAAACGGGTCGTGCACGCGTGGGGCCGAGGTTCACAGGGAGGCGTCTAACCAAGAACCCAGCGATTCGGAGTGCTGCTCCGCGAACGCTGTGAAGATTTCGGGCAACTGCTCCCCAGCGCCCGCCACCGCGCCGAGCCTCCGACGGTGCGATTCGTCGCACAAACTATAGAATGACTCGTTGAGAGGCCGTCAACGTTCCCCGGGTAGTTCTCCGGTTCGCTCCCCTCCACCATCAACACCGAGCGCGTTGCGGAAAAACCCGATGACGCGGGCGTCATAGGCCGCCGGGTCGACCTGGCGCGCCCCTACGTGGCGGGTGCTGCCGGGCACGATCCAAAGCTCCGCGAGGCCTGGCCGCGCCGCCTCAAACAGCCGCCGGCTCTCGCTGGACGG
>DATCLD010000011.1:0-3106 GCA_036564115.1 Limnochordales bacterium
CGTCACGTCGCTGGGCCGGCGGCTCGCGTTTGGCGAGGCGGAAGTGCGGCAGGGGGACACCCTGGTGGCCAAGGCCAGCGGCGTCGTGTACATCCAGCGCCGGACGCCGCCTGCGGGCGAAGGCAGCACGCAGGCGCGGCCCTAGAGGCGACTTGGAGCCGCTTTGAGGCGATTTTGGCCCGCTTAAAGGCGACTTGGGGCCGATTGAAACACAACTTTGCCGCCTATCATCACGGCGGCCACGCGGGTCAAGTCGCCGGCGTGCACCAGGGTCAAATCGGCTAATAGCCCAGGCCGTAGGCGGCCGCGGTCCATGAGGCCCAAGACGTCCGCCACGTTGGCGGTGGCCATGGCGACGGCGCGGGGCAGCGTCGCCCAGCCGCTCTCCACCATGCGGGCGATGGCCAGCGGGATGCCGTCCCAGAAGCCGCCGTTGTAGTCCGTGGAGATCAGGTTTGCATGTCCGGAAGCGGCCAAGGCGTCGAAGTACTCCCGGAAGTCGCCCATCTTTTCCCGGGACTCAGGGCTTAAGGAGAAGGTGGCCAGGTCCACCCACGCCCCGAGTTCCCTTAACGCGTGGGCGGTTTCGACGCTGTCGGCCACGGTGAAGGTGTCGTGGTTGGAATGGGCGGCGATGATGCGGGCCGGACCGCGGCCGTGCCGCCGGGCGATGGCCAGGAGCCGGTCCGCCGACGGGGCGGAGTTGTGGTAAATGGCGGCCACCCCGAAGCGATCGGCCAGTTCCGCCGCCTCGTCAAAGGCGGCCAGGGCGGTTTCCACGGGCGGGAGTACGGAAGAGGCGACAAGGTCGCGCACCCGCTCGGGATCGAGGACGTCGTCGAGTCCGACGTGCCGCAATACCCGGGCGGTTTCCTCACGGTCAAAGGCGCTTGGGTCCAGGCGCCTGCCCAGCGTGGCCAGCTTCAGGGCCCGGGCCTGTTCGGGCCTGATGTCCCGGCCCGTGGCGGCGCGGATGGCGCGGGGGATGTAAAGGTAGTCCTGCCCGCCGCCGCCCAAGGTGTGGCCGGCACCGATCTCGCCGATGGCCACAGCTCCCGCTTCGAGCATCTCCTCAACTGTCGCCGCCCGGTGCTCTGCGCCGAGGCCTTTGCCGGAGACGGCGTCCGCCGCCCGCAGCGCGGCCGGCAAGTGAGCGGTGGCCAGGAGGACCCGCACCGGGTGGTCAGCGACCCGGGCCGCCTCCGTCGGGAGCGCAAAGCCGTCCACGTTGACCAGCGTGGTCACACCTTGCTCCAGATGGCGGTCCAGGTTGCGCCGCACCTGCTCTTCCGGCAGGGCGGGTTCGCCCGAAGGGAAAAGGGGCCCGGGCACCGTGCCGTGGGTGTGGTGGTTGATAAGTCCCGGCCACACCACCAGCCCGTCGCCGTCCATGACGTGGCGGTGACGGGCCAGCTCCGCTGTTTCCGCCGGGTCGAGGCGACGGGGCTCCACGCCCTCAAGTCGATCGCCCCGGATGTACACGGTTGCCTTTTCGTGCAGCGTCGCACCGTCTCCGGTGACGACCGCAGCGTTGACGATGGCCGCCAGGTGCATGATCTAAAGATACCCCGTACCGGTCAAGACTAACGGGTGAAACCTGTGATTCCACGCGGCAAGGTGGCTGGTCCGTTGCCCCACGGGCTGCGGGCGGGGGCTCCCATTGCCGGACGGGCGGGGGTTCGCCATGGCGGAAAATGGGCGGTCTGGAAAGGGCGACGGGCGGCGGTTCACCGTCGTGGGCGGCGGCAACGCCGGATTTGGTCTCGCGGGGGACTTGGCCCTGCGGGGCGTGCGGGTGCGGCTGTTTGACCTGCCCGAGTTTGCGGCGGCGTTGGAGCCCGTGCAAGCGGCTGGTGCCATCCGGGTACGGGGGGTGCGGGGCGAAGGCCTGGCGCGCCTGGAAGCGGTCACCACCGACCCGGCGGAAGCCGTCGCCGGCAGCGAGCTGCTCCTCGTAGCCGTCCCCGCGTACGGCCAGGAGGCCATGGCCAGGACGCTGGGCCCGCACCTGCGACCAGACCAGATGGTGATCCTCATGCCCGGCAGCTTCGGCGGCGCGCTGACCTTCCTGCGGGTGCTGCGTGATCTAGGCATAGACGAAGTGCCGCTCATCGCCGAGTGCAGCTCGTTCGTATTCGCCTGCAAGAAGGACGGCCCGGACGGGGTCTGGATCCGGGGCGTGAAGCGGGGACTGCCGGTTGCCGCCATCCCCGCCGGTGACACGGCGCGGGTGGTTGCGGCGCTGGCCGACTTTTACGAGCTCGCCCCCGCGGCCAATGTCCTGTTCACCAGCCTCAACAACATCAACCACGTCGCCCACCCGGCGCAGGTGCTCATGAATGCCGGCCGCATTGAGTACATGGGCGGCGACTGGAGTTTCGACCACGAGGGTTTCACGCCCTCCGTCGGCCGGGTGACGGAGGCGGTGGACGCCGAGCGGCTCGCGGTGGTGCGGCGGCTGGGGCTGGAGCCGGTTTCGCTGTTGGAGTGGTACATCCGCCTCTATGGCCATCAGGGTGTAAAGGGCAACAGCCTCTACGAAGTGACCCACACCTCCCCCATCTGGGGGCCGGCCCGGGCCCCAGACAGCCTGGAGCACCGCTACTTGACGGAAGATCTCCCGTACGGGCTTGCGCCCATCGCCGAGCTCGGCGCGCAGCTGGGCGTCGCCATGCCGGTCACCAACAGCGTCATCACCCTCGCGTCGGCGGCTCTGGGCCGGGACTTGCGCCGGGAAGGTCGCAGCCTCACGCAGGTGGGCTTGGCAGGCCTTGATCGTGACGCGATGATCCGCCTCTGCGAAACCGGGAGGATCTAACAGGCATTTGTCCTCCACTTCTTGCGATCTCTGACCCTGGTCCCCCCTTTTGGCATGATGTGACAATGGAAACGAGGCCGGGGCCGCGCGGCCTGCGGCTTGCGCCGCACTGGAAACCAAAGGGGGGTCGCCATGTTTAAGCGGATTCTTGTGGCGATTGACGGCTCGGCCAACGCGTGGAGGGCGCTGGACCAGGCGGTCTCGCTGGCCAAGTGCATGCGGCCGGAGAAGCTGGGGATCCTCCACGTGCGGCCATCCCTGGCCACGCTCGCGTACTCCTTCGGCCTG
>DATCLD010000012.1:0-4057 GCA_036564115.1 Limnochordales bacterium
GAGGTCGCGTTTCTCGTCGAAGACGCCTACCAGGGGCGCGGCATCGGTACGCTGCTCCTGGAGCGGCTGGCCATGCATGCGCTGGAGCAGGGCCTCACGGCCCTGGAAGCCTTCGTCCTGGGCGAGAACACGGACATGCTCCACGTGTTCGCCACCAGCGGCTTCACCGTCCAGCAAGGCCAAGCCCCCGACGGCTGGTACATCCAGCTTCCCCTGGTGCCCACGGAAGCCGGCGTCCAGCAAATGGAGGCTCGCGACCGTATCGCCACCCGGGCGTCGCTCTACGCTTTTTTTCATCCCCGCTCGGTGGCCGTCATCGGGGCCTCCCGGGATCCCAGCAGCATCGGGGCCCAAGTCCTGGCCAACCTGATCACGTCCAACTTCCAAGGCCCGGTCTACCCGGTGAATCCCAAGGCGCCTTTTGTCATGTCCGTCCCGGCCTACCCGTCGGTGCTGGACATCCCCGGCCCGGTGGACCTCGCGGTGGTCGCGGTGCCCACGGCGGCCGTCCTGGACGTGGCGCGGCAGTGCGCCCAAAAAGGCGTGCGGGCCCTGATCGTGCTCACGGCCGGTTTCGCCGAAACCGGGCCGGAGGGAGCCGAGGCCCAAAAGCAGCTGGTGGACCTGGTGCGCGGCTCGGGCATGCGCATGATCGGTCCCAACTGCCTGGGCCTCATCCACTGCCACCCGGACGTCCAGCTCAACGCAACGTTCTCAGCCACGCCGGTGCGGCCGGGAAACCTGGCCATGTCGTCCCAGAGCGGGGCCTTGGGGCTCGCGGTGCTCGAGTACGCCCGGGAGCTGGGCATCGGTTTCTCAAGCTTTGTGAGCGTCGGCAACAAGGCGGACGTCTCCGGCAACGATCTCCTGCAGTGGTGGGAGGAGGACGAGCGCACCAAGGCGATCCTGTTGTACCTGGAGTCTTTTGGAAACCCGCGCCGCTTCGCGCGCCTCGCCCGGCGGGTCGGCCGGCGCAAGCCCATCATCGCCGTAAAGGGCGGCCGCACGGTAGCGGGCCAGCGGGCCGCGGGCTCCCACACCGCTGCCCTGGCCAGCGACGACGTCGTGGTGGACGCGCTCTTCCGGCAGTCGGGGGTCATCCGCACCCGCACGCTGCAGGAGATGTTTGAAGTGGCGGCGCTCATCGCGCACCAGCCGCTGCCCAAGGGAAACCGGGTGGCCATCCTGACCAACGCCGGCGGGCCGGCCATCCTGTGTGCGGACGTGTGCGAAGGCGAGGGGCTGTCGTTGCCCACCCTGCCCGGGGACGTCCAGGAGCGCCTCAAGGCCCTTTTGCCGCCCGCGGCCAGCACGGCCAACCCGGTGGACATGATCGCCGGGGCGACGGCCGCACAATACCGCCGGTGCCTTGAGATCCTGCTCGAGAGCGACGCCTGTGACGCTGTCATCGTCATCTGCGTGCCGACCCGGGCTGCGGTGGTGCCCGACGTGGCCCAGGCC
Source organism: Limnochordales bacterium (assembly GCA_036564115.1). Classification (GTDB taxonomy): domain Bacteria; phylum Bacillota; class Limnochordia; order Limnochordales; family ZCTH02-B6; genus ZCTH02-B6. Next base: position 1,462 of record DATCLD010000012.1, read on the forward strand.
GTGGCCGCCGCGCGGGCTGTGCGACCGGACAAGCCCATCGTCTCCTGCTTCATGACCGCGCAGCCCATCGCCTCGCCGGGCCAGGAGCCGGCGATCCGGCCCGTCTACCGCTTCCCGGAGTCGGCGGCCCACGCCCTGGCCCGCGCCGCCCGCTACGCCTCCTGGCGCGCTACCCCCTTAGGCGCCATCCCTGCACTCCCCGATGTCGACCCAGCCGCCGGGAGGGCGATCTGCCGGGAAGCCCGGCGCCGGGGCGGCGGGTGGCTGCTGCCGGAAGAGGTGGACCGGCTTCTTGAGGCTTTCGGTCTCCCCCGGCCGCCGGCGCGCTTTGCCTCCAGCGAGGACGAAGCCGTCCGGTGCGCTCAAGCGCTCGGCTACCCCGTGGCCGTGAAGCTCGCCTCCGCCACCCTGGTGCATAAGACCGAGTGGCAGGGGGTACATCTCAACGTGAACGACGAGGCCGGCGTACGGCGGGCCGTGCGGGCCATGCGGGAGGAGCTGGCAAGGCGGGATATGCTCCAGGCGATGGCCGGGGTGCTGGTGCAAAAGATGGCGCCTGAAGGCATCGACACCTTTGCGGGCGTCACCCAAGACCCGACCTTCGGCCCGGTCATCGCCTTCGGTCTCGGCGGCACGGCGGTGGAGGTGCTGGGTGACGTGGTGTTCCGCATCACGCCCCTCACCGATCGGGACGCCCACGAGATGGTCCGCTCCATTCGCGGCTGGCGGCTCCTCGCGGGCTTTCGCGGCCAGCCCCCAGCCGACGCGGCCGCGGCCGAAGAGGTGCTCTTGCGCCTGTCCCGCATGGTCGAAGAGATCCCCGACATCCTCACCGTCGACCTCAACCCCGTCCGGCTTTTGCCCGCCGACCAGGGGGCGCTCGTGCTCGACGCCCGCGTGCGGGTGCACTGACCCGCCGGCCGGGGCCCCGGGACCACGGTCTAAACGCCGAGGGCATGGGCACCGCCGCGGCGTGCGGGCGCCCCCGGCCCGGGCGGTGTCCCGTGGCCAGGACAGCCGTCTCGTGGCGAGGGCAGGGGTCCCGTCGCCAGGGCGGGTGTCCTTAGCTTCGGGGGACAGGCTGCCTCCAACTCGGGGGCATTCGCGCCCCGCAGCCCGGGACGATGGGCCGTACCGCTCTTTGGCCGGCCGGGAGACAATGAAAGCGGCAGACATCCAGCAATTCCGTCGCGAGGAGGTATTTGACATGACCAACGGATGGGCTAAGGGCAAGGTCGCCATCGTGACCGGCGCCGCGGGGGGCATCGGCCGCGCCACCGCACTGGCCTTTGCTCGCGAAGAAGCTGCGGTGCTGGTCGCCGACGTCAACGCGGCCGGTGGCCAGGAGACCGTCCGCCTGATACGGGAAGCCGGTGGTACCGCCGACTTTTTCCAGGTCGACGTAAGTAAGGACGACCAGGTGGCCGCCATGGTGCGCCGGGCGGTGGAGCTGTGGGGCGGCGTGGACTACGCCTTCAACAACGCCGGCATCGAAGGCGCGCTCGCGCCGACCCACGAGTATCCCGAGGAGATGTGGGACCGCGTCATCGCCATCAACCTGACCGGCGTCTGGCGCTGCATGCGGCATGAGATCCCCGAGATGCTCAAGCGGGGCGGCGGCGCCATCGTCAACTGCGCCTCCATCCTGGGCCTGGTGGGCTTCGCCAACGCGCCGGCCTACACCGCCTCCAAGCACGGCGTCGTCGGCCTGACCAAGGCCGCGGCGCAGGAGTACGCCGAGCTCGGCCTGCGCATCAACGCCGTCTGCCCGGGCTTCATCGAAACCCCGATGGTCATGGAGCGGGGCGTGCAGTTGGGCAAGGACAAGGCCGCCTACGCGCAGGTGGCGGGACTCCACCCCATGAACCGGCTGGGCAAGCCCGAAGAGATCGCTGAGGCCGTGCTCTGGCTCTGCTCGCCCAAGGCGTCCTTCGTCACCGGTTACGCCTTGGCTGTGGACGGGGGCTACGTGAGCAAGTAGTAGCGGCGGGAATCGGCTGCGGGCCGCCAAACATGCGGGGTTGGCTGCAAGCACGCCCTACGGGCGCTGGTCATGCTGGACAAGCTGCCCGGGCACATCGCCGACCTGGCCCACTAAGGTCCTCGCCTGGTGCCGCCGCAACCGGCGGCGCCGGGCCATAACCCGGGAAGAATGGGAGCGGGGCGATCGGCCGTGAACGGGGAGCGTCAATCAAGGTATTTTTGTACGAGCAGTTCGTAGACGCGGCGCATTTTCGGCGCGTACTCCCTGATGCGCTCGTAGATCTTTCGCGCCATGACCTCGTCGTAGATATGGGAGGTTTCGTTACGGTCTCGCAACATTTGCAGCCACGATACCTCGTCATCCAGCCACCCGGCTTGATAGGCCTCCCGGAGAGCTTCGCGCGGCGTCCGGGTCTGGATCCCCTCGTGCTCCAGTACCCGTTTCAAGGTCTTCCACAACAGCTCGATCGCAAACTCAAAGCGCTGGATGGTGCCGTCGATGGCCAATGGATTGGTGTCCGGTTCGCGCAACGCCTCGTCCAACCGGCCCAGCGCCCGGCCGAGGCTGGCCACGCTCTGGCGAAGTTTAGCTTCGCTCATACACCGTCACCCC
>DATCLD010000013.1:0-4437 GCA_036564115.1 Limnochordales bacterium
AGGCAATCCCGGTGACCCTCCTGGCCGACACGGGCGGCGATGCGGGCGATTCCGGGCACGGCGCGGGCCAGCTGTTCGATCTGGTGGGGGTAGATGAACATCCCCCGTACCTTGACTCCGGTGCCGACCCGGCCCAGCACCCCGGCTATACGGGGCGAGGAACGCCCGCAGCGGCACGGCTCCGGGATCACGCGGGACAAATCGCCGGTAGCTAGCCTCACAAGGGGATAGGCCGGGCGGAGGGCGGTCACCACCAGCTCGCCTACCTCGCCCTCGGGCACGGGCTGGCGCGTGACCGGGTCCAGCACCTCGACGATGACCTGTTCCACCAGGTGCATGCCTTGTTGGGCTTCGCATTCATAGGCGACGATGCCGAGTTCGGCCGTGCCGTACCCTTGGAAGGCCTTCACATCCCACTCCTCGGCCAACTCCTGCCGGAAGTCGTCGTCCAGCCGCTCGGCGGTGAACCACGCCCGCCGTAGGGCCAGGCGCGGTTTGGAAACGCCGCCAGCTCGCGACTCTTCCAGGATCGTGGCCAGCAGCGCCCGCAGGTAGCTGGGCATGCCGGCAAAGCCGGTGACGGGCAGCTGCTGCAGCAGGCGCGCCTGCTCGGAACGGGACATGGTGCCGGCCGGCACCACCGTCCCGCCTAGGGACAAGACGCCCGCCTCGATCATGAAGGCCGCCGGGCTCAAGTGGTAGGTGAAGGTATTGAGGACCAGGTCGCCGGGCCCAAACCCGGCCGCCCGGAACGCCTCCGCGGCGCCCCAGTCGTCGAGCCTGGTTCCCTCGACGTTGTAGATGGGGCCGGGTGAGACAAAAACGCGGCGAAGACTGGACATCCCGCCGCTCACCCAGCCGCCGAAAGGAGGATCCTCCTGCTGCTGGGCCGACAACTCTTCCTTGCGCGTGACGCGCAGCCGGGGCAGCACTGCCTCGGGCGGGCCCAGTTCGTTCGGGCGCAAACCGGCTTCGTCTAGCAGGCGCCTGACCGCCGGAGCGCCGCTGTACGCGTTGCTCAGGAAAGCGGCGAACTCGCTGTCACTGATCCTGCGGTACATACCCATCCCCCCTACCCCGGCCCATGCGCTCTCCCGCTACGCCAGCCAGCGCTTGCGCCGGCGGTAGTGCTTGACGTCCCGGTAACTGGTGCGCCCGGCCCCGCCGCCCAGGTAAAACTCCTGGATGTCGGGATTGGCCTTGAGCACCTCGGCCGGCCCGTCCATGCGCACGCGCCCGTCTTCCATCAAGTAGCCGTAGCTAGCCACGTCCAGCGCGGCGCGGGCGTTCTGCTCCACCAGCAGCACGCTCACGCCCTGCTCCTGGTTGATCCGCTGCACGATGCGAAAGATCTCCTCGACCAGCACGGGCGCCAGGCCCAGGCTCGGCTCGTCCAAGAGCAAAAGGCGCGGCTCGGCCATCAAGGCCCTCCCGATGGCCAGCATCTGCTGCTCGCCGCCGGACAAGTAGCCCGCCTTCGCGTTGCGCCGCTCGTAGAGGCGGGGGAAATAGTCGTAGACCATCTGCACCAGCTCCCGCACCCGGCGGGCGTTGCCAATGGGCGTGGAGGCGGCGATCAGGTTCTCCTCCGGCGTCAGGTGCTCAAACACCCGCCGGCCCTCCAGCACCTGGGCGATGCCAAGGCGCACCCGGGCGGGCGGCGAAAGGCGGGTAATGTCCTGCCCGCGCCAGCGCACCGTGCCTTTGGTGACTTGCCCCCGCTCGGGCCCCAAGAGCCCGCTGATGGCCTTGAGCGTGGTGCTCTTGCCTGCCCCGTTGCTCCCAAGCAGCGCCACGATCGCGCCCTCGGGCACTTCCAGGGAAACGCCCTTGATGGCCAGGAAGACCTTGTCGTAGATGACCTCGACGTTGTGGACGGCGAGGAGCGGTGCCGGCCGTGCGGCCTGGCCGGCACCGCTCGCGCCTGGGTTCGTCAAGGTCTTGCCCGCCTCATGGGCGCGGGCGACCGCGTCCGTCACCGCCCGTCACTGCCCCTGCCGGAACTGGGCCGACGACTTGTAGACCATCTCCCACACCACATCGCGGAACGCGCTCATCCAGTCGGTCACCGGCACCCACCGGCTGCCGTCCCACTGGGAGATGCGGCCCATGCCACCGCCCTCGTGATCCTGCGGCGTGATGGTGATGGGCGGCATCAGCCCGTTCAAGTCGAAGTTCGACACCATCTCGAGGGCGGCACGGATCTTGTCCACCGTCACGGGTTCGCCGAACCGCTCCACTGCAATGCGCACCGCCTCCACCACCGGCGCCACCGAGGCGATGCCCACCACGTAGTAGGTGCTGCCCACGTTCTCGATCTTGCCGAAGCCTTTCCCGGCTTCCTGGTACACCTTCTGCAAGATCTCCTGCACCACCGGGTGCTCGCGCCCCGGCACCGCCGCTTCAAAGCGCTTGACGCCCCGCGCCTGGGCCGCGCCCACGATGTTCATGTCCTTTTCATCCAGCCAGATGACCGAGACCAGGCGGTCCAGCGGGAAACCGTTGCGGATCGCTTCCCGCACGCCCACCGACTGGCTGGGGCCTGCCGACCACAACAACACCCAGTCAGGCCGGAAGCGGCGCACCTGGGCCCAGGTGGCCGACTGCTCCGTGCCCGGCGACGGGAAGGCAAAGCTCTGGAACTCAAACCCCAGGCGCCGGCTCAGCTCCTCCAGGACCGGGATCGGCTCGCGTCCAAAGGGCGAGTCGATGTGGACGAGGCCGATGCGCTTGCCCCGGAGGTTGCCGCCCTCTGCTTCGAGGATGTGCTGGACGATCACCGTCGCCTGGGACCAGTAGTTCGCGCCCAGCGAAAAGAGCCAAGGGAACGTCTGCCCGTCGGCGGCGTCGGAGCGCCCGTGAAAAGGCATCAACAGGATGACGCCGTCCTCCATAGCCCGGGGCGCCACCGCGTTGGAAACCGGCGTGCTAATGAAGTTGAAAATCGTGGCACCTTCCCGGCGGAACCGCTCATAGGCCTCGATGCCCCGCTGCGGCTCGTTGCCGGTGTCCACCACCCGCCAGTCGAAGGTGTAGCCGCCGACCCCGCCCTTGAGGTTCATCAGGGTCAGGTAGTCGACCATGCCCTGGGTCCATTCCTCGGCGACAAACACGTAGACACGCGTGTAGTCCACCGGGAACCCGAAGGTGATCACCTTCTGCTGGGCCAGCGCCGGCACCGCCGCAAGCCCCGCCGCCAAGACCAACACCAACACCCAGTACACCCATCTGCGCACCGCTTCTCCCTCCCTCGTGCTGTGTGCTCCATCGGCACCGTCACGGGAAAACGGGTTTCCCGGCCGGCGCCGCCGTCCCCGGTCAGAGGCGCCAGCGGCGCCTATTGAGCGCCGATTGAGCGCCTCTTCAAGCGCCCATCGGTCACTTCTTCGTATAGCCGAACGGCCACACCCGCAGGTAGTTGCGGACGTTGTCGTACAGCTTGGCCAGGCCCAGCGGCTCCAAGAGCAAAAAGCCCGTGATCAGCCCCCCGTAGATGACCAGCGGCAGGTGGGCCAAGGTCGACGGCGAGATGTGAACCGACAGCGCCGCCGCCAGCTCCCGCAGGCCGTGCTCTATCCAGATCGGCGCGAGCAGGATGAACCCGGCCCCAAAAAAGCTGCCGATGATGCTGCCCAAGCCTCCGACGATGACCATGGCGACCGCCATGATGGAAACGTTCAGGCCAAATTGCTCCGGCGTCACGGCGCGGTAATACAGGAAAGCCAGCGCTGCGCCGCTCATGCCGCCGATAAAGGAGCTGACGAAGAAGGCCAGGGCCTTATAGTAGAACACGTTGATGCCGATGACGGCCGCCGCGTAGTCTTTCTCCCGCAGTGCGATCAGCGCCCGGCCCACGTCGGTGCGGCGCACGTTGGCCACAAACAAGGCCACCAGCAGCGTAAAGACCGCGGCCGCCCAGTAGCGGGCCTGGTCGGTGACGAGGGGGATGCCAAAGATGTGAGGCCGGGGCACGAGCAGCGTCGCCTGGGCGCCGCCGCTGATGGCCGGCACCTGCACCAAGATCCAGTCGACGATCACCTGCAGCGCCAGCGTGCTCATGGCCAGGTACAACCCGCGCACCCGCAAGGCCGGCAGGCCAAAAAGGGAGCCGATGACCGCCGCCACGAGCCCGCCAGCCGCGACGGCCACCACAAAGGGCGCGCCGGCCCGGGCGACATGCACCGCCGTGTAGGCGCCCACGGCCATGACCGCACCGTATCCCAGGTGAATCTGCCCCGCCCAGCCCATGAGCAGGTTCAGGCCCAGGACAGCCGCGGTCCAGATAAGCCACGGCGTCAGGTAGCTGACGAGAAACAGGTCCGTCACGATCCACGGGGCCGCCGCGGCCAGGACGATGAGCAGCACCAGCAGCGCCCGCTCAAACGGGATGACGGCCAGCGCCCGGTCCGCCGCATAGGTGGTATGGCGCACCCCGCA
>DATCLD010000014.1:0-9678 GCA_036564115.1 Limnochordales bacterium
CCGCTCTCACGCACGAGACGAACGGCCTCGGCACGAAACTCAGGTGGGTATGGTCGATGCGTTCGCGGCATGCTTGAACCTCCTTGATGGACATCTCTCTGATACCAGTCTCTTGTGTCCACCAAACCGGGTCAAGCTCACAGTCTATCATGCACCCTTTGGGTGAGGGAATCGACAACTGTGTCAACGCCGGAACGAAATGCACCAAAAGGGTGTGCGGACGTTCTCTTGATGGAAGTGGTGCTGCCAAAAGGCCTTGTTTCCGGTAGATTGATTTCTAGAGGATTGTCGGCTTCGGCCTGCTGGTGGATGCGCTAGCATTCTTCGACTTGTTGCGGCCCGTCGAGGTGATACTCCGTGGCGGTGCGAAGAGCCCGCACGAATACCTGTGCCCGACTGGCCCCCATTGGAGTGAGCCTGCATGTCCATCCAGATCCGGACCGCGCGGCCCGAGGACATTGACGCCCTCGTGGCGTTTGATGAAGTGGCGCAGCGTGACGGGCGGCGGGTGGAGTACATCCGCGCCAAGGTAGACGCCGGCGAGTGCTTTGTCGCCGAGCGGAACGATTGTCCAGTCGGGTATGGCGTGCTGGCGTACTCCTTCTACGGAAACGGCATGATCGAGATGCTCTATGTGGCGGCGGGCCACCGCCGCTCGGGCGTCGGGCGAGCGCTCATGAAGTTTCTTGAGACTCGCTGCGCGACACCCAAGCTGTTTACGTCCACCAATCTCTCCAACAAGCCGATGCAACTGTTCTTGGCCAAGCTCGGATACACGCTCAGCGGTTACATTGAGAACCTCGACCCCGATGATCCGGAGCTGGTGTATTTCAAGCTTTATAGTGATGGGATTTCTCCTCGGAAACCTGGGAGAGAGCGAGCCGCAGGTGGCCGTATACAACAATCTGTTTCTCTTGCCGCAGATGTTCGCCAGTGAAATGTTCTACTCCCTTGCCGGCGCGCCGGGGTGGGTGCGAGGGGCCAGTCGCTTCATGCCGGCGAGCCACGTTGTGGACGCGCTGCGGGCTGCGGCAGCGGGTGACTGGGCGGGAGTCTTGCCGGGGCTGGCCGCCCTGCTGGGGATGACGGCGTTCTTCCTGGTCATGGCTGTGCTGACGTTTCGCTGGGATACGCGTGAGGCCCGCGTGGCGGCGGCTGGAAACGTGTGACGGCCTCTCATGGTGGTGGTCGTCGGTGGCCCAAATGACTGAGCCGTCGCTTCTAGGTCGGAAAGGCGGCGGATTGACCGGGCGAATAGAGGCCAAGCTCGTCCGGGAACACCCGGAGGCGCTGGTGGGTTGGTGAAGCCGTCTGGCCTGCAATCTTGGCTGGAGCCCGTCAAGGAGGTCATGGGCCCGATAGCCGTGCCTGGCCGGTGATGGCATGCTTCCGGAAATGTCCTTGCGTTCACGAGTACGCGGCGATTGCACCATACACATCGTGCAGGTCACGGGCAAGTGGATCTGCGACTTGTTCTCAGACAACCCAGGTCTTGAGCAATACACTTTCGCCGCACCGAACAAACGAACTGTATGGATCTAGGGGTGCATAGTTCGGAAAAATTAGACACAATGTCATCAAGTTGTTCCTTCGAATGCTGGATCGCAAGAGATTCCGTGGGTGCCAGTCCGCCGTCGGGGGTCGGGGCCCAACACCGACCGTGGGGGGAGCTTCCACCGGAACGAAGAGGTCGGGCGATCTGTCAGGCATTCGCTGCCACCGGGACGAGCGGGACGGCGTTGCGGTAGCCGGTCTCCTGGCACGCCATTTCGAATCCCTTTCCCTCCGGGAACGGACTGCCATGGTCCAAGTATCCACTAGCGCTTGGCCGGCTTCAACCTCACGCCCAACACCATTGCCGACGCGCTCCAATGCTCACGCGCCACACTCTGCCGGGCTTTGTGCGAGCACGGGCTGACCGGCGGGATGCGGGCTTTCCGACCCCGTGCACTTCCGGCGCATCTTCCGGGAGCGCTTCGCCATCAACCCGCGCGACGTCCGGGGCACAAAACGGGCGCTAAGGTTGGAGCGCGGCCTTCACCATCGACAACCGGGGCAGCGCGGTCACGGAACGGATACGCACCGCAGCCGCGGCGGAGCTGGCCAACGTTGCGGGGCTGGCTGGAGCGGTTGGAACAGCATCGTGGCTAATGGCGGCGCCCGGCGTTTGACTGAGAATGAGTCGATGCGCGCTGCAAGACCGTGGTGTTGTGTCTCAGCAGCATCCCGTTTCCTTCCGGCCTGATACAAAATGCATCATTGACCGAATTCCCCGCTGAATTCTACAATGAGTCCGCGCCGATCATGGAAGGTTGTGGTAGGAACATGAGGCGTCTTGGCATTCTTGTGTTTTGCGTGCTGGTGATAAGTGGCGCGGCGCTGGCTCAGTCGGGCGGGGAGCCGTCTTCGGGAGCGCCGGAGCCCGTGGCCGCCGAGGCGGCGGAGGGGCCGGAACAGCCGCCGACTGTCTTTGTTTCCGCTTTTCGCATCGAAGGCAACACCGTGGTGCCCGGCCGCGTCCTGGAAGAACTGTTGCGGCCGATGACGGGCCGGGATCTCACGCTGCTGGATCTGCACCTGGCCGCCGCGGCGGTGGCCACCTACTATCACACCCTGGGGTATTTCTTGGCCGAAGCGGTCCTGCCGCCGCAAGAGGTGGTGGACGGCGTTATCACCATCCTGGTCTTTGAGGGCCGTTACGGCGACGTAGTCATCCGCAATGAATCGGCGCTCAGAGACCAGGTAGTCAGGACGGTCATGGGACCGTTCCCTAGCGGCGAACTGGTGCAGCAGGGGCCGCTGGAGCGGTTGCAACGGCTGTTGGCCGAAATCCCGGGCGTCGAGATCAACGTGGGCTTCGCTCCCGGACCGCAGGAAGGCACCGCGGACCTGGTGGTGCTGGTGCGGGACGGGGACCCCGTGCAAGGGCAGTTCTCGTTGCAAGCGCGACCGACGGGCGGCGGCGTCAGCCTCGCGCCGGCGGTTGCGCTGACCTTCAACAACGTGGCCGGATGGGGCGACCAGCTCGAGGCGTCGTTTGCGGCCGGTGCGGGCGGCGGAAGCCCGGTGGAGCAAGGGCGCCTGGAGCTGTCGCTGCCGGCGGGTCCCGGCGCCAAGGTCGGCTTCGGCTATTCGGGCGCCAGGCAGCGCATGCAAGACCCGCTGGGACTGCTGGACATCGTGACGTGGTCCAACACGCTGGCGGTCAGCGCGGCGTACGCGCCGGTCACGGAGTTTCAGCGCAACATGTCGGTTTTCGCCCGGTGGGAGAGGGCCGACGCGGGACGCTCCATTAACGGCTACGTCACGCCGGAGCAGCGCTGGCGCCTGGTGGTCGGGGTGGACGGACAAAGGCTGGCGTTTCCGGACGACCAGCCGGGCTGGGCGGCCGTCGGCGCCTGGAGCGTGAGTGCCGCCGCCAGCGGTGCTCCCGGCACGGAAGCGGCTCGGACCAAGCTCAACGCTTCGGTGACCCATCGGCACTTGTGGAATTCGGGCCTGGAAGTATCGGCCACCGTGCGCGGGCAGTGGGCGCTGGCCAACTTGAGCAGCGACGAGAAGATGGAGCTCCGCCCCGCGGGCAACCTGGGATCCGCGGCGGGCGACGCAGGCTGGCTGGCGCGGCTGGAGGTCAAGCAGTCGTGGTCGCAACCCCGGGGGCTGCCGGGCACATGGCAGGCGTCGTTGTACGCGGAAACGGGGGCCGTGCAGCTGGAGCGGTTCCCCGCCGGCGGCGTGCCACACATCGTCCAGCGATCCGGCATCGGCATCGGGCTCGTTTGGTCCATGCCAGGCGGGCATGGGCTGCAGCTGGAGCGGGCGTGGCCCTTGGGACCGGTGCCGCCGGCCGAGCGGGCGGGCGAGACGACGGTGCGGTATGTGCTGTCGTTCTAACCGGGGGACCGTGTGGACGCAGCCATCACGTAAGGCGCGTTAGCGTGGAGTCAGAAGGGAGAAGTGCAGCATGGGGCGGCACAGACGTGTTTGGCAGACGGCCGCGTGGGCGTTGCTGGTGGCGCTGATGGGGTCCGTGGGCTGGGAAACGGCTCGGGCCGCCGACGGCTTTCCGTTTCCCACCGGCGGGCGGATCGTGTATGGCGACGGGTACTTGACCGACGGCTTCGTCTTTCAGTACGACCCGTTCATCGTGATTCGCTGGGATGACTTTTCCGTCGACCAAGGCTGGTCCGTTACGTTTCAGCAGCCCCATTCGTACGCCGTGGCCCTCAACGAGGTCACGGGCCATTATCCGTCGCTCATCGACGGCGACATCCTGGCCAACGGCCGCGTTTTCCTGATCAATCCCAACGGCATCATCATCGGGCAGAACGCCACGCTGGACGTGGGCTCCTTCCTCGGTTCCACGCTGCGCCTCAGCTACAGCAACTTCCAGGACTTGCGCGACCAGATCTATGACTTCGTCAACTTCCGGGCGCCGCTGCGCTTCGTGCGCGCCACCGACGACTTTGCCGTCATCAGCGTGCACGGGACGCTGAACTTGCGCCCGCAGGACCCGGGAACGCCCGCCGGCTACATCGCGCTCATGTCGGAAAGCATCTCCAACTTCGGCACCATCAACGCCCGGGGCGGCACCGCCTTGCTGGCCGCCGGAAACGGCTTTTACTTGCACATGAACAGCGATGGCTCGCTGGCGCTGGAAGCCGACGAAACCGCCGGCGGGCGGGGTGGTCTCGGCACCGTCAACAGCAGTGTAATTCAGGCCGACGGCGGCACCATCATCCTCAGCGCCACGGGCGCGGACTCGGTGCTGAACCTCGGCGGCACGGTGCGGGCCACCGCCATCGATAACCGGGACGGCCGCGTGGTTCTCTCGGCCGGCGGAGGCCCGGTGCGGCTCGGGTACGATGTGAACGAGATCATCACCATCGACCCGGTGAGCAGCCCCCGCTGGCTGGAGCTGGAGGCAGACATGCTGGATGTGACCGGCGAGGGCCAAGTAGTCATCGAGGGCTATACCGACGTGCGGGACAATCCGCACCCGACGACGATTCGGGTGGGCACGGGCCGCATTGAGGCCGGCGAGGAACTGTTGGTCCGGGCGGGCGCCAATCTGGAGGGGGACCGGCTGCTGCTGAAGGCGGGCGGCGACCTTCACCTCGGGGCCGACGCGGTGTTGGCCGTGGAGCAGCTGGTGGCCGAGGCGGGCGTGGACGTGTGGGTCGAGGAAGCGGTGAACGTGCTGGGGGACGAGACCACGCTGCGCGCGGCGCGCGACGTCAACATCGTGGACAGCCCCACGGTGAACGGGCGCCGGCTCGCCGTCGACGCCGGCCGTCATGTCTTTATCGACGTGGAGCAGACGAAGCTGCTCGGCTTCAATCTGGATGTCACCGAGCTGGCGGTGGAAGCCGGGGACCGCATCGACATCACCGGCCGCACGCTGCTGGAGGTGGGCGGCGCCACCAACTCACCCTTGTCCTTGAAAGCCAGAAACATTGTGCTGGAAGGGAGCTTCCAGCGCCCGGCGGGCGAGCAGTTCGAGGGCACGGCCGTCATCGATGCGCCGTACGTCGACTTGTACACCAGCCTGTTCTTCCCGCGCATCGTGCTGACCAACAGCACCGATGAAGCGTCGGACATCCGCATCATGAGCAGCGGATCGCTTTCCGCGATGGAAAGCATCGACGTTTTGGCCCGCAACGGCGGCGGCTTTTCCAGCCAGGGCCGCCTGTCGGCGCCCGTGGTTCGCTTGCACCTGGGCGGGGACGTGCACTGGGTCTACGTGGCCGATATCATCGACGCAGGCGGACCGGACGACACACCCCGGCTCAGCCTCTTCGGCGCCGACGGTCCGGGTACGTGGCTGACCGCCGACTCGGTGGAGATTCACGCGTCGGGCGACCTGCGGCTCAGCGGCTGGATCCGGGCCGGCGACGTGTTGGTGCGGTCCGGATACGACCCGAGCTGGGGGGCACGCCGCGACCTGATCATCGAAGATGCCAACGGCTCGATCCCGACCCAGATGGACGCCGCCCGCAGCGTTACGCTGGCGGCGGGGCGGGCGTTCCGGAACTACTCGGCGTACGGGGGGAACCTGTTCCCGGGCGCCGGCAGGGTCGTCATCTTCTCGGCCACGGATCGTTACGGGTACGATCCCGGAAGCCTGCTGGCGTTGGAAACTCCGGGGGGACAGCCGCGCTTCAGCGAGGTGTACGGCGTCGGCTACGACGAGGCGGGCGCTTACAACCCGGAAGGCGACACCATCTACATCGGCGAGTCCGAGCCGTCGCCGGTGCTGACGATTCCCACGCTCGGGGTCATTGAAAAGGTGTTTGACAACACCCCCGTGGTCATCGACCCGGAGCCGTATCTGGGCGGCCGGCCGGCCAGCGGCTTGCGCTTCCGCTTCGACGGTGGCGACGGCAGCGGCGGAATCAATGTCGGGACGTACGTCATCGTGCCGTACGGCGCCGAGTCCGAGCTGTATCGCATTCGGTACGCGGGGACGGGCCAGCTGGTCGTTACCCCGCGGCCCTTGTGTCCGCTAGGGTGCGCGGGCTGGGCCGAGCGCGTGTGGGGCGATCTCAATCCGAACTTCGGAGTCGTCTGGCACGACGTGTTTGACCTCGCGCCGGGCCACAGCGCCGCGGACGCGGGCCTGCGGTTCACGGTCGACATGCCGGGGACGCCGCAAATGGCGGACGTGGGCCAGTATGCGGTGTTCGTCGCGGCCGATCCCGACAATCCCGCGGCGAAAAACTACATCTTTCCGGAGCAAGCCGTCGGCACGCTGCAGGTCAACCCGCGCCCCGTGCGGATCCGGTTTTTCAGCGGCGTCGTCAACGACGGGCAGCTGCCTGAAGGACAAGCGCAGATGTGGAACCTGGTGCGCATCGACAACTTGCCGGCCTTTTTGCAGTCACCGTCGCTGTTCGCACCGTATTTGCATCTGTATTACACGCCCGCCTACGTGGGACCGGGAGTGTACGAGCTCAACTATCGCATTCGGGAGCAGGCGCCCTTTCTCGACAATTTCATCTTCGAGCCCCACGAGCCCGGCGTCATCACCGTCGTGGCCAACGTGGACTACTATGTCAAGCAGTCGTGGAAGAAGCTGTTCCCGGTAACCAACGTGGCGCAGTGCTGGGGCGACCGCTCGTGCGACGTCCAGCAGGCGCCTAGCATCGGCCACTTCTCGGGCGCGGCCTGGCCGGTTATGGGCAAAGCCGTCGCCGCATTCCTCTCGAGCCGGGGCGAATTGCGGGAAAGCGCGTTTCTCGAGCTGCTCAGTCTGCTGACGTCGCCGGCGACACGCAACGAAACGCTAGGTAAGATTTTGCCCTTTGTGATGCAGGAACTGGAAGACATCCTCAGCCGCCCCGAGTCCACGTGGAGCGCGGCGGAGCAGGCGTTCGTTTACGAGTTTGTCGGCTTTGTCAGTGATCTGCGCAAAGAGGCGGCCGCAGCGGCCATGCGGGATTACGAAGCGTGGAAAGCGGAGGATGAGCGCCGGCGGACGGGCGTGGGCGGCAGCGGCCCCGTGCCGCGGCTGGATATGCTGTTTTACTACGGCTCCGAGCCGCCGGAGCATTTCCTCCGCCAGGCCGTGACGGGCATTTACGTGCCGCCGTCGCAGTCGGGGGTACTGGATGAGATCGTAGCGGGCGTTTCGTCGCTGGTGGGCGCCGTGACGGCCGAAGTGGCCGTGACCCAGCTGGCCTTGTCCGGGGCGCTCAACACGGCTTTGCTGAAGGTCGCGCCGTTTGCCGCACGGCTGGCCGCTCAGGTGCAGCCGCTGGCCGCGGCCAGCGCCTTTGCCGGTCCCGCGGCCATCGTCGTCGCCGGCGCCATCACCATCGGCTCCGCCATCGCGGATATGGTGAACATCGAGAACTACGAGGAGAACATGCAGAAGGCGCTGCAGGAAGCCCAGGCGGGCATGACGGTGGACGGGCTGCGGCAGTGGCTGTCGGACAGCTACGACGTGGTGGCATCGTGGATGATGCTGCGCTTCGCCCGGCCGTACGCACAGCCTACGGGGGTGCCGCGCATCATCTTGGCACCCATGAATCCGTAAGCCGGGCGGAAGGGGCCGGCGCGGCCGCCGGGCAAGGTGCCGCGCCGGCGCCCAACGCAGCCACGGTGAGAGCGACCGGCCCGTGCGTAGGCGTTTCAAGTCGCCGAGGGCTTAGGGCTCCGCGTCCGCGCAAGGGCCGCTGACCCGGCGAAACTCCGCCGGCGTCATGCCGTAGCGGCGGCGAAACGCGCGCCGGAACCGGTTGATGTCCACGAAACCGCACTGCAGCGCCAGCTCACTGACGGTGCTGTGGAAGTCTCGGCTCTGCAGCAGGCCGGCGGCGCGGGCCAGGCGCGCCTCGCGAATGTAGCCGGCCAGTTCGGTCCCCTGGTCGGCAAACGCCCGGTACAGGGTGGCCCGGGAACAGCCCAGGGCGCCGGCGATCTCCGGGATGCTGAGATTGGGGTCCGCCAAGTTGGCGTCGATGTAGCGCTTGGCCGCGACGTAGTACGCGCTGCGGTCCACCCGGGGCGCCAGGTCGGCCGTCGTCTGCTGGAGGACGGCTACGGCCAGCTGCAGCGTCTGGTCGAAAATCAGCGCCCGGGCCGGCTTGTCCAGCGCCGGGCCGTGGCGGGCGAACAGGCGCAGCTGGCTGCGGAAAAAAGGAGCCAGGGGCGAGCGGTTCAGCGCTTTGCTCCATTCCGCCGCGGACGGGCGTGCCGAACCGATGGCGGCCGCGACGATGGGCTCGGGCAGCGTGAGGTGCACGCCCTGGTGCGCGCTCCAGGCGATGCGGGACGGGCGGGCGGCGTCGTAGAGGAACATGTCGCCGGCCTTGGACGAATGGGCGGCGCTGCGCGGGCTGACGCAGTGGCGGCTGCCCGAAAGGACCAGGCCGATGGAGAGCCGGTCCACGCCGTCGGCACGGATTTGGCGAGCCGTACGCCGGCCGGACACCGCGTCGGAGCGGTAGACGCAAAGCTCGCCCTGCGGCGCGATGACGCCGTAGGCGCTGGCGCGGAAAGGCTGCCGGGCTTCGTCCCGGCCGCGAGGGTCCGCGTCGAAGTCGTAGTACGCCATCTCACGCCAGTAATCGTAGGAGTCGGCGGGAGCGACACCCTCCGTGGAAAGGCGGAGGGCGACGTGCGCCTTGGGCGGCCCGTACCGAGAATCGTACCGCCCCTGGTCCGGCGACCACGCCCACACGTCAGGGGTCCAATCCCACCAAGTCTTGAGATCGTCGCCCATGCGGTAAGAGCTCCATCGCTAGGTGTTCCGGCGCTGCCCCCGCAGCCGCTCGGAAAACCACAGGATTCTATTCTGGAGTATTCACCATCAAGAAAAAAATACCCTTTTCGCTTCCGCGAAGCGGGCCGGAAAACGTAACGGCGCCTCGGGTGACTGCTAAAATCGATGGTTCACCTAGGCACCAGGGGCCGTGGGCCGCGGGTCTTCGGCAGCCGGTGCGGCGGAGATCGGGCGCACCACGTAGACAATGTTTCGCCATGCTTCCAGGAACCGTGCCAGCGGATAGCGCCGGGGCACGTCGGCCTCCGAGTAGGCCGCCGGGTCGTTGACGAGGACGAACCGTTGCCCGCCTTCCTCGGTGAACCCGGTTACCACCAGCAGA
Source organism: Limnochordales bacterium (assembly GCA_036564115.1). GTDB lineage: Bacteria > Bacillota > Limnochordia > Limnochordales > ZCTH02-B6 > ZCTH02-B6. The sequence goes on from DATCLD010000014.1 coordinate 9,609, forward strand.
TGGCCGGCCGGGTAGGGCAGGACGGCGCCGGGCAGCGGCTTGTCCTTGGGCGTGCGGACGGATGCGATGA
>DATCLD010000015.1:0-5375 GCA_036564115.1 Limnochordales bacterium
CCCGGAACCGCTTCGTCGATGGCCAAGCCCACCATTTTGACCTCGACAAACTCGTGGATGCCGTAGGGACCGCCCTCGCGGCCGATGCCGCTCTCCTTGAAACCGCCGAAGGGCACCTGCGGCGTCGACGGCAGCCCCTCGTTGATGCCCACGATGCCGTACTCGAGCCGCTCCGCTGCCCGCAGGGCGCGGCTGATGTTTTCGGTGAACACGTACGCCGCCAGCCCATACCGGCTGTCGTTGGCGCGCCGGTAGGCCTCGGCCTCGGTGTCGAAGGCGATAATGGGCGCCACGGGACCGAAGGTTTCCTCCTCCATGATCCGCATCCCGTCGTGCACGTCCACCAGCACGGTCGGGGCGTACCAGCAGCCGCCCGAGAAGCCGTCGCCGGTGATGGGGTGCCCGCCGGTGAGCACCCGCGCCCCCTTGGCCACGGCGTCCTCTACGTGGGACTTCACCTTCTCCAGCCCCGCGGCATCGATGAGGGGACCGATCTGGACGTCTTCCTCGAGGCCGTAACCCACCTTCAAGTTGCGTACGGCCGCCGCAAACCGCTCGGCGAAGGCGTCGAGGATCCCCCTCTGCACGAAGATGCGGTTCGCACAGACGCACGTCTGGCCCATGTTGCGGAACTTGGACGCCAGCGTCCCCTGGACGGCCTTGTCGAGGTCGGCATCGTCAAACACGATGACCGGCGCGTGCCCACCGAGCTCCAGGGAAACCCGCTTGACCTGGCCGGCCGCCTCCCGCATCAGGTACTTGCCAACCTCGGTGGAGCCGGTGAAGGTGATCTTGCGCACAAGCTCGTTGTGCAGCATCTCGTCGCCAACGGGGCGGGGATCCGAGGCCGTGACGATGTTCAGGACGCCGGGCGGCAGGCCGGCTTCCGCGAACAGCTCCGCCAGGGCGAGGGCCGTGAGCGGCGTCTGCTCGGCGGGTTTCAGGACGACGGTGCAGCCGGCGGCCAGCGCCGGAGCCACCTTGCGGGTGACCATGGCCGCCGGGAAGTTCCACGGCGTGATGGCGGCCACTACGCCCACCGGCTGTTTGATCACGAGGTGCCGCTTGCCGGGCGTCCAGTGGGGGATGATGTCGCCGTAGATCCGCTCGCCCTCCCCGGCAAACCAGTCGAGAAACCCGGCCGCGTATTCGATTTCGCCCCTGGCTTCCTTGATGGGCTTGCCCATCTCCCGGGTCAGCTGGCGAGCGAGGGACTCTTTGCGTTCCCGCATGAGGGCGGCCACTTGCCTCAAAATGCGGCCGCGGGCGAGGGCCGGCGTGCGCGACCACGCGGGAAACGCTCGGTGGGCTGCCTCAATAGCCCGGCGGGTGTCGTCGGCGCCCGCGTCGGCCACGAACGCGATCGTTTCCCCGGTGCCGGGGTCGGTCACGGGGAACGTGCGGCCGGATTGGGCCGGTTGCCATTGGCCGTCCACGAACAGCCCGTACGTCTTGGCAGCAGTTTGAGCCGTCAGCTCTTTCATTGGCTTCTCCTCCCTTCGTGGGAAACCGCCTGGGGCTCGGCGCCCGCCAGACGGGTACGCGCTTTCACTTTTGCCTCGATGGTGCGCAGCACCTCGCGGAAGACGTGAATGGTGGGCCCAAGCCAAAGGGCGAACACGAGGGTGCCCAGCCCGACTGGCCCGCCCAGAAGCAGCCCCGTCGCCATGGCGGTGATGTCCATCCCCATCTTGACCCGGTACAGCGGCTGCCCGGTGCGCTGGGCCAGGGTCAACATGAGACCGTCGCGGGGACCGGCACCCAGCCCCGGGTGGAGGTAGAGGGCAATGCCGAAGCCCAGCACCGCGACGCCCAGGACCACGTAGACAATCCCGGCCCAGCCGGAGAGGACGGGCACGGGGTTCCAGCCGAGGTACAGGTCGAGCCAAAAACCGATCAGGGTCGCGTTGAGCAGGGTGACCAGGGTCACCGTGCGTCCGCCCAAGAGCAAGGTCGAGAGCACCAGCGTCAGCCCCGTCAACTGGTGGGCGCGGCCCACCGAAATCCCTGTCTGACGGGCCAAACCGATGTGGAGCACATCCCACGGGCCGACGCCCCACGTCGTGCGCATGGTGAGATACAGACCGAAGGCCATGATGGGAGCGCCGAACAGGATAAAGATGAGCCCGGGAACGAAGCCATCGGGGATCAGGACGCGGCGCAAGCGCGCCAGCCGTCCGGCGACGGGTGCCACGGAATCATTCCTTTTTATTTGGACAATAGCTTCCACGGCGGCAGGGGGATTCCTTCCATCATACGGGCGGCGGGCTGCGGCGTCACAGGAGGAACCTGTATACGGGGGACCGGCTGCGGTGCCATAGGAGGAACCTGGCCGCGGGAAGGGGAACATGGCAGGCGGCGGTCCTGGGGGGATGCTCGCGCCCTCGGGGACGGAGCCGGCGCCCCCACAAGCGGCGCCAGGGAGATGATGAGCCGGAGGTTTCGGACACAGGACATGACGGGGACAAACGCGCCAACGAAGCAGAGCGCTTTCGCCGCCATGCGGGCGCTGGTGACGGGCGGCGCCGGGTTTATCGGGAGCCACTTGGCGGACGCGCTTTTGGAGCGGGGCGCCCGGGTGGCGGTTCTGGACAACTTCGCCTCGGGCAAGCGGCAAAACGTACCCGCCGGGGCCGAGCTGTTTGAGGTCGATCTGCGGGACGCGGACGCGGTGCATAAGGCCGTGGCCGCTTTCCGGCCGACGCACATTTTCCATCAAGCCGCGCAGGCTTCGGTGAAAGTGTCCGTGGACGAGCCGGCCACCGACGCCGCGGTCAACATCCTGGGCGGCCTGCACCTCCTGGACGCGGCCAGGAGGGTGGGGGTGGAGCGGGTCGTCTTTGCCTCTACGGGCGGCGCGATCTACGGCGAGGTGCCCGAGGGCACGAAGGCAACGGAGGATTGGCCGCTCAACCCCAAGAGCCCCTATGGCGCCAGCAAGGCGGCCTTTGAGCGGTACCTCGAAGTGTACCGGCAAAACTTTGGCCTCAAGTACACGGTCCTGCGCTACGCGAACGTGTACGGCCCGCGGCAGGATCCTTTCGGCGAAGCCGGGGTCGTGGCCATCTTTACCGGCCGGTTGCTCAAGGGCCAGCCGGTGACGCTGTTTGCCCGCCGCGAGCCGGGGGATGAGGGCTGTGTGCGGGACTACGTTTGGGTAGGTGACGTAGTGCAGGCCAACCTGATCGCCGTGGAGCGCGCGCTCGACGGCTGCTACAACGTGGGCACCGGGGTGGGCAGCACCACGCGGCAGGTGCTGGCCGCCGTGGAGGCGGCCGTCGGCGTGCCGGCACAAGTGGAGCCTGCGCCGCCGCGCCCTGGGGATCTGGAGCGCAGCGTGATCGACGCCAGCAAGCTTATGCAGGCGGGCTGGTCCCCGACGGTGGCGCTTGAGGAGGGCATTCGCCGCACCGTCGCCTGGTTCCGGTCGTGCCCGAGCTGACAGAAGAGGATGTGGATGTAGGGATGCGCGGCCGGCGAAGCCTGGGCCGCGAGCCCGGCGGGGCGCCTCTTGGCATACTTTCCTTGGCACACTTTCCTGTCCGCGAGGCGCCCCGGCCGCGCACGTCGTCAGCATCTAGCTGCTATTTGCTAGCTGCCCCTAGCGGCCTGCCAGAGCCCGCTTCTGCTGGGCGGCCGCCCGCTCCACGAGGCCTACGGAAATCAGCCCCAGCAGCATGTGGATCATGGTCATCGTTTGACCGACCAGCAGGTCTCGCCACAGGGCCAGGCCCCACAGCAATGTTACCAGCGGCATGAAACGCGCCACGGTGCGCATGGCGTCCGGCCGCAGGCGCGGGTGGGGGCCCAGCGCCAAAAGCGATAGCACTGCGATCACGACACCCAACGAAATGTGGGTTTCCCAAATCCGCTGGTTGGGCACAAGGCCAAAGAAGCGACCAAGGCCCAGGAGCACTTGGATGTAAAGCGCAATTCGCAGAGCGATCAGCACGGTGTCTTCCCTCCTCCCGGCAAAAGTTGGCCATTGCCCGGCAGAACCCTTTTTACGCCAGCAACGAACCGCCTGATACGCAAGCGCCACTTTGCGACAAATGTGCGAAATGGTGCAGGAAATCCTGCAAACGGGATAGAATGATGCAACTGTCCCTTCGTTATAGCGAGGAGGCATGCCCGTGGAGTCTTTCCTTGAGCGGTTTCAAGAAGCTCAGCCCCGCATGAGCCGCAACCAGCGCGCCATTGCGGAGTACATCCTCGAGCGGCCCGAAGACTGCGCGTTTCTAACGGCGCGGGAGCTGGGCCAGCGGGTCGGCGTCAGCGAGTTGACCGTGGTGCGGTTCGCGATGGCCGTCGGTTTCCCGGGATATCCGGACATGCAGCGGGCCTTGCAGGACAGCCTCAAGCAACGGCTATCGACCGTACAGCGCATGCAGGCCGGACGCGAGGCGGTGCGGGAGCTGAGCGACACCCTGCAGGCGGTGTGGAGGAACGATGTGGCCAACATCAACCGCACCTTCGAAAACCTGCCCAAGGAAGCCTTTGACCGGGCAGTAGGCCTGCTGGCCAAGGCGCGCCGCACCTATGTCATCGGCTTGCGCACGTCGGCGTGCGTGGCGGTCCTGTTGACCACGGCCTTGCACTATTTGGGCAAGGACGCGGTCCGGGTTGATTTGGGGATCGGCGATTTCTGGGAGCGGCTCGACTCGGCAGGACCGGAGGACGTGGTCGTGGGCATCAGCGTGCCCCGCTACACCCGCTGGACCGCGGACATGCTGCGTTTCGTGCGCCAGCGGCGGATCCCCACCATCGTCATTACCGACAGCCCCTTATCGCCGCTTGCGGCGTTGGCCGACGTGACGTTGCCGACGGTGACCGACTTCAACGCGTTCATCGAATCGTTCGCCGCGCCGTTGAGCGTTGTCAACGCGCTGATCCTCGGCGTGGCGCTGCACGATGAAACCCAGACCATGAACGTCCTCCGCGAGAGGGAGGCCCTCTGGCGGGAGCGGCGGCTGTACTTGGATGCGGAGTACGGACCGAGGGGGGATGGCGCGGGGACGGACGGGCAGTGGGAACGCCGGTTGATGCCTGCCATGGACGACGACTAGCCAAGAGGAGGGTGAAACATGCGCACTGTGGGAGGTCGCAGGCTTACCCTGGTGCTGGCCGCAGCGTTGGTGTTGGCGGTGCTCGCACCCGTCGCTGGTGCCCAAACCCGGTTTCTAAGCATCTCCACCGGCGGGCCGGGCGGCGTGTATTTCCCGCTGGGCGGGGCGATGGCGGATCTCTTGACGAGGCACCTCCCGGGTTTCATCGTCACCGCGGAGTCCACGGCCGCGTCGGTAGAAAACGCGCGCCTCGTGGGCAACGGTTTCTCCGACATGGGGATGGTGCTGGGCAGCGTCGCGTACAACGCC
>DATCLD010000016.1:0-2435 GCA_036564115.1 Limnochordales bacterium
TCGCCCACAAACAAGATGTGGTCACCGCCGTCGTAGCGGTGGCGGGTCCGGCACTCGATGCGCGCCCATGCGTCGGCCAAAAGCGGTGCACCCGTCTGCCCCAGGGTATACTGGAGCCCCCGGAACCGGTCCGGCTCGGGGCTCGCAAACCGGGCGGACAGCTCCTCATGCCCCGCTCGCAGGGCGTTGACCCCAAAGCCTTCGGCCGCCTCAAAGTGCGGCAGGCTGCCGGCCTTCTTGTGCAGGGTGAACAAGACCAGCGGCGGGTCCAAGGACAACGGGTCAAAAGAGCTGGCGGTAAACCCTTTCGGCTCCCCGTCGGTGCCCCGGCAGGTAATCACGGCCACGGCCGCGGGCCAGTTGGCGAACAGCTCCTTGAAGCTCGCCGGATCGATGGACACGCGAAGCTCCCCCTTTCGGGCAAGCCGGTCTTCGCCCGCCCTGCCCAGCGTCACAAATCCGTCTCCAGGGCAATCTGGCCGTTGGAGGTCCGGATGCGCAGCTGCGCCGTGCCGGCGCCAATGCGGCCGGCGAGCCGCTCCCGTTCCCGCCCGGCCACGCGCTCCCGCCCCCGGGCGGCAACGACCATGTCGGCTGCCGAGCTGATGTGGCCGTTCATGGCTGTAAGCTCCACGGCCACGTCAGGGTCCGGCAAGCGGGCCCAGACGGCGCCGTTGGTGGTGGTCACGTCGTAGGAGGCGTCCGGCGCCAGCCCGGCCCGCAGCTCGATGGGGGCGTTGCTCGTCTGCACCCGCCCGCTGCCGGCCAAGTTGCCGCCGGCGATGGTGACGGCGCCGTTGGACGTGACCGCCGTCACGCTGCCGTGCACGTCAGCCAGGCTGATGTCGCCGTTGGACGTACGGGCCTGGAGGGCCCCCACCATGCCCTGCACGGCGATGGGCCCGTTGCTCGTCCGCAGCACGGAGTCCCCGGCCAGCCCGCTGGCGGTTATATGGGCATTGGCGTTTGTCAGCCGCACCTCTCCCGCCCACTCCCGGGGCACTCGGACGTGAAACCGGACCTTGAAATTGGCCCAGCCAAGCAGGCTCGTGCGGGCGTCGGCGCGGGCTTCCACGCCGGTTGCGTCCTGCGAGAAGCGCACCACATCGCCCCCACCCATAAGGCGCCAAAGGGCCCGGGCTAGACCGGGAGCTTCGGCGGTCGCCTCAATGCGCACCGCCTCCCCGTTCCACACCTCATACGTAATCGGGCCGTTGCGCCCCACCACCGACAGCGTCTGGCCAGGTGCCAGCACAAAGCTGCGGGTCGCCTGTTCGACGACCTGTCCCTCGGCGCCGGCCCCGCCCAGGAGCGCTACGGCGGCGAGTACGACAAGCACAATCCCGGCGGCGATCAGCGTTCCCCGCGATTTGCGTCCGGTGCCTCGGTTCAACCCTATCCCCTGCTTTCTTGTGAATCTCACGCGGCGTTCTGCGTAGGCCAGTCCTCTTTCCCTGGAGCACGCGCCCGTCCTGGACCATTATCGCCTATCCTCGCGCAAGAGTCCACTGGCTTCGGGGTTGCGCCGGGAGGTCAGCGCCTGTCTGCGGTGGCATTAGCGAGCACCATGACGAGCGCCGTGACGAGCGCCATGACGAGCGCCATGACGGCGACGTGCGGGAGGCGTTACTGCTCTGCCGGTTTCCAAAACCGCACCCGGCGCGGGGAAGGGACCGCCGGCGGACCGCTCGCGGTCAGCTTGGCGAACACGGCGACGCAGTGGGGATCAAACTGGGTGCCGGCACCGCCCAGGATGTACTCGCGCGCCTGCTCGTGGGTCCACGGCTCCCGGTAGGCCCGCCGGGACGTGAGGGCGTCGTAGACGTCCGCGACCGACAAGATCCGGGCCAACAGGGGGATCTGCTCGCCCTTGAGGCGGTCGGGATAGCCCGTTCCATCCCAGCGCTCGTGGTGAGACCGGATGACCTCCAGCTCCTCGGGCATGAACCCGAGCCGGCTGCACATCTCATACCCCGTCACCGGGTGCTCCTCGACGATGCGCCGCTCGTCCGGCGTCAGCGGTCCGGCCTTGTTGAGGATGTGATCCGGGATCCGCAGCTTGCCCACGTCGTGGACGAGACCGGCCTGGGCCAAAGCCCGCAGTTGGTCGGGCGAGAGCCCCATAGCCTGTCCCATGCGTAGGGCCATCAGCGTCACGCGGTAACTGTGCCCGGCGGTGTACGGGTCGCGCATCTCGGTGGCCAGCACCAGGGCTCGCACATTGTCGGCTATGCCGGTTTCAAAGCGAGCCAAGGCGTCGGAGCGGAACAAGGCCGCGACCGACCGCATGAGGGAGTCGCCGTAGGCATACTGGCGCCACACGCCCCACGTGGTCACGGCGGCCGCCCCAAGCAGCAGGAAGTGGTACATCCACCAGCTTAAGTGCCACACCGTGCCCCGCAGCACAATCCACTGGGAAACCGCCAGCCAGCCGG
>DATCLD010000017.1:0-2387 GCA_036564115.1 Limnochordales bacterium
GGCACCGCCATCAGCACCGACAAGCACGTCGCGATGATGGCGATGTTGATCGTTTCCAAAAGCGACTGGAGCACCCGCGGCAGCACCGCCCAGTCCGGCGGGTACATGCGCTGGAACTGGTCCAGGATCTGCGCCGGGGCATCCCATGCCCAGGGCCAGTGGATATCTACCCGGACCAGCGCCCAGCTCACCACCAGCACGGCCGCGAGATACGCCAGGAACCGCCCGAGGCGCTGGGCAAGGGTGTAACGTTCCCATTTGTACGTTGGCAAAGACTGGGTTTTGAGCAACGCACCCGTTTTGGACAAGGCATCCGTTTTCATGTCAGCCGGCTCCTAATGCGACCGCTCACGGCCTCACTGACCAAGATGAGGCCGATGATGACCAGAAGGATGGCAAAGGCGAAATCGTAGTCAAACCGCCGAAAAGCGCTGGACAGCGTGTTGCCGATCCCGCCCGCGCCGGCGATGCCGACGATGGCCGACGCTCGCAGGTTGGAGTCGGTCTGGTAAATGCTCAAGCCCACCAGCCGCGGCAGCACCTGCGGAAACACGCCGTACAGCACCGTCTTGGCGAAGCCGGCACCGGTCGACACGATGGCCTCCAGCTGCCCCCGGTCGATTTCCTCGATGGCTTCGGCCAGGAGCTTCCCGACAAAGCCGACGGAATACACCGTCAGCGTGAGGATGCCGGCCAAAGGCCCAAATCCCACGGCCTTGACGAAGATGATGGCCACGATAACCGGGTGGAAGCTCCGGGCCATGACGATGATGGCGCGCCCGAGCCAGTAGATAATGGCAGGCGAGATGTTGCGGGCCGCCATGACGGCGACCACCACGCTGAGCACCACGCCGAACAAGGTGGCCACGAGGGCCATCTGGATCGACTCTAGCACGCCGGAGTACACCAGCTGCCACCGGGCGAAGTCGGGTGGGAACGCGGTATTGATGATCCGCATGGCCCGGGGGATCCCGGCGGCCACCCGGTTCCAGTCGACGGGCATAAAGGTGTACGCCCAGTACGCATAGGCCACTACGGCCGCTATCAGTCCCCAGCGCAGCCACGGGTTCCGGATGGCCGGTGGCTTCTGCCACCGCCGGCCCGCCTGCGGTGCCGCGGCCAAGCTCATCAGCCCGCCACCCCCGCCTGCGTCCCGGCCGACTCCGCCAGGGTCAGCACGCCCTCTGGGTCCCGGTCCGCGGTGCCGTAGATGGTGTCCAGCACGTCCTCGGTCAGCTCATCGGGAGTGCCGTCAAAGATCTTGCGGCCGCCCTGCAGGCCCACCACCCGGCGCGAGTAGCGCCGGGCCAGCTCCACGTTGTGCAAGTTGACGAGAACCGGGATGGAAAACTCGTCGGCAATTTCCTTGAGGAACCCCATGATCTGAATGGATGTCTTGGGGTCCAAGGACGCGGTCGGCTCATCGGCGAGGATGATCTTGGGGTCCTGCATGAGGGCCCGGGCCACTCCAACCCGCTGCCGCTCGCCGCCCGAAAGGGCGTCGGCCCGCTTGTTGACGTAGTGGGCGAGCCCGACGCGCTCAAGCAGGTAGTAAGCCCGGTCGATGTCCTCCTGCGGAAACCGCCGCGTCAGCGCCTGCCAGAAGCTCACGTATCCGAGGCGGCCGGACAGCACGTTCTCCATCACCGTCAGCCGGTCGATCAGGTTGAAGGATTGAAAGATCATGCCGATTCGCCGGCGCACATCCCGCAGGGCCGCGCCCTTGAGCTTGGTGATGTCGACGCCATCCAGCTCCACGGTGCCGCTGGTCGGCTCTACCAGCCGGTTGATGCAGCGCAGCAAAGTGCTTTTCCCCGCTCCCGACGGCCCGATGATGGCCGTCAGCCCCGGCTCGTCGATCACCAGGTCAAACTCGTGCAGCGCAGGGCGTCCCGGTCCGTACAGTTTGGTCAGTTTTGTGATCTTGAGCATTGCGACTCAACCTCTGTCGGGATTCCCTGGCGGCGGGCTGCCCGGGACGCCGCCCGGGCAACCCGCCACAAGGGGATTACAGGTCCAGAAGCCGCGCCTGCGTGTACTCGATGCCCAAGTAGCGCTGGATGGCGCGGATGATCTCCCAGTCCTTTTGATAGGTAATGGGCACGAACTTGGTGACGCCCTGGAACTCCTCGCCCAGCGCGGTGCCGCGGAAGTCAAAGGTGAAGAAGGCTTCCTTGATCTTCGCCACCAGGTCCGGGTGCAGGTTGTACACGTACCCGTAGGACGTGGTCGGGAACGGCTGGCTCTCCCAGATGATCATGAGCTCCTCGGGATCGTACAGCCCCCGGGCTGCGATCCGGTCCACCACTTCCGACGCCACCGGCGCCGCGTCGTAGTCGCCCGACGCCACGCCCAGGATGGACGCGTCGTGGCCGCCCGAGTAGACG
>DATCLD010000018.1:0-3726 GCA_036564115.1 Limnochordales bacterium
ATCCTCCGCTGGACGCCGGAGCGGCTGCTGGCGGAGGAAGAGCGGTTTCGCCGGGTGTATGTGCCCATCTCCATCCTGCCGCCGGACCAGTATCTAAGCATCGTCCTGCAAGCCACCGAAGGCTGCACGTGGAACCGTTGCACCTTCTGCAGCTTCTACCAGGACCGGCCGTTCCGGGCCAAGTCGCCCGAGGAGTTCGCGGCGCACGTGGAGGCTGTGCGAGAATTCCTTGGCCGCGGGGCGCTGATGCGCAAGGGGATATTCCTCGCGGACGGCAATGCGCTGGCCTTGTCCCAGGCGCGCCTGGAGGCCATGTTCGACATCGCCAAAGCGGCGTTTCCAGGGCACGCCATCTACAGCTTCGTCGACCTCTACACAGGCGAGCGGCGGCCCGTTGCCGGCTGGCGGCGCCTGGCGGAGCTGGGCCTCAAGCGGGTGTACATCGGCGTGGAGACTGGGCACGATGAGCTGCTGCGGTTTCTCAACAAGCCGGGATCGCAGGAGGAGCTCATCGCCTTCGTGTCGGACCTCAAGCAAGCGGGCGTGCTGGTCGGCCTCATCGCCATGGTGGGTGTGGGCGGCGCGGAGTACCGGGAGGCCCACGCCGAGGCCACCATCGCCGCCATTGCCCAGATGCCCCTCGGGCCCGGCGACCTGGTCTACCTTTCCCCATTTGTCGAACACCCGGGATCCGTCTACGCCGCGCGGCGGGCCGAAGCGCAGCTCACCCCCATGACCGAGGCAGAAATCGAAGCCGAGCTGCAGCGCCTGGCCCGGCAGGTGCGAGCTCTGGGCGTGAAAGCCGCCCGTTACGACATCCGCGAATTCATCTACTGACACAATTCCGCTTCTGATGCGGGTTTTAGAATGCGGTCAAGCGCAGTGTGATAGTTTGGAAGGAATTGTGTACGGGCAAAAGAATTATCCTGCTATGTGTCTCCTGCCCCGCTTGGGGCAGGCGCTCTTATATTTGCACGGAGGTGGATCGGGATGTTCTTGTGCAAGCAGCGTGTGGGCTCGGTCGGCGTTGCCCTTTTGGCCAGCTTCGTGCTGGTGCTCGGGCTCATCGCGCCGGCGCTGGCGCAAGGGGCGGTGCCCAATTCCTTGCGCATTATGGCGCCTGCGAGCCCGGGAGGCGGCTGGGACCAGACGGCCCGCTATGCGCAAGCGGTATTCAGGGAAGCAGGGATCATCCCCGGCACCGTGGAGGCCTTTAACGTCCCCGGCGCCGGCGGTACCATCGGCTTGGCTCGCCTGGTGAGCACCGAGCGGGGCGCGGGCGACCTCGTGATGATCACCGGCCTCGTCATGGTCGGCGCCATCATCACCAACCAGTCGGCGGTTTCCCTCGCGCAGACGACGCCCATCGCCCGGCTGACGGCGGAGTACGAGGTCATCGCCGTGCCGGCCAACTCGCCCTTCCAGACGCTGGACGACCTCCTGCGGGCGTTCAAGGAAAACCCGCGGGCCATCTCGTGGGCGGGCGGCTCCGCCGGCGGCGTGGACCACATCCTGGTGGGCCTGCTGGCCAAGGAAGTCGGTGTCGCGCCCACTGACGTGAACTACATCCCCTTCTCCGGCGGCGGTGAAGCTTTGGCGGCCATGCTGGGCGGCCACGTGTCCGCCGGCGTCACCGGGTATGGCGAGTGGGCTGCGCAGATCGAAGCGGGCAACCTGCGGGCCCTGGCCATCACCTCCGCCGAGCGGGTCCCCGGGATCGACATCCCGACCTTGATCGAGCAGGGCGTCAACATTGAACTCGCCAACTGGCGCGGCGTGGTAGCGCCGCCGGGCATCACGGCCCAGCAGCGGCAGGCTTTGATCAACGCGTTTGATCGGCTGCATGCGAGCCCCCAGTGGCAGCAAGTGCTTGCGAACAACAACTGGAACGATTTTTACCTCTCGGGGGACGCCTTCGCCGCCTTCCTTGAGCAAGAGAACGCCCGGGTGACGGCCGTCCTCAAGGAGATCGGGCTAGCGCCGTGACTTCCGCGGACCCCATGACGCAGCAAGGCAATGTCAAAGGCGGGCCGGCTCCTGCCCAAGCTGGGCGGGGGCCGGCCTCGCTCCATCCCCAAGCGCGCTCCTGGGCCTGGCTCAACCGCGACCTGCTCCTCGGCTTGGGCGTGCTGGGGTTGGCGGGCTTCTTCTTCATCGGCGGTTTGCGCATCCGCATCTCACCCAGCTACGCCCACATCGGGCCGCGCTTTTTCCCGTTCCTGGTGTCCACGGGCCTGGGCGCCTGCGGCATCGGCCTTTTGGCGCAAGGGCTGCGGCAGCTGAAGCCCAGCGGCGCGCGCACCGAAGGTGAGGCCGTCGAACCGCCCATCAACTGGGTTTCCGTGGCCCTGACGGCGGCCGCGGTGGTGGCCTACATCCTGCTCCTGGAGCGGGCCGGGTTCATCGTCGCATCCACCGTGCTCTTTAGCCTCGTAACTGCCTCATTTGGTGCCCGGCACTACGGGCTCGTCGTGCTGACCGGCTTCATCCTGTCCTTCACTGCCTACTGGGCCTTCACCCAGTGGCTTGGGCTGCGCCTGCCCGCCGGCATCATGAGGCCCATCCTGCTCTGGCTGGGAGGATCATGACGTGGAAACCCTGGGGATGCTCTTGGACGGGTTTTCCGTCGCCCTCACCTTGAATAACTTGCTGTGGGCATTGGTGGGCGTCACCCTGGGCACCATCGTCGGCATCCTGCCCGGCATTGGTCCCGCGCTCACCGTCGCCCTGCTGTTGCCTGTCACGTTTGGCAAGGACCCGATCGGATCGTTCATCATGTTCGCAGGGATCTACTACGGGGGCATGTACGGGGGGTCGACGACCGCGATCCTGCTCAACACCCCCGGCGAAAGTGCGTCCATCATCACGGCCCTTGAGGGAAATATCATGGCCCGGCGAGGCCGGGGCGGGGCGGCATTGGCGACTGCGGCCATCGGGTCCTTCGTCGCCGGCACCTTGGCCACCATCGGGCTCACGTTTCTCGCGCCGGTGCTGGTGCAGGTGGCCCTCAAGTTTGGCCCGGCGGACTACTTCGCCCTCATGGTGCTGGCCTTTACGACGGTCACGTCACTTCTGGGTTCGTCCCTGCTGCGGGGTATGACCAGCCTTCTCTTTGGCATGGCCCTGGGCCTTGTCGGCATCGACCTGCAGACGGGCCAGGCCCGTTACACTTTAGGGATGCTCGAAATGCTGGACGGCATCGACGTGGTCATCGTGGCCATCGGGCTGTTCGCGGTGGGCGAAGCCCTCTACGCCGCATCCCGCCACGGCCGGGTGGCGTCGGACGTGATCCCCGTCAAGGACTCCATCTGGATGACCAAGGAAGACTGGCGCCGCTCCCTGGGCCCGTGGCTGCGGGGTGCACTGCTCGGTTTCCCTTTGGGGGCGCTGCCGGCGGGCGGTGCGGAGATTCCCACCTTCTTGAGCTATTCCCTGGAGCGGCGCCTCAGCCGGCACAAGGATGAGTTCGGCAAGGGCGCCATCGAGGGCGTGGCCGGGCCCGAGGCGGCCAACAACGCCGCCGCGGCCGGAGTGCTCGTACCCCTGTTGACGCTGGGGATCCCGACGTCAGCGACGGCCGCCATCATGCTGGCAGCCTTCCAGCAGTTTGGCCTCAATCCCGGGCCGCTGCTCTTCCAAAACCGGCCGGACCTGGTGTGGGGCTTGATCGCCAGCCTGTACATCGGCAACGTGATGCTGCTTGTACTCAACTTGCCGCTGGTGGGC
>DATCLD010000019.1:0-3890 GCA_036564115.1 Limnochordales bacterium
CAGCGCCATGGACACCAGCAGCCAGTCGGTGGGAAACACGATGGACACCGCCGCGACTTGCGTCGCCCCCAGGCGCCCAACCCAAAACATGTCCACCAGGTTGTAGACGGTCTGCAGGAGGTTGCCGGCCACCAGCGGCCAAGCAAGGCGGAGCAGATTGGCGGCGATGGGCCCTTGGGTGAAGTCGATGGCGCCGCGGGCTGTCCGGGCCAGCGTCATCACGCGAAAGCCTCCATGACTAGGCGGTACGAGCGCAGGCGTGCCTCATGGTCATGGATCATGGACGAGATCACGATCTCGTCCGCGCCGGTTTCGGCGGCCAGCTGCTCAAGGCGCTCCCGCACCGCAGCTGGACTGCCCCAGATGGCCAACGCCCGGTGCTGCGCCACGATGTAGCGCTCTTCCTCGGTGAAGGGGTAGGCGGCGGCCTCCTCCGGGCTCGGCAGGCGGCCAAGCTCGCCCCGGCGCAGGCGCACCCAGGCCAGGTCCATTGATTTGGCCAGCCAGTCGGCCTCCTCGTCCGTGGGGGCGCAAAAGACCGCCGCGCCCACGATGACGTGAGGGCGGGGAAACTGGGCCGATGGCTGGAACGCCCGCCGGTACCGCTCGATGGCCGGCCCGGGCGGATCGAAGCTGAAGTGGCTGGCAAAGCCGTACCCCAGCCCCAGCTGTCCCGCAAGCCCCGCGGTGGCGCCGCTGGACCCCAGCACCCAGACGGGCGGCAGGTCCACATCTTCGGGCACTACCCGCACGCCGTGGAAGGGGTGGTCAGGCGGGAAAGCCCGGCGGGACAAGGCCAAAAGCTCCTGGAGCTGCGAGGGGAATTGGGCGGCGTCAAAAGGCCGCAGGGCGGCCGAAGTCACCGGGTCCGTGCCGGGGGCGCGCCCGACGCCCAAGTCAATCCTGCCCGGGAAGAGCGCGTTGAGCGTGTGGAACGCTTCCGCCACCCGCAGCGGCGCGTGGTTGGGCAGCATGATGCCGCCGGCGCCGACCCGGATGCGCCGGGTGGCCGCAGCGACACGGGCGATCAAGATCTCCGGCGAGGAGCTCGCGATGCTGGGCATGCCGTGGTGTTCCGCAACCCAAAAGCGGACGTAGCCCAGCTCCTCGGCCAACTGGGCGAGTTCCAGCATGTGCTCGAGAGCCTGCCGCGACGACGAGCCGGCGCCGATGGGCACCAGGTCCAACACCGACAGCTGCACTGTAGCCATGGCACCTCCTAGTCTACACGACGTGTGCTCCGCATCCAACACGCCCACCTTCCCGGGAAACCGCGGATAACAGAAGATTCGTGTGATGGATATAGAGCGGCGCATTAGATGGAACAGAAGGAAAACAAGGGTTTCTGCAGAAACGTTGTCGACAACTGGCGATGCGGGGGGTGTTGGCCGGTGGCTGCCGGAACCGGAGCGGCGCCGGCAACCGCTGGCGTGCCCGCCGGAGACGTCATCCTCAATTGCACGTCCCTTGTCCGCCGTTTTGGAGGCCTCACCGCGGTCGACCGCGTCAGCCTCTCCTTGCGGGAAGGCGAGATCCTGGCGGTCATCGGGCCCAACGGCAGCGGCAAGACCACGCTCATCAACCTGATCACGGGGTTTTACAAGCCCCAGGAGGGGCGCGTCGTTTTCGCCGGGCAAGACATCACCCGCCTGCGCCCTCACACAATCGCCCGCCTGGGCGTCGCCCGCACGTTTCAGAACCTGGCGTTGTTCAGCGGCATGAGCGTACTTGACAACATCCTGCTCGGCCGCCACATCCACATGCGCAGCAACCTGTTGAGCACCGCCCTGTACTGGTGGTGGGGGGTGCACGAGGAGGAGCGGCACCGGCGGGCCGTCGAGGAGGTCATCGACCTCCTGCAGCTGGAAGCGGTGCGCCACGAGCCCGTGGAGCTCTTGCCCATCGGCGTGCGCCGGCGGGTGGAGCTGGCGCGGGCGCTGGCCGCCCGGCCCCGGCTCTTGGTGCTGGACGAGCCGATGGCCGGCATGAACCAGGAGGAAAAGGAGTACATGGCCCGGTTCATCCTGGACGCCCGGGATGAGCTGGGCACCAGCGTCCTTTTGATCGAGCACCACATGGATGTGGTGATGGACATCTCCGACCGTGTCGTGGTGCTCAACTACGGCGTGCAGATCGCCGAAGGGCTGCCGCAGGAGATCATGAACCATCCGGCCGTCATCGCCGCATATTTGGGGGAGCGTCGCTTCGATGGGCCGCGGCACTGAACCGGTAGTCCGGGGCGCGACGGCCGCTCTCGAGGCGGTCGCCCCGTCACCGGCAGGTTTCCACGGTTTCGACGCGCCGACGCTGGTCGGCCTCGTGCTCTACAACGCCCAGCACTTCGGCAACCGCGTTGCGCTGCGGGAAAAGGACTACGGCATTTGGCAGGAGTACACGTGGGCCGACTACGCCCGGCACGTGGTGGAGATGGCCTTAGGGCTGGAGGCTCTGGGCTTTCAGCCCGGCGACGCCCTGTTGATCCTGGGCGACAACCGGCCCCGCCTCTACTTCGGCATGCTCGCCGCGCAGCTTTTGCGGGGCATCCCGTGCCCCATGTATCCCGACGCGATCCCCGCCGAGCTGTCGTACATCGCCCGCCGGGTAGGCGCCCGCTTTGCCCTGGCCGAAGACCAGGAGCAGGTCGACAAGTTCCTGTCCTTGTCCGAAGGTGCCGAAAGCTTGAGCTGCATCCTGTACGACGACCCGCGGGGGCTGTCCATGTATGACGACCCCCGCCTCATCTCATGCGACCGCCTGCAGGCGCTCGGGCGCGAGTACGGGCGGGAGCACCCCGGACTTGTGGAGCAACGCGTGGGCGCCATCAGCCCCGACGACATCGCGGTGCTGCTCCACTCTTCGGGCACGACCGGAAACCCCAAAGGCGTGCCCCTCACCCACCGGCAGGCGCTGGCCGCGGTCCGCAACGCCTACACCGCCGGCTACTTCGGGCAAGGGGAGGACATCGTCGCGTACTTGCCCGTCGCGTGGGTGGGCGACTTCACCTTTTCCGTGGCGGCCGCGGCGGCATTGCGCTTCACGGTCAACATCCCGGAACGGCAGGAGACCGTGCTCAGGGACTTGCGGGAAATCGGCCCGACGCTCTACTTCGCGCCGCCCCGCAACTGGGACCACATGTTGACCCATGTGCAAGTGCGCATGGAGGAGTCGGGGCGGCTGCAGCAGTTCCTTTTCAAGAAGTTGATTCCCCTCGCGGTGGAGCTTGAACGGGAGCGGCTCAACGGCCGGCGGCCGCAGGGCTTGCCGGGCCTGTGGCGGCGGGCGCTCCGCTGGCTGGGCGAAGGGCTCATCTACGGTCCCATCAAGGATCATCTGGGTTTGAGCCGGGTACGCCATGCCTACACGGCCGGCGAGGCCATAGGCGAGGACACGTTCCTCTTTTTCCGCGCCCTGGGCGTCAACCTGAAACAGTTTTACGGGCAGACCGAAAACGCGGCCTTGACGGCGGCCCAGACCGACGACGAGGTCAAGCTGCGCACCGTGGGGCGCCCCCTACCCGGGGTGGAGGTGCGGATTTCGGAAACCGGGGAGGTGCTCCTGCGGGCGGAAAGCCTCTTCAGCGGCTACTACCAGAACCCGCAGGCCACGGAGGCGGCGTTCGTCGACGGTTGGTTTCGCACGGGCGACGCGGGCCAGCTGGATGAAGACGGGCACCTGATCATCCTCGGGCGGGTGGAAGAAGTGGTGACCACCGCCACGGGCGTCCGCTACGTGCCCCAGTTCATCGAGAACCAACTCAAATTCAGCCCGTACATCAAGGAAGCCGCCGTCATCGGCGCCGGCAAGCCGTATCTCACCGCCATCATCTGCATCGATTACGACGCCGTGGGCCACTGGGCCGAAGGGCGGGGTGTCACGTACACGTCCTACGC
>DATCLD010000020.1:0-2446 GCA_036564115.1 Limnochordales bacterium
AGCCCTGGAGCCCGCCCGCAGCCTGTCCTACGGCAACCAGCGCAAGCTGGAGATCGCGCGGGCGTTGGCCACCTCGCCCAAGCTGCTGCTCCTGGATGAGCCGGCGGCCGGCATGAACCCGGCCGAGGTGGTGCAGTTGGCGGACCTCATCCAGGACCTGCGCCAGCGGTTTGGCGTCACCATCCTGCTCATCGAGCACCAGATGAAGATGGTCATGAGCATTTGCGAACGCTTGACGGTGCTGGACTTTGGCCAGGTCATCGCCGAAGGGCCGCCCGAGGAGATCCGCACCAACCCGCGGGTGCTCGAAGCGTACCTGGGGCGAGGGGTGACCTTGGCATGAGCGAAACGCGGTCCAAAGCCCCGGCAGGCGCCGCCGCCGAGGCTACGGCGGTGCAGGCCGCAGCCGGAGAACCTATCCTCACCCTTGAGGACGTGCACGTGTACTACGGCAACATCCGGGCTGTACGGGGCATCTCCATGGAGGTGCGCCGGGGTGAAATCGTCACCCTCATCGGGGCCAACGGCGCCGGCAAGACGACCACGCTGCGGGCCATCTCGCGCCTTGTCCCCATCGCCCAAGGGCGCATCACCTTCCGGGGCCAGGATTTGGCCCGGTTTCCCGCGCACGAGGTGGTGCGCCTCGGGATCTGCCACGTGCCCGAAGGGCGGGGCGTCTTTGCCAACTTGACCGTGCGGGAAAACCTGCTGCTCGCCACCTACAGCCGCCGGGGCAAGGGCGACATCGAGCAGGACCTGGAGCGGGTGTACTCGGTCTTCCCGCGGCTGGCCGAGCGGCGCAACCAGTACGCGGGCACGCTGAGCGGCGGTGAGCAGCAGATGCTGGCCGTCGGGCGGGCCCTCATGACCGGCGGCGAGCTCATGCTGCTGGACGAGCCGTCCATGGGGCTCGCGCCGATCCTGGTGGAAGAAATCTTCCGGATCCTGGTTGAGATCAACCGCCAGGGCACGACGCTGCTTTTGGTGGAGCAAAACGCCCGCATGGCCCTGCAGGTGGCCCACCGGGCCTATGTCTTGGAAACCGGCGCCATCACCGTCAGCGGACCGGCGAAAGACCTGCTGGATGACGCGCGGGTGCGGGAGGCGTACCTGGGCGCCTGAAGCCGTCAACGCCGGAGCAGGTCAGGAGGGCGTGAACCAGGCGGCGCTCCCCGAGCCAGGTAGCGTTTGACGCGACTGGAACCATCTGATACACTGGTGGCGAAACTCAGGGGAGCTCGTGACGGGCTGAGAGGGTGGCGCAGGCCACCGACCCTTCGAACCTGCTCCGGGTAATGCCGGCGTAGGGAGAGTTGGTCCTTGAGCCTGTAAAACTTTTCCCGTCACGGAACCTCCCTATCACGCACGATAGGAGGTTCTTTTTTATGCATCGGCAGGGATTGTGCGGTCGTCTTGCGCTGGTGGCCGCCCTGGTGGTCGGCCTCGTCGCGGCCTGGTTGGCGCCGGTCAACGCCCTGGCCCAACAGCGGCTCGTGGTCTACACCTACGACTCCTTCGCGTCAGGTCCTGCCCAAGCTATCAAGGACGGCTTTGAGGCGCTGTACCCGGATGTGGAGGTCGTCTTTCTGGCGCCGGGTTCAGCCGGCGAGACGCTGGCCCGCGTCATTGCCGAGCTCAACGCCGGCGGCACCGACGCGGACGTGCTGGTCGGCATCAGCGACACCCAGCTGCCGCGGGCCATCGACCACGGCGTCTTTATGAAGCTGGACCGCTCGCTCTTGCCCAATCTGGCCAAGGTACCCGCCCACCTGGACTTTGACGACACCGGCCACGTGGTGCCTTTTGACCACGGCTACGTCACGATCATCTACGACAGCCGGGTGCTGGGCGAGGCTGACCTGCCCCAGACGCTGGAAGACTTGACGGACCCGCGTTTCCGGGGCAAGCTCATCGCCATGGACCCGCGCACGTCATCGGTGGGCCACGCGTTTCTCATGTGGACCATCGCCGAATACGGGGACCCGGGATACCTGGCGTTCTGGGAGCGCCTGTTGCCGAGCCTCTTGACGATCACCGGCGGCTGGTCGGCGGCTTACAGCCAATATGAGGCGGGCGAGGCACCCATGATGGTGTCGTACTCGACGGACACGGCCGCCGGCGTCTACTACGCGGGCAGCGCTCACAGCCGCGTGCTCACGCCCAAGGGGCAGGCGTACCAGCAGATCGAGGCGGCGGGCATCGTCGCCGGTACCGACGTGCCGGAGCTGGCCCACAGGTTCCTGGACTACCTCCTGTCGGAGGAGGTCCAGAGCCTGATCCCGACCAACAACTGGATGTTCCCGGTCAACGCCCAAACGCCCCTGCCGGACTTCTTCGCCGAGTACGCGGTCGTCCCGGAGAACCCGGTCCGCCTCGACCCGCGGCTCATCGAGGAGAACGAGCAGCGGTGGCTGCGGGAATGGGCCCGCCTCATCACCGGGCAGCG
>DATCLD010000021.1:0-5828 GCA_036564115.1 Limnochordales bacterium
CCAAGTCGATTCGTGCCGTCGCCGCCCGACTGGGGATTGATC
Source organism: Limnochordales bacterium (assembly GCA_036564115.1). Taxonomy (GTDB): domain Bacteria; phylum Bacillota; class Limnochordia; order Limnochordales; family ZCTH02-B6; genus ZCTH02-B6. Next base: position 43 of record DATCLD010000021.1, read on the forward strand.
GCCGGACGGTGCGCAGATATCTCAATGCACCCGAATGCACCCAGCAGCCCAAACCAAGACGCACCAACTGCTGGAGGATCTGCGGCAAGCCCAGGCGGAGCATCGTCTGGAGCGTCGCATGCGGGTCTATCTGGCACCCAAGGTCTTGATCATCGACGAGTTCGGCGTATGGCCGTACGAGCGAACTGCGGAGACAGCACTGTTTGCACTGGTCTCCGCCCGCTACGAAAAGGGCGCCTCAATCATCCTCACATCGAACAAGCCCTTCGACGAATGGGGCGAGGTGCTGGGCGACGCAGTGGTGGCGACGGCCATCCTGGACCGGCTGCTGCACCACAGCCACGTCCTCAACATCCGGGGCGAAAGCTACCGCCTGCGGGAGAAGAAGCGCGCCGGGCTGTTCGGAGGGCTGCTTCCGCCACAGGAGGTGATGAAGCCGGCAACCGGATCGGGAGATTAAGTTCCTTGGGGTGGGTTCGTTTCCAATCGCCGGCGCATCGTGTTGGAAACCGGCTTCGCCAATGCTCGCGCCCACTTCTTTCACCCGATGATGGAAGTTACTGTCGCTCACCTGCTCATGCTCATGCGCCAGGGGATTATGGACCAGGACCAGGGCAGGGCGGTGCTGCGGGCTTGCCTCGAGGTGGTAGACCGCGGGCCGGAGGCTTTCGACCACGACCCGCGGCATGAAGACCTCTTTTTCCTGCTTGAGGCCGAGATGGCCCAGCTGGCCGGCGAAGAAGCCGTCGGCAACATGCACGTGGCCATGAGCCGCAACGACATGGACACGGCCATGTACCGCCTCGTGCTGCGGGATGAGGTGCTTCAGGCGCTCGCCGCGCTCGGCCGGCTGCGGGCGGCGCTGCTCGACAAGGCCGCCGAGCACGTGGAAACCGTCATGCCAGCCCACACCCACAACCAGCAGGCCCAGCCGACAACCCTCGCCCATTACCTCGCCGCGGTCGAGGCGGAATTTGCCAAAGACAGCCAGCGGCTCCTGGCCATGTGGACGCGGCTCAACCGTTCGCCCCTGGGAGCGGCCGCGCTGGCCACGTCCGGTTATCCCGTGGACCGGGACGTAGTGGCCGAGCTCTTGGGCTTTGACGGCCTCGTCGAGAACTCCTACGAAGCCGTCGCGAGCGCGGACTTCTCCGCCGAATACGCCGCGTGCGTGCACGTCGCCCTAGGCCATGTCTCCCGCTTTGTCACGGACCTTCTATTCTGGTGCACCAACGAAGTGGCCGCGGTGCGGCTGCCCGCCGGTTTCGTCCAGATCTCGAGCATCATGCCGCAAAAGCGCAATCCCGTCGCCGTGGAACACCTCAGGGCGTTCACGACCCGGGCCATGGGCGACGCCGCTGCCGCCATGAGCCAAATGCACAACGTGCCCTTCGGCGACATCAACGACGTCAACGACGACTTGCAGCCTATCCAGCGGCGGCTCAGCGGCGCGTTTCTCGACATCTTGACGCTTCTAGCCGAGGTCGTCGCCAGCCTCGAGGTTGACAAGGAGTTGCTCCACCGCCGGGCGGCCGAAGGTTTCGCCACGGTGACGGAACTGGCCGACACGTTGGTGCGCCATGCCGGGTTTCCCTTCCGAACGGCCCACGCGATCGCAAGCCGCGTCGTGGATGAATTGACCCGGGCCGGCCAGACACTGAAATCCCTTGACCTGCCGCTGCTTGACGCCTGCGCCCGGGCGGTTGCGGGACGCGCAAGCGGGCTCGACGCGGAGTTGCTCCGCAGAGCCATCGACCCCGTGCACTTTGTAGCCGTGCGGTCGGTGCGGGGCGGACCGGCGCCTACTGAGATGACACGCTACCTGCGGGCGGCCAGGGAACTGTGGGCTGCGGATGAGGCGCGGCGGGAAGAGCTCCGCCGCCGCCTGGACGCGGCCCGGGCCCTCCGCCGGCAATGGATCGAGGCAGTGCTGCAAGGGGGTATGCCGGGGAAGTAGAGGCGCCAAGCATGGACCAAGACGTGCAGAAGCGGCAACCAAAACAGGGACAAAGGAGGCTGTTGACGGTGAGGACCATGAAGACGTTCTTTGCGGTCGCTCTGTCGGTGCTGTTCGTGGCGGGCGCCATCGCGCCGGCGCTTGCGCAGGAGCCGGTCACCATCCGCTACTGGCAGTACTACTACGACACCAAGGTGACCGCCATCGATACCCTCATCGCGCAGTTTGAGGCGGAGAACCCCGGGATCAAGGTCATTCACGAGACGTTCCCGTATGAGGCGTACGGCGCCCGGGTCGCGGCGGCGGTGCCGGCGGGCCAGGGCCCTGAGATCGCGAACCTTTTCTACGGCTGGCTGCCGGCGTGGGCGCGCGCGGGCTACCTGCAGCCGCTGCCCATCGACCACGCCGAGATTGAGAGCGAGTTCGTACCCATGGTGCGGGCCGCCTACATGAACGGCGAGTACTGGGGCTTGCCGACGGGCGTGCGGACGCTGGCCCTGTTCTACAACAAGACCATGCTCAACGCCGCCGGCATCCAGGAGCCGCCCCGCACCTGGGATGAGTTCATCGCCGCGGGCAAGGCCATGGCCATTAAGCGTGGGCCGTTCTTCGTGCAGCTCGGCTACGGCTTCGGGCCGGCCGGCCAGGACCACCACCTGATCCGCGAGATCTTGCTGCGCCAGTTCGGCGGCGTGCCTTACAGCGACGACAACCGGACGGTGCTCTACAACAGCGAAGCCGGCGCCAAGGCGCTTGAGTTCTACGGCAGCTGGCAGCTGACCCACGGCATCGGCGACGTGGAGTTCTTCCCCGGCCGGGCCACCTATCGTGATGGTTTCATCGCCGGGCTGATCGGCATGATCGTCGACGGCTCCTTTGCCATCGGCACCATCCGCAACGGCGTGGGCGACAACTTCGAGTGGGGCGTCGCCGAGCTTCCGGTGTTCGACGGCGGCGAGCCGCACAACTTCGGCTCCTTCTGGATGAACGGCCTCGGGCGTTTGAGAGCGAGGCCAAGCTGGAGGCGTCCCTCAAGTTCCTCCGCTACATCACCTCCGAAGAGGCCATGAAGTTGTGGCTGCGGGAAGTCGGCGAGCTCCCGGCGCGGCTGTCGCTGGCCGAGGACCCGGCGCTGGCGTCCGACCCCGTGTACGGGCCGTTTATCCGGTCGCTGCCGTACTCGCACGCCACGTTCTTCGTGGATGAGGAAGGCCAGCGCCAGATCATGGTGGACGCCATCAACCGGGTTCTGCTGCAGGGCGTCGACCCGGCCGAGTCCATGCGCATCGCGGCCGAGGAGGAGCAGGCGCTCCTGGACGCTTTCTGGAGCCGGTAAGGGAAACCGTGGCGGCCTGGCGCAGCGGCAACCGCCTGGGCCGGGCCGCCCCCACCTCCTTTACGGACGAGCAGGAGGGGAAGCTCTCATGAAGCTCAAGTTGTCGACGAGGAAGGCCATATGGGCATACGTGTTTCTCGCACTTCCCCTCTTGTTCTACCTCGGCATCCGCATCTTCCCGACGCTGCAGGCGTTTCAGATGTCGCTGTATGACTGGCACGTGCAGGCCGACCAGCGCAGCTTTGTCGGGCTTGCCAACTACACCCGCATGCTGAGCGACCAGCGTCTGCTGCAGGCGTTTCGCAATATGCTGTGGTACGGCCTGCTCGGCGTTCCGGCGCAGCTCATTCTGGGCCTGACCGTCGGTCTCATGCTGCACTCCATCAAGAAGTTCCGCGGCTTTTTCCGGGCCGTCTTCTTTGCACCGTACGTCGCCCCGGCCGTGGCGGTGTCGTGGGTGTGGAGCCTGCTTCTTTCGCCGCACCTGGGAATTGTCAACCAGGTCCTGTGGTATCTGGGCATCGACCCGCAGCCGTTCATGACGAGCCCGTCGCAGGCTTTGCCCACGGTGACCTTCGTCGTCGTCTGGCAGTTCCTCGGTTTCCATGTGCTGCTTTTCCTGGCGGGCCTGGAGTCCATCCCCCGGGACTACTACGAAGCCGCGCAGATCGACGGCGCCAACCGCTGGCAGACGTTCAAGAACATCACCTTGCCGCTGCTCAACCCGACCATCGTGGTGTCGCTGGTCATGGCTACCGCGGCGCCGAGCACGGGCATGCTGCAGCTCTTTACCCACGTCATGAACCTCAAGTTTGACGACCCCGGCGGGCCGCTGGGCAGCACCCTCACGGTGGTGCTCTACACGTACCAGCGGGCGTTTCAGGCGTATGACATGGGCTACGCCTCCGCCATCGTCGTGGTGCTGTTTGTCATCCTGCTCATCATCAGCCTGATCCAGATCCGGCTGACGTCCCGCGAGGTGGAGTACTGATGGTGCGCGGTCAACAGCGGTTGCGGGTGAAACCGGCGACGGTTTTCGTGTACATCGTGCTCATTCTCGGCATCGTGCCGATGCTCTTTCCGTTTGTCTGGATGGTGCTCACCTCCTTGAAACCGTTCCAGGAGGTTTTCTCACTCAACCTGCTGCCGTCCAACCCGACGCTGGCCAACTACGGGCAGCTATTTTCCCGGACGCTGTTCCCGCGCTGGTTTCTGAACAGCACCATCGTGGCCGCGATCACTGTTGCGTCGGTGCTCTTTTTTGACTCGCTCGTCGGCTACACCCTGGCCAAGCTGCCGTTCCCGGGCAAGAACGTCATCTTCGTACTCATCCTATCCACCATGTTTGTCCCCACCGAGATGCTGGTGCTGCCGTGGTACCAGATGTCGGCGCAGTATGGCTGGCTGGACACGTACTGGGGCATTCTGTTTCCGGGCATCATGACGGCCTTCGGCGTGTTCTTGATGCGGCAGGCTTTCGCCACGCTGCCCGACGAGCTCTTGGACGCCGGGCGCATCGACGGGCTGTCGGAGTTCGGCATTTTCCTGCGCATCGCGCTGCCCTTGGTGAAGCCGTCCTTGGCCGCACTGGCGATTCTCACCTTCATCGGCAACTGGAACGCTTACCTGTGGCCGCTCATCGCCACGGAAACGCGGCAGATGTACACGCTCCCCGTCGGCATTTCGCTCTTTTCGGGCGAAGTGGGGGCGCAGTGGAACCTCATCACGGCCGGGTCCGCCGTAGCGGTCATTCCCATGATGATTGTCTTCATCATCTTCCAGCGCCAGATCCTTGAGGGCGTGGTGCGTTCGGGGTTGAAGTAGCTGATGGCGCTGTCCACAGAATTGCAGGAGGCGCCGTTCAGCCCGTATGAGACTCTGCTTCCGAATGACAGGCTACGGTGAGTGCGGAAGCGAGACTTCTGCGTGCGCGAGGAAGACGCCTGGTGGTCGAACCGTTGCCCGAGGACGCTGACGCGGACGACGTCGTCATGGATGCGACACTGCAGTAGTCGCAGCTCGATCGGGCGCGTGTCCGTGCAGGTGAGCGCGACCATCTTCTTCTCGGGAATCTTTGTCGTGCGGTACGCCTCATACGACCGCGAAGCCACGAAGCGCCGGTTGTGCTCCAAGATCTCGTACAGCCGGGACATGATCGGCCTCCCTTTTTGACGGGTTCCACAGGCGGCGCCTCGACACCCAACCCGTTGATATCGCAAGACGCATTAGAACCGTCGGCGGCCGCCGGATGGCTTCGCTGCCCTGCTTCTATGAGCAACTCGAGCGTCAGCTCTACTTCCCGAGCTTTTCGAGCTCGCGGTCGAGGTGCTCGTTGTAGCGGCGCACAAAGGTCAAGAGACTCTCCTTCTCCGCCTCCGTCATGGCCTGGTACACCGCGAAATCCCGCTCCAACCTCCTGCGGTGCAGCTCTTCGTGCTGGCGCTTGATTTCTTCGCCTTTGGGCGTGAGCCGGAAGAACACTTCTTTCCTGTT
>DATCLD010000022.1:0-4012 GCA_036564115.1 Limnochordales bacterium
AACGCCTGCATCTTGCTCCATGGCCCGCATCACGTCGACGGTCTGGTAGGCGATGGCTTCCAGCGCCGCCCGCACCACGTGGGCCCGGGTCGTGCCCCGGGTGATCCCCACGAGGATCCCGCGGGCATAGGGGTCCCAGTAAGGGGCACCGAGGCCCGCGAAGGCGGGCACCAGGTACACCCCGCCCGTGTCTGCGACCGACAGCGCCAGCGCCTCGGTTTCGGCCGCGCTGGCGATGATGCCGAGTCCGTCCCGCAGCCACTGCACCGCGGCGCCCGTGACAAAGACGCTGCCTTCCAGGGCGTAGCTCACCTGGCCGCCGACGCCCCACGCCACCGTCGTCAAGAGCCCGTGCCGGGACTTGACAGGCTTCGTGCCGGTGTTCAGCAGGAGAAAGCTGCCGGTGCCGTAGGTGTTTTTGGCCATGCCGGCGTCGAAACACGTCTGCCCAAACAGCGCCGCCTGCTGGTCCCCTGCAATGCCGCCGATGGGGATTCGGGCGCCCAAGAGCGCCGGGTCGGTTTCCCCGTAGATGTGGCTTGAGGGCAGCACCTGGGGCAAGATCGCCTTTGGGATGCGGCCAAACAGCGCCAAGAGCTCGTCGTCCCACGCCAGCGTGTGGATGTTGAGGAGCATCGTGCGGGAGGCGTTGCTGTAGTCGGTGGCATGCACCCGCCCACCCGTCAGCCGGCAGACGAGCCAGGAGTCGATGGTGCCAAACGCGATCTCGCCCCGCTCGGCCCGGGCCCGCAGGCCGGGCACGTTGTCCAGGAGCCACGCGATCTTGGTGGCGCTGAAGTAGGGGTCGAGCACAAGGCCGGTCTTCTCCCGCACGACCGGCTCCGCGCCCTCTGCCTTGAGGGCATCGCACATCCCCGCCGTGCGGCGGTCCTGCCAGACGATGGCCGGGGCTACGGGCTTGCCTGTCGTGCGGTCCCACAGTACCGTCGTTTCCCGCTGGTTGGTGATGCCGATGGCGGCCACGTCCGCGGGCGAAACGCCTGCCTTCTTGAGCACCTGCTGCGCGGTGGCAAGCTGCGTCGCCCAGATTTCCTCCGGGTCGTGCTCCACCCACCCGGGCTGCGGGTAATGCTGCCGGAATTCCTGCTGCGCAACGGCCACAACCCGGCCCTCGCGGTCAAAGAAGATGGCCCGTGAGCTTGTGGTGCCCTGATCGAGGGCGAGTACCCAGCGCTTGTTCACCTTCAGCTTCCTCCCTCGCCGTCGCTTGCCGCTTACGCACCGCTACGCGCCCCGCCTCGCCAGCCACTCCCGCAGGCGCGCCGGGTCGTCGGTGATGATCCCGTCCACGCCCACGGCGACCAGCCGCTCCCACGCCCACGGGTCGTTGGCCGTCCACACGTTGACCTTGCGACCCGCCGCCCGCGCTTTCTGCATAAACGCCTCATCCACCACGCCCCAGTGCGGGTGCAGCACCGTCCCCGGCAGCTCATTGAACGCCACAGGGTAGTGGGCAAAGAGCGATGCGACCGCAACACGCGGCTCCAACGCCTGCACCCGCTCTAAGCTCACGTGGTCAAAGGACGAGACGATCAGCCGGTCCAGGGGAAACCCGGTGTGCCGCACGGCCTCCAGGAGTTTCTCCTCGATGCCGGGATAGCGGTACGGCAAGTTCTTTATCTCGGCGTTGACAAACACCCGGTCCCGAGCCAGGTCCAATACTTCCTCAAGGGTCGGGATACGCTCCCCGGCAAAGCGGGCATCGAACCAGCTGCCCGCATCCAGCCGCCGCAGCTCGGCCAGGGTGTGATCCTTGACCCAACCGTCCTTGCCGGCGGTGCGCTTGAGCGTCTGATCGTGGATCACCACCAGGTGGCCGTCCCTGGTCATCTGGAAGTCCAGCTCGATGCCGTCCGCGCCGGCTTCCAGCGCCTTGGTGAAGCTCGCCATGGTGTTTTCCGGCGCGACGGCCGCCGCGCCCCGGTGACCGAATACGTATGGCATGGCCGCACCCCCGTGTCCGTACAGCCGGAGGGCGGCGGGAAACCCGCCGCCCTCACGATCTGCCCCTCAGTCTTACTTCAAGCCCATCTGGGTGTTGTAGCGCCGGATGGCCGCGGTCACCTGCGCCGCCGCTTCATCCAACGCCTCCTTGGGCGTCATGTAGCCCAGCAGCACGTACTCCATGGCTTCCTCGATGGCCTTGCGGGCCTCGGGGAAGACGCCGATGACCGCGCCCTGGGTGGCATAGGTCTGACGGCTGGCCTCCAGCTGGTCGATGGCGACCCGGAACTGCGGGTACCGCTCATGCAGCGCCTTCACTTCCGGCAGCTCCAGGGCGCGCCGGTCGACCGGGAAGTAGCCGGTGTTGATGTGCCAGTAGGCGGTGGACTCAGGCGACACCAGGTGCTTCAGGAAGTACCAGGCGGCCTCTTCCTCCTCCTCGGAGAAGCCCGCGGTCATCCAGATGGAGCCGCCGCCGATGACGACGCCGCCCCACTCCACATCGTCCGGAGCCGGCAGGAACGCCGCGCCCAGCTCAAACCGGTCGCCGATGTCCGCGAAGGTGCTGGCGAAACCGCCCGTGGAGCCGATGCGCATGGCGACCTGGCCGGAGACGAACGCCGCCCGCAGCGCGTCGCCGTCACGCCCGGTGTCCAGATAGCTGCCGTCGTCCTTCATGTCCTTAAAGAGCTGCAGGATGGCCACGCCGCGCTCGTTGTTGAAGGTGGCGGCGGTGGCAGGCGCCAGGCGCCCGTTGCCGTTGTTGACGTACTCCGCGTCGGCCACGGCCAGCAACTGCTCAAAGTACCAGCCGTAGATGTAGTTGCCGAAGCCGTACTTGCCGTTGCCGGTCATGCGGCGGGCGTACTCGCGGAACTCCGAGTACGTGCGCGGCGGCCGTTCAGGATCCAGCCCGGCTTCCCGGAACATGTCCTTGTTGTAATACAGGATCGCGTTGGACGAGTTGAAGGGGATGGAGTGCAGCTGGCCGTCGATGGTGTAGTAGCTGAGCAGGTTCGGGACCAGGTGCTCCAGGATTTCCGGCTCACGGTCGATGAACTTCTGCAGCGGCACCGTGGCCTTGAGGTCAATCATGCGCCGGGTGCCGATCTCGTACACGTGCACCAGGTGCGGCGGATCCCCCGCCTGCAGCGCCAGGATGTACTTGTTGAGCAGGTCGTCGTAGCTGCCCTGGTAGATGGCCTCCACCTCGACGATGTCCTGGGAGGCGTTGAACTCGTTGATAAAGGCTGTCAGGATGTCGCGGCCGATGGCGCCGCCCAGGGCGTGCCAAAACTCAATCTTCACCTTAGCCATGGCGGCGCCCGACAGCGCGAGCGTCAGCACGAGCACCAGCAAAGCCAATGGGATCAGGCGTCGCTTCTGCATGAATACCCCTCCCGCAATCGGTCTGAATGTCCTTTAATCCCCGTCTCACTGCGGAGACTGCTTGCTTCGCCGTCCGTGTCTTGGGCGCTCACCCCCTTCAAGGCACAGGCCCGCCTGCACGACCAGTGCCCTGGAAACCATCCCGCTTTAGCCCCGCCCTCAACCTTTCAGGGCACCGCCGACAATACCGCGGATCAGCTGCTTCTGGAACAAAAGGAACACGACGATGGCCGGAACCGTCACAACGGCAACGCCGGCCATGATCGAGTGCCAGGCGTCGCCTTCGCTGTCGCGCAGCATCGCGATGCCGATCTGCACCGTGCGCATGGCCGTCCGGTTGGTGACGATGAGCGGCCAGAAGTACTGGTTCCACGTGGACAGGAACGTGTACACGCCCAAGGTCCCCAGCGCCGGCCGGCTGAGCGGCAGCAGGATGGTGAGCAGGTAACGCAGCCGGCTCGCGCCGTCGATGGTCGCGGCTTCATAGAGCTCTTTGGGCACCTGCATGAAGAACTGCCGCAAGAGAAAGATGCCGAAGCCCGTGGCCATGAAGGGCACGCTCAAGCCCCAGAACGTGTCGACCCAGCCGAGCCGGTGGATCGTCAGGTAGTTGGGGATGATGGTCACTTCGCCCGACACCATCATGGTGGCCAGCATC
>DATCLD010000023.1:0-1805 GCA_036564115.1 Limnochordales bacterium
CCGGCCAGCGCCGTGACGATGCCGGTGCGCAGTTCCACGGGGCTAAAGGCGGTGCGGGCGAGCAAATCCGCCAGGATGAGGAAGCTCGCCCCGAGCAACCCGCTCGCAGGCAAAAGCCAGCGGTGGTCGGGCCCGATGAGCAGGCGGACGATGTGGGGCACGATGAGGCCGACAAACCCGATGACTCCCGTCACCGACACGGCCGCCCCGGTGGCCACGGACGCCAGCACCATCACCAACCGCTTGGTGCGCTCCACGGACACGCCCAGGGCCCGGGCGTCGTCTTCGCCGCCCATGAGCAGGTTGAGCTCGCGGGACAATAGCCACAGGCCCACGCAGCCCACAGCCACCAGCGGCGTCATCACCGCCAGGTGCTCCCAGCGCTTGCCGCCCAGGTTGCCCATGAGCCAGTAGACGATTTGGCGCAGCACGCCGTCCTCAACAAAGTGGTAAAGCAGCGCGATGATCGCCCCGGAGAAGGAGCTCACGGCCACGCCGGCCAAGAGCAGCGTCGCCATGTCGGTGCGCCGGCCCCGCGTGGCCAGGGCATAGACGATCACCAGCGTCACGAGCGCCCCAGCGAAGGCCGCCGCAGGTACCAGCCACGGGTTGACCAGCGGCCAGCCGAGAAAGATGCCGACTACAGCGCCCAGTGCCCCGCCCGAAGATACGCCCAGGATGTCCGGGGAGGCCAGCGGGTTCCTAAACAGCCCCTGCATGGCCGCCCCGCAGACGGCCAAGGCGAGGCCGACGACCCCCGCGGCCAGCACCCGCGGCAAGCGGACGTCCCACACGATGGCCTCGTACGTCGGATCCAGCGGCCACGACAGCCCTAAGGCTTTGACCATGACGACCCGGGCCGTCTCCCCGTAGGGCAGCTGCACGGTGCCGATGGCTGTCGCGACGACTACCGAAGCCGCCAAGAGGACGGCCAGTCCCGCCAAGAGCGCCACTGGGCGGATCAGGCCCGCTCCCGAACGGCCGCGGGCCCGTGCCTCCGTCACCGCCGTTGCCGCGCCTGTCACCGCTCTTCCCGTCACCCCCGCCTGCGGCGTGGTCGTTGCCTCCGGAGGTGCCACAGCCGGCGCCTGGCGCCCGTCGCTCATGGCGCAAAGGCCTCCGGGTGCAGCAGCCGCGCCAGCTGCTCGATGGCGAAGATGTAGTGGTGCGTATGGATTTGCATGCCGTCCACGTGGTAGATGCGGCCCGTGCGCCCCGCGGTGACGGCCTGCACCACCGGATCCCGCCGCAGCTCTTCGACAAACGCCTCGCCCGAGTACGTGATGATCACGTCCGGGTTCATCTGCAAGACGGCCTCGCGGTCGATGGGCTGCCAACCCCGGATGCCGTACTCGGCGGCCACATTGACGCCGCCGGCGAGCTCGATGATGTCGTGTGCAGACAGGCCCGGCCCCGTCGTGCCGCCCCAGTTGTCCAGGATCAGGACCCGGGGCCGTTCGCGGCCGGCAATCCTTTCGTCCAACCGGGCCACGCGATCCCGGAACTCGGCCACCAGCGCCGCCGCCCGCTCTTCGTCGCCGGTGATCTCCCCGATGCGCAGCACCATGTCCAGGGCGTCTTCGACCGTGTCGAAACCGGTGAAGGTGTAAAGCGTCACGCCCAGGTCCCGCAGCTGGCGCACCACATCGGGGTTGTTCCATTCGCTGACCAAGACGATGTCGGGATGGGCCGCCAGCACCTGCTCAGCGTTGAGCTGGTCGACGATGACCATGTGGTCTTGAATCCGGTCGACCACGTAAGAACTCTGCGGGTCCGTCGCAAAGCGGGTGACGCCCACGACCCGC
>DATCLD010000024.1:0-9756 GCA_036564115.1 Limnochordales bacterium
TTGGATCTGGGCGAGTAGGGTGGCGGGCGGGGGCGCAGGCCGGCCCCGGGAGAAGGAGTGCTTGCTCTTGGCCCGAAATGCGCTTGATATGCGAAATCTGATCATCCTGGTGGCGCTGGTCATCCTCCTGGCGGCCGGGACGGCGTACGCGGTCTACGCGTTTCTAGGGGTGTCCTTTGGCTGGCGGTCATCCGGGCCCGGCGCGGGCGTTGCCGCGGTCCTGGGGGAGCCCGGTCCTATGCTGGATGCCGGTTCGTTCACGGTGAACCTGTCAGCGGGAACCGGGCCGTCCGTCCGTTACCTCCGCACCGGGATCGTGCTAGAGCTCGGTTCGCCGGAGGTGCAGGTCGCCCTCGAGCAGCGCATGCCCCAGGTCCGGGACCGCATTATCGGTGTGCTGCGGGAGCAGACGATGGAATCGCTGCACGGGAGTGAGGGCATGGCGCGGCTCAAGCAGCAGCTGCGGGCGTCCATTGAGGAGCTGACAGGCCCCGGGACCATCGTTGATATCTACCTTGTTGACTTGGTAGTACAATAAGTTTAGGGCGACCAGGTGGTGGGCGGCCCATGAGGGACCTGTTCACGCTGCGCTCGCAGCGCGGACCTGCGGTCAAGCGTTACGACTTCCGCCGGCCTGATAAGTTCTCCAAGGATCAGCTGCGCACGCTCCAGATTATTCACGAAAGTTTCGCCCGCGGCATGGCGACGCATTTGTCGGGCTACATTCGCACCATGGTCGAGGGCGAAGTTGTGTCCGTCAGCCAGACGTCGTACGACGAGTTCATCCGGTCGCTGGCCAACCCGACTCTCTTGAGCGTCTTGTCGCTTACACCCCTCGAGGGGAGCGCGCTGATCGAGATCCCTCCGGATCTCAGTTTTGTGATCATCGATCGGATGCTCGGCGGACCTGGCACCGTGCCGCCCCGCCTCAGGGAACTGACGGAGATCGAGCAAACCGTCATGCGCCGCGTCCTCAACCGGGCGGTGACGGCATTTGGCGAGGCGTGGGAGAGCCTCGTTCCCATGCGGCCGCGGCTGGAACGGCTTGAGGTTAACCCGCAGTTTGTACAGTTGGTGCCGCCGATGGAAATGGTCGTCGTCATCGTGGTGCGGGTGACCTGGCCGAGGTTTGAGGGACGGATCAATGTCTGCATCCCCCACGCGGCGCTCGAGTCGGTGGCCCCGCGCCTGAGCGCCCACTACTTGTTTGGTTCGGCCCACACCCCAGAATCGGGCAAGCACGTGGAGGAACTGCAGCGCCGGGTGGCGAGCATGAGCGTCCCGGTGACCGTCACCCTGGGACATGCCCAGGTGACCGTAGGGGAGCTGCTGGAGCTGGCTCCCGGTGACGTGGTGCGTCTTGAAACCCGGGTCGGCGACGACTTGCCCGTGCGCGTGGGCGAGAAGACCAAGTTCCGCGGCCGGCCGGGCAGAATCGGCAGCCGCTTGGCCGTGGAGATTACCGAGGTTGTCGATCCGAAAGGGGAGGAAACCGATGAGTGACCACCTGCTCTCCCAGGATGAGATCGACGCGTTGCTCAAAGGTGCTTCGGCTGCGCCCGAAGAACCCGCCGGTGATGAACAGGAGCGCCTGGCGGAGCTGTACCAGCGGGCGCTGATGCGTTTGGCCCCGCTCTTGCCCTCCTTGGCGGGCAAGACCCTGCGCGACCCCTCGGTGGAGGGCCGGTGGTCAAGCTGGGGCGAGGTACGGCGCCAGGTTTCTTCTCCGCTGGTGGCTCGCTGCGATTTCACGGGCGTGATCCAAGGGGTGCAGGTGTCGCTGGTCGACGGGGCCATCCGGGCCGTGTTACCAGCGCTGGCCCCGGCTGAGGAACCGATTTCATTTTTGAACAAGCTTTCCTTGGCCCTGGTTACGGCCTTGGAGCAGGAGCTCGGCGTCTCGCTGGGTCCTGAGTCCAGCGCGTTCCAGGAACTCGACCTCAACAAGCCCGGAAGCGTGCCCATCCGGGACGACGAAACGTGCGTCGTCCTGCAGCTCCGCTTGCGGGGGGACGCGGGCGATCTCGTTTGGTTGGAAGTGGTGCCGGGCGATGTGGCCAAGGAGATGGCCGCGCGCGGGGGGATAGCGGCGGCAGAAACGCCCAGCGCAGCCCAAGCCGCGCCAGGGACCCCGCAGCAGCCCGCGCCCGCTGCCGGTGCCGTGTCCGTCACGCCGGCTCAGTTTGCCCCGCTGCGGCCGCACACGGCGGCGCCGCAGCCGGCCAACATTGGTTTGATATTGGACGTGCCCTTGCAAGTGACGGTCGAACTTGGCCGGCGCCGCATGCTCATCCGCGAGGTGCTGGAGCTCGGCAAGGGTTCCCTGATCGAATTGGACAAGCTGGCCGGCGAACCGGTGGATGTGTTCGTCAACGGCAAGCTGATTGCGAAAGGTGAAGTTGTCGTCATCGACGAAAACTTCGGGGTAAGGGTAACGAGCATCGTCAGCCCCGCCGAGCGGGTGCAGAACCTGCAGTAGGAGCCGTCCACCTATGGAGTCGTCCAGTCTTGAGCTTGCGTCCGTCGCATGGCGCATCCTGGTCGTCTTTCTCCTCTTGTTTGCCGGGTTGTACGGCCTGCGGCGCTGGATGAGCGGGCTCACGGCTGGGAGCCCCCAGCGGGGGCGGCTCCGGGTGGTAGACAGTTTGGTCGTGGGCCCGCAACGCCACCTGTTGGTGGTAGAAGTCGAAGGACGGCAGTTCCTGATCGGTTCCACACCGCAGACCGTCACGTTCCTGACCGAGCTGAGCGGGGCGCACGCAGGGGCCAGGGAGGACGCATCCAATTGAGGCGTCTCGGGTTGGGGGCCGGCAGCGTCGTGCTGGCCGCGGCGTGGTCCGGCGTGGCCCGGGCCCAGGAAGGGGGTCTCCTCTTCCCCAGGATTGAGCTGGGCGTCGCGAGTGCCGAAGGTCCGGCCGATGTAGCGCTGACGCTGCAGATCGTGGCGCTGTTGACGGTGCTCACGCTGGCGCCGGCCATCCTGGTCATGCTCACCTCCTTCACCCGCATCGTGGTCGTGCTCTCCTTTGTCCGCAGCGCCCTGGCGCTCCAGCAGATGCCGCCCAACCAGGTGATCATCGGCCTGGCGCTGTTCCTGACATTCTTTACGATGGCACCCACATGGCAGGCGGTGTATGAGCAAGGCGTGCAGCCGTATCTGGCGGGGCAACTGTCTGAGGCTGAGGCCTTCCAACAGGCCATGGGCCCGTTGCGGGAGTTTATGCTGCAGCACACCCGGGAGCGGGACCTCGAGTTGTTCGTGGAGTTGTCCGGGGGACCCAGGCCGGTCACGGAGGACGACTTGCCAACGCACGTCATCATTCCCGCCTTCGTCATCAGCGAGTTGCGCACCGCTTTTCAGCTCGGGTTCATCTTGTTCATCCCATTCCTCGTGATCGACATGGTGGTAGCCAGCACGCTGATGTCCATGGGAATGTTGATGCTGCCGCCGGTCATGATCTCGCTGCCCTTCAAGGTACTGCTCTTTGTGATGGTGGACGGCTGGCATCTGATCACCCGGTCGCTTTTGGTAAGTTTTCAATAGCGAGCTACGGGAGGCGCGGCCATGAGCGACGCCACGGTGATCGATCTGGGACGGGAAGCGATCGTGACGGTGCTGCTGGTGGCCGGGCCCATGCTGGGGCTCAGTCTCCTGGTTGGCCTGGTGATCAGCGTGTTTCAAGCGACCACGCAAATCCAGGAGCAGACCCTGACCTTCATTCCCAAGATCTTGGCGGTGCTGGGCGCTGCCATCTTGTTCGGCCCGTGGATGCTGCGGGTGATGACCGAGTTCGCCGCGCGGCTTCTGGGTAACCTGCACCAGTTTACGGGCTAGCGGGTGCAAGGGGCCGGCGCGCTGACACGCAAAACGCGTCCACCAAGGTAGACGGCGTCCACCAATAGGAGAGGTCGCCCGTGCCGGCGGGCGGCGCGAGGGAAGACAGGGATGTTGCCTTGGTTTCAGCCGGAGCAGCTGTTTCATTGGCTCTTTGTCTTCATGCGGGCCGGCGCGTTGCTCTTGGCACTGCCGTTGTTCGGCGGGCCAGGGGTGCCGCCCCACGTCAAGATCGGGCTTGGCGCCTTGACGGCGCTCCTACTCTCCCCCGCCGTGGAGCCGGGCCCCGCCGTGACCGACCTCGGCGAGCTGCTGGTCGTCCTCGCGCAAGAGGTCTTCGTCGGCCTCTCCATGGGATTTGTCGTCTCGTTGACCTTTCATGCCCTGCAGGTCGCCGGGTATCTGATGGACGTGCCCATCGGGTTCGGCATGGTCAACGTGCTCGATCCCCACTTCGGCGGCCAAATCCCGATTCTCGGCCAGTTTTACCAGACACTGGCGACGCTGATCTTCTTTACGATCAACGGCCACCATGCGGTGCTGCGGGCCTTTGCTGCCAGCTACGAGCTCATCCCGCTGGGCGGGGCCGCCTGGCGCGGGGGTCTCGCGGAAGTCATCGTCGCGGCGGTCGGCGGCACGTTCTCGCTGGGGGTGCGCATCGCGCTCCCGGTGATCGCGGCGACGTTTTTGACGGATGTGGCGTTAGGGATTGTCAGCCGGGCCGTGCCGCAGATCAACGTGTTCATCACGGGCTATCCCGTAAAAATCTTGGTGGGCATGTTGACGTTGCTCGTGGCCATGCCCGTGTACGTGGCGGTTTTGGGGGCCGTGTTCGGCGACGGCGGCGAGATGATGCGCTGGCTGTGGCGGTTTTTGAGCGCCCACTGACGTTTGACCTCCAGCGCTTTGCGCAGGAGAAGACTGAGGCCCCCACGCCAAGACGGCGCGAGCAAGCGCGCCAGCGGGGGCAGGTGGCCCGGACGGGAGAGCTGGGTACCGCCCTCGTGCTCTTGGCAGGCTTCGGGGCTGCCGCCGCCCTGGCGGGCAGCGCCGGCCGCGCACTCCTCAACTTGACGAAGTATTACCTGGAGCAGGCCGGCGCGTGGCGACCGGATCCGGGGTCCCTCCAGACGCTATTTATGTACGTGGTGCTGCAGGCCGCGCTGGTGGTGGGCCCCCTGATGCTGGTGGCGGCGCTGGTGGGCGCCTTCAGCCAGATCGTGCAAGTCGGTTTCGTTGTATCGGGCGAGCCCCTGAAACCGCGGCTCGATCGGATCAATCCCATCGCCGGCCTGCAGCGGATCTTCTCCCGCCGGGCGCTGGTGGACCTGGTCCGGTCCGTGGCCAAGGTCGCCGTCGTCGGCTGGATCGCGTACCGGGAAGTGCGCAACGCGCTGGCGATGCTGCCCGACCTTTTGCGCGTGCCGCTGGGCGACGCGGTGGCGTTGGTGGGCCAGGTCGTCTTGCGCACCGGGCTTTGGATCGGCGGGGCGCTCTTGCTGATCGCCGCTGCCGACTACTTGTTCCAGCGGAACGAGTATGAGCGCCAGTTGCGCATGTCCCGGCAGGAATTGAAGGAAGAGCTGAAGCAAACAGAAGGCGATCCGCAGGTGCGGGCCCGCATCCGCCAGCGCCAGCGGCAACTGGCTTCGCGGCGCATGATGCAGGCGGTGCCTACGGCCGACGTGGTCGTCACGAACCCGGTGCACTTGGCCGTGGCGCTCAAGTACGACGCAATCAGCATGTCGGCGCCGGTGGTGGTCGCGAAGGGCGCTGGCCTCTTGGCACGCCGCATCAAGGAGCTCGCCGAGGAGCACGGCGTGCCCGTTGTCGAGGATGTGTGGCTGGCCCGGGCGCTCTATCACGGGGTCGAGATTGGACAGGAGATCCCCGTGGAGCTGTACCGGGCCGTGGCGGACGTGCTGGCGTTCGTTTACCGCATGCGGGCGCGCAGGAGGTGATCCGGTATGAGTAGCCAATCCCGCCCGGCGCTGCTGCCGGCTGGCTTGCGCCACGGCGACATCACCATCGTCCTGGCTGTGGTCCTGATCGTGGTCATGATGGTGGTGCCGCTGCCGACAGGCCTGATCGATCTGCTCTTGGCAGTCAACATCAGCTTGGCGCTCCTCGTGCTCATGCTCACCATGAACGTGCGCCACCCGCTGGAGTTCTCCGTCTTTCCGACGCTGCTTTTGGTGCTGACCCTGTTCCGTTTGGCGCTCAACGTCAGCACCACGCGCCTCATATTGCTGCAGGCGAACGCCGGCTCAATCATCCAGGCCTTCGGCAACTTCGTTGTCGGCGGCAACTACGTGGTCGGGTTCGTCGTCTTCCTCATCTTGGTCATCATCCAGTTCATCGTCATCACCCGGGGTGCAGAGCGCGTGGCCGAAGTCGCGGCCCGCTTCACTTTGGACGCCATGCCCGGCAAGCAGATGAGCATTGACGCGGACTTGAACGCCGGGCTGATCACCGAGGAACAGGCGCGGCAGCGCCGGCTCGACATCCAGCGCGAGGCCGACTTCTATGGCGCCATGGACGGCGCCAGCAAGTTCGTCAAAGGGGACGCCATCGCAGGGCTGGTGATCACAGCCGTCAACATCCTGGGCGGTTTCGCCGTCGGCGTCGGCCAGAGGGGCATGGACATCTCCGAGGCCCTGCAGCGCTACACGCTCCTGACCGTGGGCGACGGCCTGGTGACCCAGATCCCGGCGCTGCTGATCGCCACTGCGACGGGCATCATCATTACCCGGGCGGCCTCGGAGGCCAGCCTCGGCCACGATGTCACCGGGCAGCTGGCGGCCGAGCCGCGGGTGCTCATGGTGGCTGCCGGCGTCTTATTGGCTTTTGCGCTCATTCCCGGGTTGCCCTTTGTGCCCTTTATGGCGCTGGCTGTCTTGATGGGCGGCCTGAGCATGGTGGCCAGGCGGGAACAGGAGCGGACCAAGGCGCCGCCGCCCAAGCCCCAGCCTGAGCCCGCGGCGGAGCGGCGGCCTGAAAGCGTGTTGGGCCTGCTGCACGTGGATCCCATGGAAATTGAGATCGGCTACGGGCTCATCCCGCTTGTGGATGCGGAGCAGGGCGGCGATGTCCTGGAACGGATCAGCATGATCCGCCGGCAGATGGCGTTGGAGTTGGGCATCGTCGTGCCCTCCATCCGGATCCGCGACAACATGGAACTGAACGCGAACGCCTATGTCGTCCGCATCAAGGGCGTGGAGGTTGGGCGCGGGGAGCTCATGCCCACCCACTACCTCGCCATGGACAGCGGCGCGACCACAAAGATCCAGGGGATTGAAACCCGCGAGCCGGCCTTCGGGCTGCCTGCCCTGTGGATTTCTCCCAGCGACCGGGCCGCCGCGGAGCAGGCGGGTTACACCGTGGTGGATGCATCGGCGGTATTGGCGACGCACCTGACCGAGATCATCCGCCGGCACGCGGCGGACCTGTTGGGGCGGCAAGAGACGAAAGCGCTCTTGGACAAGGTCAAGGAGGAATTTCCTGCCGTTGTCGAGGAATTGGTTCCCGAGTTGCTGAGCATCGGGGAGGTGCAGCGGGTTCTGCAGGGCCTGCTGCGGGAAGGCGTGCCCATCCGCAACCTCGTGGTCATCCTGGAGGTGCTCGCGGACGCGGCCCGCACGAGCCGCGACATCGCCTTCCTGGTCGAAGCGGTGCGGGAGGGGCTCGCCCCGCAGATATGCCAGTTGTACACCACGGAAAGCGGGTTCCTGCCGGCCCTTACCCTAGACCCCGCTCTGGAGGAGGAGCTGCGGGAGGCGCTGCAGGACGGGCAAAACCTTGCGTGGGCGCCGCAGCGGGCACAGCTGTTCTTGGACCGGCTGGCCAGGGCGTGGGAGGCGGCGGTGGCCCGGGGTCACCAGCCGGTACTCCTTTGTCCCGCCGGTCTCCGGCGCCCGCTAAAGCAGTTGACCATGCGTTCGATGCCGCGGCTGGCCGTGCTGTCGTACAGCGAGATCGCGACCGGCGTGGAAGTCCGGGCCGTGGGGATGGTGACGCTCAGCGGTGCGGATTAAGCGGTACGTGGCCAACACCATGCAGCAGGCCATCGCGCGCGTCAAGGCCGATTTCGGCGACGACGCGGTCATCCTGCACACGCGCCGCTTCCGGCGCGGCTTCTTGGGCCTCTTGGGCAAGTCGCGGGTGGAAGTCATCGCCGCGGTGGACCCGGCGCGGACCCATGCCAACCAACGCCAGCGGGAGCTGGAGCGGGCGCGCGAGGCGACGCTGGAGGCCATCAAGTCGCTGCAGGAGGAAGTCCGCAGCCTCAAGCGGATGCTGGGGGAGCAGCCGGCTGCGGCGCCGCGCTTGCCCGACGGGGTGGCCAGGGCACTGCTGCGGCTGAAGGAACAGGATCTGCTCGAGGATGAATGCCAGGCGCTATTGGAGCGGGCGGTGCCGCCTGACGCCCTCGAGCAAGCCGAGGACCCGCAGTGGGTGTGGGAGCGGGTGGCGGCGCAGCTGGTGGCTGAGATCCCGACGGTCCCGCCGTGGGACTTTTCCAAGACACCGGTCATTGTGCCGCTGGTCGGTCCGACGGGCGTCGGCAAGACGACCACCATCGCCAAGCTCGCAGCCAACTTCGCCATGCTGGGTAAGCGGTCGGTGGGACTCGTGACGGTGGACACCTACCGCATCGCGGCCGTCGAACAGCTCCGGGCGTACGCGAACATCATGGGGCTGGACCTGCTGGTCGCATACACCCCGGATGAGCTGCGGCGGGCGGTCGCGACCCTGGAGGACCGGGAGTTAATCCTGATCGATACCGCGGGGCGCAGCCAGCACCACGCCATGCACATGGCGGAGCTCCGGGCGTTCCTGGAGGTGTTGCCTTCGCCCCTCGTGCATCTGGTGATCAGCGCCACGACCCGCCGGCAGGATATGGCGGAGATCGTGGAGCGCTTCCGGGGGACCGCGTTTCAGCGCTTGATTATCACGAAGCTGGACGAGACGAGAGTGTACGGTTCGCTGTACTCGGCGCCGCGCCTTGCGGGCAAGCCACTGGCCTATTTGACCACGGGTCAAAGCGTGCCCGACGACATCGAGGTGGCGGACGGCCAGCAGGTGGCTAGGCTGATCATGGGGGATGCGCCATGATGGACCAGGCCCAGGTGCTGCGGGAGATGGCGCAAGCTAGCCGTTCCGCCCGTCGCCAAGCGCGGGTGATTGCTGTGACCAGCGGCAAGGGCGGCGTAGGCAAGACCAACCTGGCCGTGAACCTGGGCGTCGCCCTGGTGCAGCAAGGCTTGCGGGTAGCCCTGCTCGATGCCGATCTGGGGCTGGCCAACGTCGACTTGGTGCTCGGAATTGATCCGCCCTATACGCTGAGCCAAGTCGTGTTTGGGGAGCGGACGCTGGCGGACGTGATGGTCACCGGTCCAGGGGGGCTCAAGGTGGTGGCCGGCGGTTCGGGCGTGTACGAGTTGGCCAACTTGAGCCAGTGGCGGCTGGAGCGCTTCCTGCGGCAGCTGGAGACGCTGGACGCATCCGTCGACGTGCTGCTTTTGGATACGGGCGCCGGCATCGGTCGCAACGTCATGTCCTTTGCCCTTGCGAGCCGGGAGATTGTCATCGTGACCACGCCGGAGCCGACGGCTCTGGCGGACGCGTATTCCGTGCTCAAACTGGTATCTGCCCGTTCGGTAGAGGCGCGCTTGTGGATCGTGGTCAACATGGCGCCGTCGCCCAAAGAGGGAGAGGCGGTCTACCAGCGGCTGGCCGAGGTCTCGCAGCGGTTTCTCAACATGCGGCCCGAGTACTTGGGGACGTTGCCCCGGGACGAAGCGGTCATCCGGGCGGTGCAGCGCCAGGAACCGTTCGTCCTGGCCTTTCCCAACGCGCCCGCGTCGCGGGCGGTGACGGCGTTAGCTGCGCGGCTGTTGGGACAGCCCCAGCCGGAGGCC
>DATCLD010000025.1:0-2539 GCA_036564115.1 Limnochordales bacterium
GGTTCCACCCCGTGGTCGATGGCGTTGCGGATCAAGTGGACCAGCGGGTCGCCGATCTGCTCGATGACGGCCCGGTCCAGCTCCGTGTCCTCGCCGGAGATGACAAACCGCACCTGCTTGTTGAGGCGCCGGGCCAAGTCCCGGACCATGCGGGGGAACTTGCGGAACAGCGTCTCCACGGGCACCATGCGGGCCTGCATGATGGTGTCCTGCAGATCCGTCGTGATCCGGCTCAGATGGCCGGTGACCAGCTCCAGCTCTTCCCGCAGGTCATTGAGGGAAAGATCGACGTGCCCCAGGCGGGCGATCCGCGTCCGGTCGATAACCAGCTCGCCCACCAAGTTCATGAGCTTGTCGAGGACCCGCACGCTGACCCGGATCGTGTCGGCCATGGAACCGGAGGCCCCCGTCGGAGACGCCCCACCCGGCCCCTGCGGCCCGCCGGCGCCCGTCCCGTCGGCTCCCTCCTCAGTCTGAGCCTCGGGTGCAGCCACGGCTCCAGCCTTATGCGGCGCGGCGGCTGCCGGCGTTGCCGGGGCGACGGGCGACGTGGAGGCCGGGGACGGAACGGCGCCGGGCG
The DNA here is from genome assembly GCA_036564115.1 of Limnochordales bacterium. Taxonomy (GTDB): domain Bacteria; phylum Bacillota; class Limnochordia; order Limnochordales; family ZCTH02-B6; genus ZCTH02-B6. The sequence continues at coordinate 581 of DATCLD010000025.1, forward strand.
CAGCGTCTGGGGCACGGACAGTAGCGGCGGCAGGGGCCCCGCCAGCCGCGCCTTCGTTCCCGAGCGTCTCCCACTCGATGGACTGGACGTGGCTGACTTCTCCCAGGGCTTGCTTGATCTCCGCCGGGTCGTGGGCCGTCGCCAGCACCGCCGCCATGCGGGTGTGATCCGCGAGACCTTCCTCAATTTCCCGCTGGGGCGGGTCGGTCTGAAGAACGCGGCCGCGCTCCTGCAGCACCAGCAGCGCCTGGTAAAGCCGCACCACCGGCATGGGCGCCTCCGGGTCGACCGAAATGACGAAGCGCAACAGGTGCTCGCCGGCTGCGGCGGCCTGCGCCGCCCACTTCTCCCACTCCCCGCCTCTCGCCGATGCCGCCGGCGGCAGGGAAACGCCGCCCTCGGGGGGACCTGGCGGCGCCGAGACACCGGACTCGTACTGGCCAGGTCGGACCGGCGCGCCAGCCGGAGACACAGAAGCATGGGCACTAGCCGGCCGCCCCGCCGCTTCCCCACCCCATCCCCGGGCCAGGCTCTCCAGCCGGTGGGCCAGGGGGCCTACGTCGACGGCTCGATCGTTGCCGTCCCGCTCGACAGCGGCCAAGCAGCGCCGCAGCACGTCAATGGCTTCCAGCAGGGCGTCGACGATGTCGGCGTCTACCGCCCGCTGCCCGCTCCGCACAAGATCGAGGAGGGATTCGAGCGCGTGGGTCAGGCGGGCCATGTTGGTCATGCCCGCAGTGGCGGACCCGCCCTTAAGCGTGTGGGCGGCGCGGAAGATGGCCGCGATGGCCTCCGGATCGCCGCCCTTCTCCAGGTCCACCAGGAGCTCTTCGATGGTGTCGACCATCTCGGCCGACTCATTCAGAAACAGCGCTATCTCTTCCGCGCTCAGTTCATCCATCGACATCGGCCACTCGCTCCTCGATCCGCTCCAACTCATCCCGCTCGTGGGCATGGAGCACGCGGTTCAGGTCCAGCAGGATGACGAGCCGGTCATCCAGGCGGGCAATGCCGGTGATGTACTGCGTGTCGAGGTTGACGATGTACGGGGACGGCGGCTCGATGCGGTCGCCTTCCAGGCGCAGCACTTCCGACACCGCGTCCACGATAACCCCCAGCGTCTGCTCGCCCATCTCGACCACCACGATGCGCCGGTCCGCGTCTGCGGCGCCAGGCGGCATGCCAAAGCGCTTGCGCAAGTCGAGCACAGGGATGACGCTGCCCCGCAGGTTGATCACGCCTTCGACAAAGTCCGGGGTGCGCGGCACCCGGGTGATGTCGGGCACCCGGATGATCTCCCGCACCTGATGGATATCCACCCCGTAGAGCTCGCCTGCGAGGCGAAACACTACCAGTTGCTTCTGATTGCTGGCCACGACCCGCGCCTGCTCCGCCGCCATCTGCCTGTCCACCCCTTACATCCGCAAACTGCCGTGCGCGTCCCCAACAGCCGCTTACGTCCGGAACTGGGAAACGACCTGGCGCAATTCGGCCGCCATGCGGGCCAGGGAACGCACGGACCCGGCCACCTGTTCGATGGAGGCGTGCATCTCTTCGGCCGCCGCGCTGACCTCCTCCGACGAAGCCGCCGTCTCCTCGGCCACCGCGGAAATGCTTTCCATCGCCCCCATGACTTCTTCGCTCTGGGCCGCCATTTCTTCGGTTGCAGCGGTGTTTTCCTCGGTGATGCGGGCGACGCCTTCTACGGCCTGCATTACCAGCTCCACCCGCTCGGCGAGGCTTTGCGCCTCGTGGGTAATGCGCTGCACCTGCTGATCCGTGGCTTCGAGGGCGCCCAGGATCTGCTCCAGCGCCTGGCCAGCCTGGCGGGCCTGCTCCGTGCGGACCTCCACCTCGCGGGTCCCCATCTGCATGGCCTCAACGGCCTCCTCGATGCCCGCCTGCATGTCGGAGATGAGCGCCGCAATCTCCTTGGCGGACGCCGCCGACCGCTCGGCC
>DATCLD010000026.1:0-2224 GCA_036564115.1 Limnochordales bacterium
CATCATCGCGTTGGACATCATGTACCCCAAGGTGGCCGAGGTGTGGCGCCAGACGTCCTTGGAGCGGGTCGTCGTGACGGGATTGGCGGAATACTTGCCGTTCCCCCTTAACCTCCTGTTCCCGCTCCAGCTGCGCCGCCAGGGGCAGCGGGTGCGCATCCCGTACGAACCCCACATCACCCGCTGGCAGCACCTGCTGCAGCACGCGCCGGCCAGCGAACCTGCCCCGGTCAACGCGCGGGAAGACCTGGCGGCCCTGCAATACACCGGCGGCACCACCGGTACCCCGAAGGGCGCCATGCTCACCCATTTCAACCTGTACGCCAACTGCGTACAGATCGGCGCCTGGCTGAGCGAGTTCAAGGAAGACCACTTCCGGGTGCTGGCGGCCTTGCCCTTCTTCCATGTGTATGGCCTCACCACGGTGCTCAACTACACCGTCTTCGGCGGCGGGACCATGATCCTCGTCCCGCGCTTTGACGTCAACCAGGTTCTCAAACTGATCCAGCGGCACCGGCCCCACATCTTCCCCGGGGCGCCGACGATGTACGTGGCCATTCTCAACCACCCCAAGGCACGCGAGCTGGACTTGCGCTCCATCCAGGCGTGCATCAGCGGCGCTGCGCCGCTGCCCGTCGAAGTGCAGACGGCCTTTGAGGAGCTGACGGGCGGCCGCCTGGTCGAAGGGTACGGCCTGACCGAGGCCTCCCCCGTCACCCACGCCAACCCCGTCTGGGGCCATCGGAAAGTGGGCAGCATCGGCCTGCCGTGGCCGGACACCGACTGCCGCATCGTCAATCCCGAGACGGGCGAGGACGTGCCCGTGGGCGAACCGGGCGAGCTCCTCATCCGCGGCCCGCAGGTGATGAAGGGCTACTGGAACAAACCGGAGGAAACAGCCCAAACCTTGCGGGACGGGTGGCTGTGGACCGGCGACATCGCCCGCATGGATGAGGATGGATACTTCTACATCGTCGACCGGAAGAAGGACGTGATCATCGCCGGCGGCTTCAACATCTACCCGCGGGAGGTCGAGGAGGTCGTCTACACCCACCCGGCGGTCAAGGAAGCCACGGTGGTCGGCGTGCCCGATCCTTACCGCGGCGAAACCGTAAAGGCGTATATCGTGCTGAAGGAAGGCGCCCACGCGACGGCGGACGAGATCATCTCCCACTGCCGGCAGCACCTGGCCGCCTACAAAGTCCCGAAGCTGGTGGAGTTCCGCAGCGAACTGCCCAAATCGCTGGTGGGCAAAGTGCTGCGCCGGGTGCTGCTCGAGGAGGAACTCAGGAAACAGCAACAACAGCAGCAGGCCGGCTAGACGGCGCTGCCGGCCATCGTCTCGGGTGCCTAAGGCTAGCTCTTAAGGAGGAAACGCGATGCCCCGTAACATCCGTACAGCCGCGGTATTGGGCGCCGGCACCATGGGCGCCCAAATCGCGGCGCATCTGGCCAACCAGGGCATTCCCTGCCTCTTGCTGGACATCGTACCGCCCGACGCGGCGGAAGGCGACCGCAGCCGCCTGGCGCGGCAGGCGCTGGAGCGGCTGCCCAAGATCAAGCCGTCGCCCATTTACACCGCCGACAAGCTGTCCCTCATCACCCCGGGCAACTTCGAGGACGACCTGCCTAGGGTGCGAGAAGTGGACTGGGTCATCGAGGCGGTCGTGGAAAACCTCGACATCAAGCGCCAGCTGTGGCAGCGGGTGGCGCCGCTGCTCGCGCCCCACGCCATCGCCAGCACCAACACCTCAGGGATCCCGATTCATAAGATCGCGGCCGGCATGCCCGACGACTTCCGCCGCCGGTTTCTCGGCACCCATTTCTTCAACCCGCCGCGGTACCTGTATCTCCTGGAGGTCATCCCGACCCCGGAGACGGACCCCGAGGTGGTCGCGACCATCACCGAGTTCGGCGAGCGGGTGCTGGGCAAGGGCGTCGTGATCGCCAAGGATACGCCCAATTTTATCGGCAACCGCATCGGTACATACGGGCTGATGGAGAGCGTCCGCGCGATGCTCGCGATGGGCCTGCGGCCCGACGACGTGGACGCCATCACCGGCCCCGCCATGGGGCGCCCCAAGAGCGCCACCTTCCGCACCCTGGACCTGGTCGGGCTCGACGTGGTCGCCTACGTGGCCGGCAACCTGCAGCACGCCGTGACCGAGGAGTGGGAGAAGGAAGCCTTCGCACTCCCGCCGCTGTTGCAGCAGCTCTTGGAACG
>DATCLD010000027.1:0-24991 GCA_036564115.1 Limnochordales bacterium
GCTCCGCTCACCCGCACCCGGTCGGGCCCGGCCTGCTCGATGCGCACCGCCGTCAAATCGGCCACGGCGTCGGGCGTGACGTACGTGGTCGGGTCGTGGATCTCGTAGAGGAACTGCTCCCGCACCGTGTCGACGCTGACCGTCCCGCCGGTGCCCGGCGCTTTGGTGAGGATGAAGGAGCCGTCCTCGCGGACCTCGGCCAGGGGATAGCCGATACGGTCCAGGTCGGGCACGTTCCACCAATCGCCGCTGAAGTTGCCGCCCGTCACCTGCCCCGAGCACTCCATGAGGTGCCCGAGCACAAGCCCCTGGGCCAGGCGGTCCCAGTCGTCCGCGGCCCACCCGAGTTCGTAGATGAGCGGTGCGAGGAACTGGGCGGTGTCGGTGGTGCGGCCCGTGATGACCACATCGGCGCCCTGCCGCAAGGCCTGCACGATGGGCTGCGCGCCCAAGTACGCGTTGGCGAAGAGCAGCCGGTCCCGGATCGCGTCCAAGGGCTGACCCGTCTCCCGGTCAGAGAGGTCGACGCCGGCCGCCTGCAGTTCGTCCAAGCGTCCAAGAATGTCGTCGCCTGTGGCGATGGCGATCCGCAGGCCTTGGAGCCCCAGCTCCTGGGCGATGCGGACCATCTCGCGCCGCGCCCCCTCAGGGTTGAGCCCGCCCGCATTGGTGATGAGCTTGATGCCTTTCCGCTTCACGTAAGGCAACAGCGCCCGTGCGGTCGTCGTCACGTCCTTGGTGTACCCCAGGGACGGGTCCCGCTGGCGGTCTTTCTGCAGGATGGCCAGCGTCAGTTCCGCCAGGCAATCGAAACACAAGTACTGCACGTCGGACTTCTCCGCCAGATCCACGGCCGGTTCGATGATGTCGCCGTAGAAGCCCTGGGCGGCGCCAACCTTCACCTGTTTCATGGACTCCACCCCGCGGCATGTGTGCTTGCGAAAACCCGTTAGTTGCGCTAATGTACTCTCTGAAACCGCGCGCCCCGAAAGCGCCGACGCGCAGGGCCCGCTCCGATGGGAGATGCAGCCCCTTGACTTCTTTCCCACTGGTCCGCGAATTCCTGCTTCGCCATAAATGGCGCTACATCGCGGGCCTGCTCAGCCTTTTGCTGGTCAATACCCTCCAACTGGTCACGCCCCAAGTGGTGCGGCGCTTCGTGAACGAGCTGTCCACGGGCCGGCTGAGCATGGGCGCGGTCTGGCTCTACGGCGGCATCATCGTTGGCCTGGCTGTCGTGATCGCCGCCGGCCGGTACTTGTGGCGCATCAACATCATGGGGACGTCGCGGCTGCTAGAGTACCATCTCCGCAACAAGCTGTACGCGCATTTGCAGACGTTGTCCCCCCGCTATTTCATTGAGCACAAGATCGGGGACCTGATGGCGCATGCGACCAACGACGTCAACGCGGTGCGCATGGCCTTCGGCCCGGGCCTGGTCATGGCCACCGACGCGATCTTTATGACGACCGCGATCCTGATCATCCTCCTGCGCACTACCGACCCGCGCCTCACCGCCTTGGCCCTCGCACCCCTGCCGTTCTTGGCCTTGACGGTGACCTACTTCGGCCGGCTGATCAACCGCCGGTTTCGCCGGGTGCAGGAGGCCTTCTCGGATTTGACCGACCGCGTGCAGGAAAACCTGGCGGGGATCCGCGTCGTGAAAGCCTTTACCCGGGAAGAGTCGGAGATCCGGCGCTTCGGGGAAGTCAACCAGCTCAACGTCGACATGAACATGCGGCTCGTGCGGGTGTGGGGCATGTTCCACCCGCTCGTGCAACTGTTGTCCGCCTTGAGCGTCGTCATCGTGGTCGGCTACGGGGGTTCCCTGGTCATCTACGGCCGCATCAGCCTGGGCGATTTCATCGCGTTCAACATGTACCTGGGAATGCTGACATGGCCCATGATGGCCGTCGGCTGGGTCATCAACATGATACAGCGGGGACGCGCCTCCATCGAACGGCTGCGGGTCATCTTCAACGAGCAGCCGGAGATCGTCGACGTGCCCGACGCGGTACCCGTGGCAACCCTCAAGGGGCGTATTGAGATCCGGGGCCTCACGTTCACCTACCCGGGTGCCGCGACCCCGGCTCTTTCAGACATCAACGTGGTGGTGGAGCCCGGCCAGACGCTCGCGATCGTGGGCCGCACCGGCAGTGGCAAAACGACGCTGGCAAATCTTTTCGTCAGGGTGTTTGACCCACCCCCGGGCACCATCTTCATCGACGGCCACGACATCCTGCGGATTCCCTTGCGGACGCTCCGGCGCCAGATCGGCTATGTGCCGCAGGACAACTTCTTGTTCTCGACCACCATCGCCAAAAACATCGGCTTCGGCGGCGATTTTCCGCAGGAGGCCATCGAAGCCGCGGCCAAGCAGGCCCGGCTTCATGATGACATCATGTCATTCCCCAACGGCTACGAGACGATGGTGGGCGAGCGGGGGGTCACCTTGTCCGGCGGCCAGAAGCAGCGCACCGGCATCGCGCGGGCCCTGGTCAAGAATCCCAGCATCCTGATCTTCGACGACTGCCTGTCGGCCGTGGACACCCAGACCGAAGAAGCGATCTTGCAGGAGCTGCGGCGCGCCATGCAAGGGCGCACCAGCATCATCATCGCCCACCGGATTTCCACGGTGAAGGACGCCGATCACATCATCGTCCTGGACGAAGGCCGCATCGTGGAACAGGGCACCCACCAGGAGCTTTTGGCGCGGGGCGGTTTGTACGCGGATACGTACCGGCGCCAGTTGCTGGAGCAAGAGCTGGAGGAAGCCGTCTAAGAGGCACGGGGCCAGTCCAGCAGGCCGGTGGTAATGGGCTTTCGCAATACCGTTTAGAGGGTGTAACCCGTGCAAGATTTCCACCAGGAAGACGTATTGGGCAAAGCCTATGACGCGCGGCTCATGCGCCGGCTTCTCCGCTACGCGCGGCCGTTTGCCGGGTGGCTGCTGGCCGCGTTCGTCCTCATGCTGCTCATCACCGCCAGCGAACTGGTCCGGCCTTACCTCGTGCGCGTCGCCATCGACGAGCACCTCTTGTCTTTCGAGGAGCCCCTGGCGGCCTTCCCGCCGGGCACCGAGCCCGCACCCGGGGTGCCGTGGAACGGGTATGTGCTGGTGAAGGAAGCGAACGTCCCCGCGGGCACGCCGGTCGAGCGCTGGCACCAGATCGTCGTCGTGGACACGGGCACGGCCAGCGAGTACTACCTCATCGAAGGCCGGATCGACCAGCGCACCCAGGCCCGCGAGGCGGTAGCCGGCGCGGACGGGCATACCATCATCGCTGAAGGAAAAGCGTTTCCCGCGGTGCGCCTGGACGCGGGTGAGATCCGGCGTTTGCGCCAGCCGGATCTCGACGCCGTCGCCCGGATCGCGTGGCTGTATTTGGCCATCGTGGTCGGCACGTTCTTCCTCCACTACGGTCAGGTCTACATCCTGCACTACACCGGCCAGCGCATCATCCACAGCATCCGCCAGCGGATCTTCTCCCACCTGCAGCGGCTGCCGGTGCAGTTTTTTGACCGCAACCCGGTAGGACGGCTTGTGACTCGCGTCACCAACGACACCGACAACCTCAATGAGATGTTCACCAGCGTCCTGGTCTACCTGTTCCAGGACATCTTTCTCCTGCTTGGGGTATTGGTCGTCATGTTCCGGGTCAACTGGCAGTTGGCCCTGGTGAGCCTGGCGGTCATGCCGCTGGTGGCGCTGGTCACGGTCCAGTTTCGCCTCCGGGCGCGAGACGCCTACCGCCAGGTGCGGGTGAAGCTCGCGCGGATCAATGCGACGCTGGCGGAAAACCTGGCGGGCATGCGCATCATCCAGATCTTCAATCAGGAAGAGCGCAAGTTCCGGGAGTTCGACGAGATCAACCGGGACCACTACCAGTCCATGGTGCAGGAAGTGCGGGTCTTTGCCCTTTTCCGGCCGGCCGTGGAGTTTTTCTCCTCCCTGGGTCTCGCCCTGATCATCTGGTACGGCGGCGGGCGGGTGATCCAGGACACGCTGGACTTCGGCTTGCTATACCTGTTCACCGAGTACATGAACACCTTCTTCCGCCCCATCAACGACCTGACGGAAAAGTACAACATCATGCAGTCCGCCATGGCGTCCGCGGAACGGATCTTCCTCATCCTCGACACCAAGCCCGAGGAGGACCCGGCGGAGCCGGTCCCCCTGCCTGAGGTCAGGGGCGAGATCGAGTTCAAGAACGTCTGGTTCGCCTACAACGACGAGGAGTGGGTGCTCAAAGACGTCAGCTTCCACGTGAAACCCGGCGAGTCGGTGGCCCTGGTGGGCGCGACGGGCGCCGGGAAAACCAGCATCATCAACCTGCTCAACCGCTTCTATGACATCCAGCGGGGACAGATCCTCATAGACGGCATTGACATCCGCCAGGTGCGACGGCAGGACCTGCGGCGCCACATCGGCATCGTGCTGCAGGACGTCTTCCTCTTCACGGGGGACATCGCGAACAACATCACGCTGTGGAACCCGGACATTGCGCCCGCCAAGGTGCAGGAAGCGGCGCGGCTCGTCAACGCGGAGCGGTTCATCGGGCGCATGCCGGGCGGCTACAAAGCGCCGGTGCATGAGCGGGGCGCGGGCCTGTCGGCTGGGGAGCGGCAGCTGCTGGCCTTCGCCCGGGCGCTGGCCTACGACCCGGCCATCCTAGTGCTCGACGAGGCTACCGCCAACATCGACACGGAGACCGAGCAGCTGATCCAGCAGGCCCTGGCGCGGCTGATCCAGGGGCGCACGACCATCATCATCGCGCACCGCCTGTCGACGATCCAGCACTGCGACAAGATTATCGTCCTGCACAAGGGAAGTATCCGGGAGATGGGGACGCACCAGGAACTGCTCAAGCTGCGGGGTCTGTACTACCGCCTATACGAGCTGCAGTACAAGGACCAGCTCCTGGGAAAGGAGCGGGTTTCCGGCCTGGTAGCGGGCAGGGAGCAGCTGCCCGACGGGCGCGTCAGCGCAGCTGCTCCAGACCCCGTTCCAGCGCCTCCCACGAGAGAAGCGCGCACTTGACCCGCACGGGGAACTTGGACACCCCGTGGAGGGCGATCAGGTCGCCGAGGGTCTCCCCGGCCTTTTCGTCACCCCGCATCATCTGCTTGAAGCGGGCGATCATCTCCTCGGCGTCGGCCAGCGTCTTCCCTTCCACCTCTTGGGCCATCATCGACGCGGACGCCTGGCTGATGGAACACCCGCGGCCCATGAAACGGGCCTTCTCGATCCGGCCGTCCCGCACCAAAAGCTGCAGCGTGATCTCATCGCCACAGACGGGGTTCTTGAGGTCGATGGAGGCGGACGGCTCCTCCAGCGTCCCCTTGTTGCGGGGCCGGCGGTAGTGATCCATGATCACGTCCCGGTACAAATCGTTTAGCTTGACCGGATGGGCGCTCTCAAGAGACATGTCCGAAAAACTCCTTTGCGGCCCACAGGCCTTCCACCAGGCGATCCACGTCTTCCTCGGTATTATACACCCAGAAGCTGGCCCGCGCGGTGGCTGGCACCCCCAGCCACTCCATGACCGGCTGGGCGCAGTGGTGTCCCGCCCGGACCGCGACGCCGTGCTGGTCCAGCACCGTGGCCAAGTCGTGGGGATGGATGTCATCCACGTTAAACGTGAGCAGCCCCCCACGCTCCCGGGGGCCGTAGATGGTGACGCCGGGGATTTGCTCGAGCCGCTCCCGGGCGTAGCTGGTCAGCTGGCGCTCATAGGCGTGCACGCGGTCCATGCCGATACCGGTCAAGTAGTCGACGGCAGCCCCAAGCCCGATGGCTTCCGCGATGGGCGGCGTGCCCGCCTCGAACTTGTAGGGCAGATCCGCCCACTCAGACGCCAACAGGCGCACCGAGCTGATCATGTCGCCGCCGCCCAGGAACGGGTCCATGGCTTCCAAGAGCTCCTCGCGGCCGTAGAGGACCCCGATCCCCGTGGGCGCTCCCATCTTGTGCCCGGAGAAGGCGAAGAAGTCGCACCCCAGCGCCTGCACGTCCACCGGCATATGGGGCACGCTCTGGGCGCCGTCAACCAGCACCACCGCGCCGGCGCGATGGGCGGCGGCGACGATGGTTTCCACAGGGACGATGGTACCCAGCACGTTGGAGACGTGGGTGACGGCCACCAGGCGCGTCCGGTCGGTGAACAGCTCATCCAAGTTGTCCAGCCGCAGCCGGCCGTCCTCGGTCACGGGAAAGAAGCGTAAGGAAGCGCCCGTGGCCCGGGCCGCCAGCTGCCAGGGCACGAGATTGGAATGGTGCTCGATGGGACTGACGAGGATCTCGTCGCCCGGCTTGAGCCTTGCCCGGGCCCAGCTGTACGCCACCAGGTTGATGGACTCGGTGGCGTTTTTCGTAAAGACGATGGTCCGCTCGGACGGCGCATTGATGAAGCGCGCCACCTTGCGGCGCGCTTCCTCGTACTCGGCCGTCGCCCGTTCGCCCAGGGCGTGGATGGCCCTGTGCACGTTGGCGTTGTACTCCTCGAAAAAGCGGCGCACGGCCTCGATGACCGGCCGTGGTTTTTGGGCAGTGGCAGCGCTGTCCAGGTACACCAGCGGCCGGCCGTTGACCCGCTGTTCCAGGACGGGAAAGTCTTTGCGTAGGGCCCGCGCGTCGATCATGTGACCATCTTCCGTTCCACCAAGGCCATGACCCGCTGCTTGAGCGCCTCCACCGGGATATGGTCGGTCACGGGATAGAAGAAACCATCCACGATGAGGCGCTTGGCCTGCTGCAGGGTCAGGCCGCGGCTTTGCAGGTAAAAGAGCTGCTCCGGGTCCACCTTGCCGATGGTGGCCGCGTGGCCGGCCCCTTGCACCTCATCCTCCTGCACGTGCAGCTGCGGGATGCTGTACGCCCTGGCCTGCGGGTCCAGGACCAGCGTGTTGCCCCGCTGGAAGCCGGTGCTGTCCTTGGCATCGTGCTTGATGAGGGTGTAGGGCCCGTACACCGCCCGGCCCTGGTCGCGCACGACGCCCCGAACCAGGATGTCGCTGGCGGTTTCGCGTCCGGTGTGGATCATACGCATCTCGAGGTCGATGTGCTGCCGGCCGCCGGCAAAGAACACGCCCAGGGCCCGCACCTCGCTGCCGCGCCCATCGAGCCGGCTGTCCATCTCGTTGACGGACAATTCGCCGCCGAACTCTGCGGCCACCCAGTCCACGTGGGACCGCGGGCTAGGCAGCACCCGGCGCACCACCAGGCTCTGCACGCCCTCGCCGAACGCCTGCACGTTGCCGCAGACGACCCGCGCGTCCTCGCCCGGGAACACGTCCACCAGGCCAAACCGGGCCGACCGCTCCACGCCGGGGGCGCTGAAGGCGGACTCGAGCACCGTCACCTCGGCGCGGGCCTCGGTCACGATCAGGGCGATGTCGCCCACCGCCACGCCCGGCTCGTCCAGCCACACAACGTACTCAATCGGCACAGGCACCTCGACGCCCTTGGGCACGTAGACAAACAGCCCGCCGGTGTGCAAGGCGCCGCTCAAGGCCGTCACCTTGTTGTCCAGGCCCTGCTCGCCGCGCAGCAAAAGCTTGGGCTCCACCAGTTCCGGGTGCTCCCGCACGGCCGTGGCCAGGTCGGTGACGATCACGCCCGCCGGAAACCCCTCGGGCAGCTGGCGGTACACCGCCGTCCCGTTGGCCAGCACGACCAGCGCGCGGCCAGTGGGGTCGCCCACCTGCTCCCGCAGGGACGCGGGCAGCTCCGACCAGCTGCTGACCGCGGTGCCGCCCTTGGCCGGGGCGAAATCTTCAAACTGGCTTGGCTTCAACCGCGTCCGCTCGTACGCGGGCACGGGCAGTCCCACGAAGCGTTGCCACGCGGCCAGGCGCCGCTCCCGCAGCCAGGCAGGCTCGCCGGCGCGGTCGGACAAGGCCGCGATCAATCCTTGATCCAGCTTGGTCTGCGTCGTCATCGGCGTATCCTCCTCGCGGCGGCCGGCTCAGGCGCCGATCTCGCTCTTGAGCCAGTCGTAGCCCTTCTCCTCCAGCTCCTCGGCCAGCTCGCGGCCGCCGGAGCGGACGATCTGCCCGTCCATCATGATGTGGACGTAGTCGGGCTGCAGATAGCGGAGAATACGCTGGTAGTGGGTGATGACCAGCACGCCCAGCTCGTCGCTGCGGAGGCGGTTGACGCCCTCGGCGACGATCTTGAGCGCGTCGATGTCAAGCCCCGAGTCGGTTTCGTCCATGATGGCGATGCGGGGCCGCAGCAGGGCCATCTGCAAGATCTCGTGGCGCTTCTTCTCGCCGCCGGAGAAGCCTTCGTTGAGGTAGCGGCCGGCGAACTCCTCGTCGATCTGCAGCGCGGCCATCTCCGCGCGCAGCTTCTTGTGGAACTCCAGGACGGAGATCTCCTTGCCCTCGCCGCCGTGGATCGCGTTGTAGGCGGTGCGCAGGAAGTTGGCCACGGTGACACCGGGGATCTCGACGGGATACTGGAACGCGAGGAAAATGCCCCGCCGGGCCCGCTCGTCGGGCTCCATCTCCAGCACGTCGTCGCCGTCCAGCAGCACCTCCCCGTCCTCCACCACGTAGCGGGGATGACCCATCAGGGTGTAGGCGAGGGTGCTCTTGCCCGAGCCGTTGGGGCCCATGATGGCGTGTACTTCGCCGCCTTTAATGGTCAGGGAGAGGCCCTTGATGATCTCCTTGCCTTCGATGCTGACACGCAAATCCCTGATTTCCAGGGTAGGTTTGCCCATCAAGTCTCGACTCCTTTCCATTGACAAGCGGCCTTCATTAATATAAAGGCCGCCCCTACATCGCTTTCATTGTGCCCGAGCGGTGGGGGGCTGTCAAGTGCCGGACACTTTGGCGGAGGAATCCAGGCAGCCGCAGCGAAACGCTCTTAGGTTTCCTTGAGACTGCCAACAGGAGTGACGTCTGTGCGCTTGCAGCGCTCGCGGGAACTCTTCAAGCGGGCCGTCCAGCACATCACCGGCGGGGTCAACAGCCCCTCGCGCTCTTTCGCACCGGTGCAGATGGACCACCCCATCTACATGCGGCGCGGCCAAGGGGCGTACCTTTGGGACGTGGACGGAAACCGCTACATCGACTACTTAGGGGCCTACGGCGCCCTCATCCTGGGCCACGGGCACCCGGCGGTAGCGGAGGCGGTCGCCAAGGCGGCGGAACGGGGCACCGTCTACGGCACGCCCCATGAGCTCGAGGTCGCCTTCGCCGAGCACCTCAAGGCGGTCATCCCCAGTATCGAGAAGCTGCGCTTCGTCAACTCGGGCACGGAGGCCGTCATGACCTCCATCCGGCTCGCGCGGGGGGCGACGGGACGCAGCAAGCTGGTCAAGTTCGCCGGCTGCTACCACGGCCATTCGGATCCCGTGCTGTTGGGTGCGGGCTCGGGCGCGTCAACCCTAGGGATCTCCGACAGCGCCGGCGTGCCGCCCGGCGTCGCGGCGGACGTCGTCACGCTGCCCTACAACGACCCGTCCACCCTCGCCCAGGTCATGGACGAGATTGGCCAGCAGGTGGCCGCCATCCTCGTGGAGCCCATCGTGGGCAACTTCGGGATCGTGCCGCCCGAGCCCGGTTTCCTGGAAACCGTGCACACGACGGCGGCCAAGGCCGGGGCCCTTGTCATCTATGATGAGGTCATCACGGCCTTCCGCTTCCGCTACGGCGCGATCCAGGACGAGCTGGGCTACAAGCCCGACATCACGGTGCTGGGCAAGATCATCGGCGGGGGGCTGCCGATCGGCGCGTACGGCGGTCCTGCGGCCATCATGGACCTGGTGGCGCCGCTCGGCCCGGTGTACCAAGACGGCACCTTCTGCGGCAACCCGGTGTCGCTGGCGGCGGGCCTCGCGTGCCTCAAGGCGCTGCAGGAACATGGGCTGTATGAGCGTTTGGCGCGGCTCGGCGCTTCCCTCGCCGATGGCTTGCGCCAGGCGGCGGCACGCCACGGGGTTCCCGTCGTCGTCAACCAAAAAGGCGGCGCCTTGTCGCTCCACTTCACCAGCGAGCCCGTGCGGGACTTCGCCGCGGTGGAGCGCAGCGACGCGCGGGCTTTCGCCCGCTTCTTCCGGGAGATGATCTCGGCCGGGATCAACCTCGCGCCCAGCATCTATGAGGCGTGGTTCGTCACCGGGGCCCACACCGAGGAGGACATCGAGTACACCCTCAACGCCGCGGAGCGGGCCTTTGCCGCGGTCGCGCGCGAGAGAGCTTAGGCCAGCGCGGGCACGCAGCATGGGGTCAAACGGATTGCCTGCGCGGCTGCCGACGCGGCTGGCCGGCGCCCCAGGCTGGGCGCCGGCCGCTTCGCGCACGCGCCTCGCCGGGCCCGGGTCACCCGGCCCGGATCGCCCGGCCCGGATCGCCTCGTCCGGAGCTCAAGCCCCGGACAAGTAGCGCAACACCCCGCGGTAAATCGCCTCGGCGGCGCGCCAGCGGTACGCGGGGTCTGCCAGGCGCGCCTCCTCCTCCCGGTTGGACAAGAAACCCAGTTCCACCAGCACGGCGGGCATCTGGGTGTTGCGGACAACGTAGAAGGGCCGGCGCAGCACCCCAACGCTGCGGGTGCCCAAGCGCCCGGCCAGCTCGGCCTGCAGGACCTCGGCCAGGCGCCGGCTGCGGTCGTGCCAGTAGTAGGTGGTCACCCCGCGGATGCTCGCGGTTTGGTTCCAGTCGTTGTGGATGCTGATGTACAGGTCCGCGCCGTGGCGGTGGGCCAGCTGCACCCGTTCCGCCAGGCTGACGTACACGTCGCCCGGCCTTGTCAGCACCACTTTGGCCCCCGCCTGCTCAAGCAGGGCCTTGGCATCCAACGCGACAAACCACGCGTTGTACTTCTCCCACGTGCGCCCGCTGACCCCTAACGCCCCGGGATCGCGGCCGCCGTGGCCGGGGTCCAGCACGATGGTGTAGCCGGCGAGGGGCTTGTTGCCCGAGGGGTGCGACGACCCTGGGACGGGCGCTGGAGCCGGGCTTGCCGCTGGCGCGGGCGCCGGGACTGTGGATGAAGCCTTCGCGGAGCCCGTTTCGGGCTCAGAAGGTGCCGGGGCCGGCAGGGACGCGGCCGGGGGCGATGCAGGCCCGGACGGCTGCTCGCCGGGCCCGCCCGGCGCAAGGCCGGAAAAGAACATGATCAAGAGCAGCAGGATGGTGACCAGGGCGCTAGATTCAAGGCGAACCGCGCCCCGCGGCGTCGGCGGTTTGGACCGGAGCAACGCAGATCCCCCGTTTCTTGCTGCGACGAATGAGTGCGTCGAGTTTGCTGGCCAGCGTTGCCATCCGTGGGTTGTTGTCGCGCTGTTGCTCTGCTTTTCTCCTTCTGGCCCGCCCTTCCTCCCCCGGACGCCGGGCGAACTTCTGCCACGGGCGGCGGGATTTGCCAGGGGCTACGGTCCCGCGCGGTGCACCTGCCGCTGCACGGTCAAAGCCGCGAGGCGGTCGCGGCGCACCGTCACCCCGATCCCGGGCCCCTGCGGCACCGGCACGTAGCCTTCGTGGTCCAGCACCAGCGGCGGCTCGACGATGTCCTCCACCAGGTACTCTCCCGGCGGCGCCAGGTCGCCGGGCAGTGTGAAGCCCGGCAGCGTCGCTAGGGCCGCGTTGTGGGCGCGCCCCACACCGGTCTCCAACAGGCCCCCGCACCAGACGGGCACCCCTGCGGTGCGGCACAGGTCGTGCACCGCCAAGGCCGGGCCGAGGCCCCCTAGCCGCCCCGCCTTGATGTTGATCATCCGCCCGCTCCCCAGCGCCAAGGCCTGGCGGGCATGACCAGGTGTCGCAACCGTCTCATCCAGGCAGATGGGCGTCGTGAGCTCCGCCTGCACCCGGGCATGGCCCAACAGGTCGTCCCAGGGCAAAGGCTGCTCGATCATCTCCAGGCCAAATCGGTCCAGCGCCTTGAGGGCCGGCAGATCCTCGAGACGGTAGGCGCCGTTGGCGTCGACCGCGAGGGGGATGTCCCCGAAGGCGTCCCGTACGGCCTGGACCACCCCGGCGTCCCGTCCGGGGTGCACCTTGAGCTTGATGCGCCGGTAGCCCTGGGCGAGCTTCGCTTCCACCTGGCGCAGGAGCGCCGCGGTGTCTTCCTGGATGCCAACTACGGCCCCGGCCGGCACCCGCACGCTTTGCCCTCCCAGGAGCTCCCGCAAGGACAAGCCGGCCCGCTTGGCCCACAAGTCCCAGACCGCACCCTCCAGGGCCGCCTTGGCCATGCTGTGCCCGTGAAACGCCGCAAGATGCTCGCAGACGGTGCGCGGGTCCTTGATGGGGGTGCGCAAGATGCGCGGTACGAGGAAATCATTGAGGATGTGCCAGGCGGTGGCGACGGTTTCCTCGTTGTAGACGGGCTGCGCCAGCACCGGCGCCTCGCCCCAGCCGGTGAGCTCGCCCTCGCTGCCGGAGGCGATCGCTTCGACGAGGATGACGTCCCGCTCCCGCTGGGTGCCCCAAGCGGTCACAAAGGGCGCCCGCATCGGCAAACGGACGTGATGGACGACGACCTGCTCGATTCGCAGCGGTTCTTGCGTGCGCACTGCTTCCACCCCTCAGGCGGCTTCAATCCCCGCCTGCCTGCCCGGCCACCCGCTCCAAAAGCGCGAGCCACTGCTGGCCAATCCGGCGGTGCGCCCGGCCAAAGGCGAGCTCCGAAAGCTCCGCCGCGGTTGCCCAGCGCAACTCCGTCCCGGCCGCGGAGCCCCCGGGTTCCCCCGCCGGCCGGCACAGGTAGACCCGCAGGCGCCACTCCAAGTGGCTGAACACATGGCGCACGGGTTCAAGCTCCCGCTCCACCCGCACGGCGAGTCCCAAGCGGGACGCAACCCCCTGGGCCAGCGCCGGGCCGGCTTCTTCCAGTCCGGCCGCTTCGGCCCACGGGAACTCCCACATCCCCGCGAGCAGCCCGCCGTCCGGCCGCCGCACAACCAGCACACGCCCGTCCCGGGCAATGAGGGCCACGGCACCAAACACGGTCCGGGGACGGGTCTTGCCCCGCCGCACGGGGAGCGCCTCCGCTTGCCCGCTTGCGTGCGCGGCGCAAGCTTCCTGCCACGGGCAGGCGCTGCAGGCCGGGCTGCGGGGCGTGCAGACCAGCGCCCCCAACTCCATCAGGGCTTCGGCAAATTCGCTGGCCCGCCCGGCAGGGATCATCGCTTGCACACTGGCGGCGATGCGGCGCCGCACGGCCGGGCGGGTGACATCGTCGGCGATCCCTAAAGCCCGCGCCATCACCCGCAACACGTTGCCGTCGACCGCTGCCACGGGCCGGTTGAACGCAATGGCGGCCACCGCAGCGGCCGTGTAGGGCCCGAGGCCGGGCAGCTGCGCGAGCTCGTTGGGATCTTGCGGGAAGCTCCCGCCGTAGCGCGCCGCCACTTCCCGCGCCGCCCGGTGCAGGTTGCGCGCCCGCGCATAGTAGCCGAGGCCTTCCCACGCCTTGAGCACGTCGGTTTCCGGCGCGGCGGCCAGCGCCTGCACAGTGGGAAACCGGGACAGGAAGCGCTCGTAGTAGGCGACCACGGTGTCGACCCGGGTCTGCTGCAGCATCACTTCCGAGACCAGGACGCGGTAAGGATCACGGTTTCGCCGCCAAGGGAGATCCCGCCGGTGCGCGGCAAACCACGCGAGGAGCCGCTCCGCGGACAGCTTCCCGCGGGCGGCTCCTGCCAGCGAACCCGAGCCGGTGCGACCGGCTCCTGCAGCGGATTCCAACCTCTTGTCCACCAGGGCTCAACTCTAGAGTCCCAGGATGTTGTACCCGCAGTCCACGTGGATGACTTCCCCGGTGATGCCGGTGGCCAGCGGGCTGCAGAGGAACAAGGCCGTCCCCGCCAGCTCCCGCATGTCCACGCGGCGGCGCAGCGGTGCCTTTTCCTCGTGGTACTTGAGCATGTTCATGAAACCGGGAATCCCCCGGGCGGCCAGCGTCTTCATGGGCCCGGCGGAAATCGCGTTGACCCGGATGTTGTCGGGCCCGAGATCGCTGGCCAGGTAGCGCACGGAGGCCTCCAAGGCCGCCTTGGCCACGCCCATGACGTTATATCCGGCGACCACCTTCTCCGCGCCGTAGTACGTCAAGGTCACGATGCTGCCGCCGCCGGACTCCTGCATGAGCGGGCGCGCCCCGCGGGCCAGGGCCGCCAGCGAATACGCGCTCACGTCCAGCGCGATCCGGTAGCCGTCCCTGGATGTGTCGACGTAGTCCCTCATCAAGTCTTCCCGGGGCGCAAACGCCACGGCATGGATCAGGCAGTCCAGCCGCCCAAACTCGCTGCGGATCGCCTGAAATACGGCGTCGATTTGCCCGTCGTCGGTCACATCCAAGGGCAGGAGCAACGGGTCGGGCAGCGTCGCCGCCAGTTCCCGGACGTTGCGTTCCAGCCGCTCGTTCTGGTAAGTGACGGCCAGCCGCATGCCGGCCTCCGACAAGATTTGCGCGATTCCCCAGGCGATGCTGTGCTTGTCCGCCACACCGACCACAAGGCCGGTGCGGCCGGACAGGTCGATCGTTACCAATCCGTTCCCTCCTAGTGTCGCCCCGGGAGACTCAGGAGAGCAGCCCGCTTTCCTTGATCGTACTCACGACCTCCCCCGGCTCCGGGAAACGCCCGGCGGCCCGCTTGGAGAACAGCACCCGCTCCCCCGCGGTCACCTCAAAGACGCCGCCGCTGGAAGGCACCAGCACGATGGCTCCCAGCCGACCGGCAAACGTCGATGCCAGCTCTTCCGCCAACCTGGCGGCTTTCGGTGCGTACCCTCAAGAAGTGCAGAACTCGATGCGGATGTCGGGCTTGACCGCCATGGGAATGCCTCCTTTGTGTCTTGGAGTTGGCCTGCCTTTGTGGTCATTTTATCCATTTCTCGCGCGGCCGTCGATGACCTGCCGCTGGCGGCCAATCTGTCCCACCGGCCGGCGGCCCTCCCCTCGCGGACGCGCCTGCAAGGAGGTTCAAAGCGTCAGGCGAATTCAATTTTGTGTATAGTACGCTTGGGGAGCGGCGCCGCCTGTCGAGCCGTTGAGCCAAACCCCCGAAGGGTGAGTGCGAGCGTGTGGGAAACGAGTGCCCTGGAGCGGATCAACCGGGCGCTGGACCGCTGGCGGGCCGGCGCCGTCCGTGATCTGCCAAGCAGGGAAACCAGCTCCGGTATTCCCCTGGAGCCCCTTTACACCCCGGCCCACTTGGCCGGCATGGACTTCGAACGGGACCTGGGCTGGCCGGGCGAGTATCCCTTCACCCGCGGTCCGTACCCGACCATGTACCGTGGGCGGCCTTGGACCATGCGCCAGTACGCGGGCTACGGCACCGCCGCGGAGACGAACCGGCGCTTCCACTACCTGCTCTCCCAGGGGACAACCGGCCTGTCGGTCGCCTTCGACCTGCCAACGCAGCTGGGCTACGACTCCGACCACCCCCTTGCCCGAGGCGAAGTCGGCCGCGTGGGCGTCGCCATCGACACCTTGGCCGACATGGAGGCCTTGTTCGCAGGCATCCCCCTCGATCAGGTCAGCACGTCCATGACCATCAACGCCCCGGCCGCGATCCTTTTGGCCATGTACATCGCGGTGGGCAAGCGCCAGGGGGTCGCCCCGGCGCAGCTCTCGGGCACGGTGCAAAACGACATCCTCAAGGAGTACCTGGCGCGTGGCACCTACATTTTTCCGCCCCGGCCCTCCTTGCGCCTGGTCATCGACCTCTTCGAGTACTGCCAGGAGCACGTGCCCAAGTGGAACGTCATCAGCATCAGCGGCTACCATATCCGCGAGGCCGGCGCCGACGCGGTGCAGGAGGTCGCGTTTACGCTGGCCAACGGCATCGCGTACGTGTCCGAAGCCATTCGGCGGGGGTTGGACGTGAACCGCTTCGCCCCGCGCCTTTCGTTCTTCTTCAACGCCCACATGCACCTGTTCGAAGAGGTGGCCAAGTTCCGGGCGGCCCGCCGCCTGTGGGCGGAGATCATGCGGGAGCGCTTCAAAGCCACGGATCCCCGCGCCTGGGCCCTCCGGTTTCATACGCAGACCGCCGGCTGCACATTGACGGCGCAGCAACCAGAGATAAACATCGTGCGGGTCGCCTACCAGGCGCTGGCCGCGGTCTTGGGCGGAACGCAGTCGCTGCACACCAACGCCTTTGATGAAGCGCTGGCCTTGCCCAGCGAGACCGCCAGCCGCATTGCCGTCCGCACCCAGCAGATCCTGGCCCATGAAACCGGCGTAACCGACGTCATCGATCCCCTCGGCGGATCCTATTTTGTCGAGCACCTGACCCAGAGCATCTACGAGCGGGCCAAAGACTACATCCGCCGCATCGACGACTTGGGCGGGGCCGTGCGGGCCATCGAAACCCGCTTCATGCAGCGGGAGATCGAGGAAAGCGCGTACCGCTGGCAGCAGCAGGTGGAGTCGGGTGAACGGGTCGTGGTGGGCGTCAACCGCTACCGGATGGAAGGCGGCCAGGAGCCGGAGCTGCTGCAGGTGGATGAAGCGCAAGAGCGGGCCCAAATCGAGCGGCTCGCCCGGGTGCGCCGGGAGCGAGACCAAGGGGCCGTCCATGCGGCGCTGGCCGCGGTGCGGGAGGCGGCGCAGGGCAGCGACAACCTCATGCCCCACCTCATCCGGGCTGTGGAAGCCTACGCCTCCATCGGGGAGATTTGCGGCGTGCTGCGGGAAGTGTTCGGCGAGCACAGGGAAGGCGACGCGGCCTAGCGACCGCCCTGCACCACCGCCTGAGCGAGAGCTTCACGACCGTAAGGAGGCCTAGACGGTTGAACTCGTCGATGCAAGAGAAGCTGGAGCAGCTCGCCGCGTGGCGGGCGAGGAGCGCCGCGGGCGGCGGCGAGCGGCGGGTCGCCCAGCAGCGCGCATCGGGCAAGGGCACCGCCCGGGAACGGCTGGCGGCCCTGCTTGACCCAGGCAGTTTCCAGGAAATCGACCCCTTTGTGCGGCAGGAAGCGGGCAACGGCGGCACAGACGCCCCCATCGGCGAGGGCGTGGTCACCGGCTGGGGGCGCATCCACGGCCGGACGGTCTTCTGCTTCTCCCAGGACTTCACGATTTTTGGCGGTTCCGTCGGCGAGCTGCATTCCCGCAAGATCTGCAAGGTGATGGATCTCGCCTACCGGGCCGGGGCGCCGCTCGTTGGCATCAACGACTCGGGCGGCGCTCGGATCCAGGAGGGCGTCGACGCCCTCGGCGCCTACGGGGAGATCTTTGCCCGCAACGCCCGCCTCTCGGGCGTCATCCCGCAGATCTCCGTCATCCTGGGACCATGCGCGGGCGGTGCGGTCTATTCCCCCGCCTTGACCGACTTCACCTTCGTAGCCGATAACGTGAGCAAGATGTTCATCACCGGCCCCCAGGTCACCAAGGCCGCCACGGGCGAAGACGTCACCTTCGAGGAGCTGGGCGGGGCCCAAGCCCACGCCAGCAAGAGCGGCGTGGCCCATTTCCGGGCCCCGTCCGAAACGGAGTGCCTGGGCCTAGTTCGCGAGCTCTTGAGCTATCTGCCGTCCAACAATACCGACGCGCCGCCGGTGGCGGAACCGGCCGATCCGCCGGGCCACCCCGATGAGCTGCTCACCGTCGTACCCACCTCCCCCAACAAGGGCTACGACGTGCGGCAGGTGCTCTGGCGGGTGCTGGACGGCGGGCGGCTGTTGGAAGTGCACCAGGAGTTCGCCCTCAATGCCGTGGTGGGTTTCGGCCGCCTGGGCGGCCAGGTGGTCGGGGTCATCGCCAACCAGCCCCGGGTTTTGGCCGGCTGCCTGGACATCGATGCGTCCGACAAGATCGCCCGCTTCGTGCGCTTCTGCGACGCGTTCAACATCCCCCTGGTCACCTTCGTGGACGTGCCCGGGTTTTTGCCGGGCGTCGCCCAGGAGCACCGCGGGATCATCCGGCACGGCGCGAAGATCCTGTACGCCTACGCCGAAGCGACGGTACCCAAGATCGCCATCATCCTGCGCAAGGCCTACGGCGGGGCTTACGTGGCCATGAGCAGCCGGGGCATCGGCGCGGACCTGGCCCTGGCGTGGCCGACGGCCGAGATCGCCGTGATGGGGCCGGAAGGCGCGGCGCAAATCCTGTACCGCAACGAGCTGGCCCACGCCGAGGACCCACAGGCCCTCTTGGCGGAGCGGACCCGAGAGTACCGGGAGCGCTACGCGAACCCGTACGTGGCCTGCGCCCGGGGAATGGTGGACGACGTGATCGACCCGCGGGAAACCCGGGCGCGGATCATCGACGCCCTCGCGGCCCTCGCGGACAAGCGGGAGGACCGGCCGCCCAAGAAGCACGGCAACATCCCGCTGTAAGGCGGGGCGCGACAAGAGGGAGTGTCCGACATGTTTCGCCGGATTCTCATCGCCAACCGCGGCGAGATCGCCCTGCGCATCGTCCGCACCTGCCGGGAGCTGGGCATCGAGAGCGTCGTCATCCACAGCGACGCGGACGCGAGCTCCTTGCCCGTGGAAATGGCCGATGAGGCCATCTCCCTGGGCGACCCCTGGTGCTATCTGGACGCGCCCCGCATCGTGCAGGCCGCGCTGGACGCGGGCGCCGAGGCCATCCACCCGGGCTACGGGTTTCTCGCGGAAAACGCGCCCTTCGCCCGCCTGTGCCGGGAGGCCGGGCTCGTCTTTATCGGCCCGTCGCCTGAGGTCATGGAGCACCTGGGGGAAAAGGACCGGGCCCGAGCCTCGGCCATCGCGCTCGGGGTCCCGTGCCTGCCCGGGAGCGAACCGATCACCGGCGTGGAAGAGGCGGCACGTCGGGCGGCGGAGATCGGGTATCCGGTCATCATCAAGGCGGTGGCGGGCGGCGGCGGCCGCGGGATGCGGCTCGCGCGCAGTGAAGAAGAGCTGGTGCGCCTCCTGCCCCGCGCCATGTCCGAGGCGGAAGCGGCCTTCAAGTCGCCCGCAGTTTATCTGGAAAAGTATCTGGAAGGCGCGCGCCACGTGGAGATACAGGTGCTCGCCGACGCCCACGGCCGCGTGGTCCATCTCGGCGAGCGGGACTGCACCGTGCAGCGGCGGCACCAGAAGCTGATCGAGGAATCCCCGTCGCCGGCGGTGACACCCGAGGTGCGGGCGGCCATGGGCGAAGCTGCTGTACGCCTCTTGCGCGCCTTGGGCTACGTCAATGCCGGCACCGTCGAGTTCCTCTTGGACCAGGACGGGCGGTTCTATTTCCTCGAGGTCAACACCCGCATCCAGGTGGAGCATCCGGTCACGGAGATGCGCTTCGGCCTCGACTTGATCGCGGCCCAAATCCGGGTTGCCGCTGGCCAGCCGTTACCTTTTGGCCAGGATGACCTGCAGCCCCGGGGCTGGGCCGTCGAGTGCCGCATCAACGCCGAGGACCCCTTGCGGGCCTTCGCACCGGGGCCAGGCCTGATTACCGGCTACCTCCCGCCGGCCGGGCCCGGCATCCGCGTGGACGGCGCCGCCCGGGCAGGTTGGCGGATCCCGCCGTTTTACGACTCGCTGATGGCCAAGCTGATCGCGTGGGCTCCTGACCGCAGCGAGGCATTGGCCCGCATGGAGCGGGCACTGCGCGAGTTCCGCATCGAGGGCGTCCCGACGACGATCCCCTTCCACTTGGCGGTGCTGGCCAACCCGAGCTTCGCGGCCGGCCGCATCGATACGCGCTTTGCCGAAACCGCCGTCTCCGAGGAAGCCGTGCGGGCTGCTGCCGAGGCCCTCCAGTCCCGATGGAGGGCCGCCCACTCGCGCCGGACAGCGGTTCCGGCTGCTGCAGCTCAGACGGGCGCTGGGCCGGCAGCAGGACAAGGGGCCGCCGCGCCACCGCAAGACGGGGCCGCCGCGAGCCGGCGGCTCGCCGCCATCGCGGCAGCCGTCGCGGCGGTCATCGATCGGCCCCACCGGATCGTTTCCATCACGCCCGTGCCGGTCGCGCCTGCCCGGTCGCTATGGGGCGCCGCCGGGCGCCTCGAGCTCATGGCGCGGCGCCGCCGGCTCGCCAATCCCGCCATGGACAGGAGGAATCACCGTGCAGACCGGCCCTGGCCACCGCAGACGCTTCGCGATCACC
This sequence comes from Limnochordales bacterium, assembly GCA_036564115.1. Classification (GTDB taxonomy): domain Bacteria; phylum Bacillota; class Limnochordia; order Limnochordales; family ZCTH02-B6; genus ZCTH02-B6. Next base: position 20,042 of record DATCLD010000027.1, read on the forward strand.
GTTGACGGCATTCGCCACGAGGTCATCGTCGAGGAGCTCCCGCCCGTCGACGCCGCTCAAGCGGCCTCCCCCGCTTCCGGGGCGGCTTGGCCAGCAGCGTCGCCGGCCGCTCCCGCCGCCCAAGGCGGCACCGTCCCAGCTAGCCCAGCGCATGGCCTGCCGCAGGGGGCGCCGGCCGCCGAGGCTCCGGGCGCTTTAGGCCTTGACGATGGCTGGGTGCCGGCGCCCATGCCCGGCACGGTGATCGAAGTGCGTGTGCAGCCGGGCGACCGGGTGCAGCGCGGCGACGTGCTGTTGGTCCTTTCGGCCATGAAGATGGAAAACGAAATCCCGTCGCCTGCGGCCGGGGTCATAAAGGCCGTCAGCGTCGCCGCGGGCGCCACTGTCAACAGCGGCGATCGGCTCGTGCAGCTCGCCCCGGAGGAGGTGTGACCGGTGTCCGATGCGCTCATCGAGCTGGCCCGGCGCATGCTGGCGGGCGACCGCAGGGCCCTCGCCCGGCTCATCACCTTGGCCGACGACGGCCACCCGGGCTTAGCTCACGTTTTGCGGGAAATCCACCCCTCCACGGGCAAAGCCCATGTCATCGGCATCACCGGCCCACCCGGCGCGGGTAAAAGCACCCTGGTGTGGGCGCTGGCGGCGGAGTACCTGCGCCGGGGGCGGCAGGTCGGCGTCATCGCCATCGATCCGACCAGCCCCTTCTCCGGCGGCGCGGTCCTGGGAGACCGGGTGCGCATGCCCGCCGACACACCCCCAGGAGTGTACTTTCGCAGCATGGCCTCGCGCGGGCAGCTCGGCGGCACTTCCCGCTCCGTACGGGCCGTCGTGCACCTCCTGGATGCCTTCGGCAAAGACGTCATCCTTATCGAGACCGTCGGCGCGGGCCAATCCGACGTGGCGGTGCGCACCTTGGCCCACACGACGGTGGTTGTGTCCGTGCCCGGGCTCGGCGACGACATCCAGATGCTCAAGGCCGGCATCTTGGAGATCGCCGACGTGTACGTGGTCAACAAGGCGGACCGGGAAGGCGCCGACCGCACCGCCGCGCAGCTTGCGTCCATGATCGAGCTGGGCCGGGAGTCTGCGCGGGCCATCGGCCAAGAACTAGACGGCGGCTGGGTCCCGCCGGTGGTGCGCACCGTCGCCCTGAAGGGCGAGCACGTCGACGAGCTGGCCGACGCCCTGGACGCCCACCGCACGTATTTGGTGCAGTCGGGCCGCTGGGACACGCTGGTGCGCGCGCAGGCCGCAGCGGAACTGCAGGAGGCGCTGCTGGTGCGGCTTGAACAGCTGCTTGCCCGCTCACCGGTGGCGTCCCGCAGGGACCAGCTGGTCGGCGACATCGCCGCCCGCAAGCTGGACGCTTACCAGGCGGCCGATACGCTTTTGGCAATGCTCGCGTCCCGTGCGTGAAGGCCTGCCGCCGTGGGCACACTTGTACCAGGAGGTGAAGTCCATGGCGCAGGAGGAACAACCCCGGGACGAGGGCCATCAAGCGGGCACTGCCGCCATCAAGTGGGGCGCGATCGTCATCATCGTGCTGGCGATCTTGTGGTTCCTCGCCCGGTACGTGATCCCGCTCCTGCCAGGGGCCTGATCGGTCCCACGGCCAACAGAAGGGAGCGATCCGTGTGGCGTCGCCCGTCCCTAGCCCGCTGCCCGAGCCGTTCCTGCGGTTCATCGAGCTCTTCAACGCCGGCCACTACTGGGAAAGTCACGAAGTGCTGGAGCAGCCGTGGCGGGCCATCCGCAGCGACTTTTATCAGGGGCTGATCATCTACGCGAGCGCCTTCGTCCACGCGCAGCGGGGCAACCCAAGGGGCGTGCGGCTGCAGCTCCTGAAAGTCCAACGGAAGCTGCCGCCCTACAGCCCCTACTACCTAGGCATCGACGTCGACGAGCTTCTTGCGCACACGAGCCGTATCCTCAGGATGCTCGCCGAAGATCCATCCCTTTCCGGCCCCGCCCTGCGGGAACGCTTGCCCTACCCGCGCCTCGTCCCTCAACCACGGCTCGTCCGCGGCAACGAGCCGGAGCTCAACTGGCCCGGCTGGCCCCGCTAGCGCGAAGCTCGGCCAGCGCTTTGAGCGCCACGGCCACGTGCAGCGCCGCGCCGATGGGCAGGGCGTCCTCGTCCAGGGTGAAACGCGGGTTATGTACCGGATAGACGGCGCCCTGGGCCTCGTTCCGGACGCCGAGTCCGAGGAAACAGCCGGGTACCCGGCGGGTGTAGAACGCGAAGTCCTCGGCCCCCATAATCGGGGCGACCTCCATCACCCGGTCCGCCCCCAGGAGCTCAGCGGCCACGCCCTTTGCCAGGCGCCAGCAGTCGCGGTCGTTGAGGAGGGGCGGATAGCCTACCCCCGGGAAGTCCACCTGCACCCGGCAGCGGTTGGCCTCCGCTACGAGGGTGGCCATCGACTCGACCCGCGCCTTGAGAAAGTCCATCCCTTCCGACGTAAGGGAGCGCAACGTGCCCCACAGGCGCGCCGTGGGCGGAATGACGTTATAGGCTTCACCGGCCCGCACGCCCGTAATGCTGACGACGCCCGCGCTCAAGGGGTCCAGCTCGCGGCTGACAATGGTCTGCAGCTCCATGACGATCTTGGCCGCCGCCACGATGGGATCGACGGTCACGTGCGGCATGGCGGCGTGGCCGCCCTGGCCTTGCACCCGGATGTCCACTTCACAAGCGGCCGCCATAAACGTCCCCTCACGGCCGACGACCGTGCCCGTGGGGGCGAAGGGCCACACGTGCAGGCCAAAGATGCGCTGCACCGGCGGGTCGTCGTCCAATACCCCCGCCGCGCACATGCGCTCGCCGCCCGCTCCCCCTTCCTCCGCGGGTTGGAAGAGCAGCCGCACCGTGCCCGGCAAGGCGTGCTCGTGGGCTTTCAAAAGCCGGGCTGCCCCAAGGAGCATTGCCACGTGCGCGTCGTGGCCGCAGGCATGCATCTTCCCGTCGTGCCGGCTGCGGAAAGGGAGGTCGGTTTCCTCCTGGATGGGCAGCGCATCCATGTCCGCCCGCAGCGCCACGCAAGGCGGGCGTCCCGTGCCTACTTGCGCCACCACGCCCGTTTCTGCCACCGGGTACCGGTACCGGATCCCTAACGCGTCCAGGCGATCACGGATGACCTGGCTCGTCCGGTGCTCCTGGTAGCCCAACTCGGGGTACTGGTGCAGATCCCGCCGGATGCTGACGATCCACTCGCGGATCGATTGTGCCTGCTCGAGCCACTGGCGCATGCCCGTTTCCCTCCTGAGACTGTGCGTGCCGCCCCTTGAGCGGACAAGGCGGTCTTGTGGAGCCTGCCGGTTAGGGGTAAGCTAGATCCGTCCCGGAACCGAACTAGATTCTTCCATCCCGGCGTGGAACTAGATTCTTCCATCCCGGAACGGAAAGGGTGGTGCAACGGTGGGGTCCCGCCGCTTGCGGCCCGCGTCGTACTTGGCGCTTGGCCTCGCGCTGGCCTTGCTCGTCTTTGCCCTCGGGGCCGCGCCGGAAACGTGGCGGGATGTGCGCCGGTTCCTCCGGGAAGCGGAACTGGAAGAAGGCGTCGAGTACCTGCGCGGGTTTGGCGCCTGGACCGTGCTGGTCATCCTCGCCCTCTTCACGCTGGAAGCGCTGCTCGCGCCCGTCCCCAACTGGTTCTTGATGATCGCCAACGGCATGCTGTTTGGACCGTGGCTGGGGATGCTAGTATCCCTTGCGGGCGTCACCGTGGGAGCGCTGGCCGCTTTCGCGGTCGCCCGCTGGGTGGCCCGCCGCACGATACGGCGGCTTTTGCCCGAGGCGGCCCTTGAGCGCGTGGACAGCTTCAGCCGCAAAAACGGCTTCGCCGTCCTGCTCATCGCCCGGCTGATCCCCTTCACGTCCAGCGACCTGTGGAGCTACGCGGCAGGGCTCTCCCGCATCCCGCCGTTGCACTTTCTCGCCGCCACTGCCCTGGGCGATCTCCCCCCGATCGTCCTTTTCTCGTTTCTTGGCACCGCGGTGCTGGAGGACCCCCGCTACACCCGCTGGCTGGCCGCCGGTGGTATAGCCGTGCTTGCCGGCTGGGTCGGCTACGCCCTTTGGCGGCGAGCCCGCGTGGGCTCTACTCCCCGCGGAAAGTAGGCGCGCGCTTTTCGAGGAACGCCCGCACGCCTTCCTGCGCGTCGGCGGTGCGGAGGATCTCGAGAAAGTCGCTGACCTCGAGCTTGAGTCCCACATCTAAAGGCACGCTCTCCGCCCGGAGCACGTTGGCCTTGGCCGCTGCCAGGGCCTTGGTGGCGCCTTGCGCCAGGCTCCGGGCATACTCCATCACCCGCTCCTCAAAGCCCTCCGCCGGCCACACCTCGTGCACAAGGCCAATGACGTGCGCCTCCTGCGCCTTGAGCCTACGGCCGTGCAGGATGATGTCCAAGGCGTGGGCCCGCCCGACGATGCGGGGAAGGCGCTGGGTGCCGCCGGCCCCCGGAAAAATCCCCAAGCTCACCTCAGGCAGCCCGATGGTGCTCTTGCCGTCATCGATCATGAGCCGGAAGTCGCAGACCAGGGTAAATTCGCAGCCGCCGCCCAAGGCGTGTCCGCTGATCGCCGCGATCGTCGGCTTGGGCAGCCGCTCGATGCGGTTGAAGCAGTCCTGGAAAGCGCCCATGGACGCCCGCGTCTTATCCGGATCCTGGAACGCCTTGATGTCCGCGCCGGCGATGAAAATGCCCGGGATGGCGCTCCGGAACACGACGGCCCGGACGGCAGCGTCCTTTTCCAGCCCCGCCACGGCGTCCTCGATCTCCCGCAGGAAGGCGCCGTCCAGCGCGTTGACCGGCGGCTTGTTGAGCGTCACGACGGCCACCGCGCCGTCCCGCCGGACGTCCACAAACGACATGCCTGCCACCTCCGTGTCTTGGCCGGGCCGGTCGGCCCAGGCGTTTTGCCGACGGAAAAAGCGGGTTCGGTGCGCA
>DATCLD010000028.1:0-4605 GCA_036564115.1 Limnochordales bacterium
GGGGGTTTTGCTTTGGGTCGTTTTGCGGCCGCAGCCTTCGGCCGTCGTCCACGCCCTTGTTCATCCTTACGTCCATCCTTACATCCATCCTTACATCTCTCCCACTTCGCTCTCCGTCTTACGAAGGTATAATCGTTGTCAGGTGCAACTGAGGGCAGAAGCTCCAAAGGTTGGGCAACGCGTGGCGGCGCGGGCCGGTCGCTAGTCGCTTTGCGGATCATGCGCGTCAGCGGCCGGGCGGCGCAAGTGATAGGGTTGAGCGATGCAGGCCCGTTCGGCACGCGTGGAGAGGGGGCTTTCCGTGGGCAAGCTCTTGCGGTTTCTGAAGCCGTACCGGAGAGAAATCGCTCTGGCGGTGGGACTTGTGCTCCTGCAGTCGTTGACCGAGCTCTTCCTGCCGGCGTTGATGGCGAGCATCGTGGATGAAGGCGTCGTCACCGGCAATACGGGGCACATCCTGCGCATCGGCGGCCTGATGCTGCTGGTCGCGGCAGCTGGGACGGGGGCCGCCATTGCGGCCACCTACTTTGCTTCCCGCACGGCCAACGGCTTCGGGCGCGACGTGCGGAGGGAGCTTTTCCGGCGGGTGAGCGGTTTCTCCCTACCGGAAATGTCCCAGCTGGGTATGGCCACGCTCATCACCCGCACCACCAACGACGTGACGCAGGTACAGCAGGTGGTGTATTTGGTGATGCGCATGCTAGTGAGCGCGCCGCTGCTGGCCGTCGGCGGTGTCGTCATGGCCATCGCCACCGACGCGCAGCTGGCCTGGGTGATCGCAGCGGTGGTGCCGCTGCTCGTCTTCGCCATTGTCGCAGTTGCGTCACGGGCATTGCCCATGTTCCGGGCGCTGCAGGACAAGATCGACCGCTTAAACCGAGTGGTGCGGGAGCTCTTGACGGGCGTGCGGGTGGTCCGGGCGTTTAACCGCACCGACTATGAGCACCGCCGCTTCACGGCCGCCAACCAGGACCTGACGCAAACCGCCATTAGGGTGAACCGGCTCATGGGGGCATCGCTGCCCATCATGATGATCCTGCTCAACATGACCATCGTGGCGGTCATGTGGTTTGGCGCGGTGCGCGTCGACGGCGGCCACACGCAGATCGGCGATTTGATGGCCTTCATCCAGTATGTGTCGCTGATCATGTTCTCACTGTTGATGGTGTCGATGGTATTGATCATCCTCCCGCGAGCGGCGGTGTCGGCCGGGCGCATCAGCGAGGTGCTCCAGTTGGAGCCCCGCATCCAAGACCCGCCGGCGGCGCGCCGCGTGGAGGAGCGCCGGGGCGTGGTGGAGTTCCGCAACGTCTCTTTCCAGTATCCCGGTGCCGAGCAGCCGGCCTTGCAGGGCATCTCTTTCCGGGCTGAGCCCGGAAGGACGACAGCCATCATTGGCGGTACCGGCGCGGGCAAGACCACGCTGGTCAACCTGCTGATCCGGTTTTACGACCCCACGGAAGGGCAGGTGCTGGTGGACGGGGTGGACGTGCGGGAGCAGGCGCAGGCGGAACTGCGGCGCTGCATAGGCTTTGTACCCCAGAAGGCGGTCCTCTTTAGCGGCACCATCCGGGACAACATCCGCTACGGCAACGAGGATGCGACCGACGCGGAGATCGAACGGGCCGCGGAGATCGCCCAGGCGCTGGAGTTTATCCGCAACTTGCCCGAGGGCTTTGATACAAAGGTCGATCAGGGCGGGACGAACTTGTCCGGCGGGCAGCGGCAGCGGCTGACCATCGCCAGGGCGATCGTGCGCCGGCCGCGCATCTATGTGTTTGACGACTGCTTCTCGGCGCTGGACTTCAAGACCGACGCCGCGCTGCGGGCAGCCTTGAAGCGGGAAACCCAGGACGCGACCGTCATCATCGTGGCCCAGCGGGTGAGCACCATCATGCACGCGGACCAGATCATCGTGCTGGACGGCGGGCGTGCCGTGGGCATCGGCACCCACGAAGAGCTGCTGCGCACGTGTCCGGTGTACCGGGAAATCGTCATCTCCCAGTTGGGTGAGGAGGCGGCGGCATGAGCGGGCGGATGGGCGCTGGTGGCCGGAGTGCCCGGCGCGACGATTTGTCGGTGCTGCCCCGGCATCACGGCCCGGCGATGGTTGGGCTGCCCGTGCAGCGGGCCAAGGACTTTCGCGGCACCTTGCGGCGCCTGCTCGGCTATGTGCGGCCCCATTGGCCGCAGCTGACCGCCGTACTGGTGCTGGCAGCCCTCAGTACGCTGTTTGCCATCGTCAGCCCCAGGGTGCTGGGCGACGCCACGACGGTCTTGTTTGAAGGCTTTATGGCCAAACGGGCGGGCGTGCCCGGCGCAACCATCGATTTCGGGCGCGTCAGGGACATCCTTGTCCTGCTGGCCAGCCTGTACTTGCTCAGCGCGGCCTGTGCGTTCGGGCAGCAGTACATCATGGCCGGTGTCGCCCAACGGATCGTGTACCGGCTGCGGCAGGATGTGGACGCCAAGCTCATGCGGCTGCCCCTGCGCTACTATGACAGCCGGCCCCACGGGGAAACGCTGAGCCGGGTCACCAACGACATCGACAACATCAGCAACACGCTCCAGCAGAGCCTCGCGCAGGCCCTCATGGCCGTGGTGACCGTCATCGGGATCATCGTGATGATGGTGCGCATCAGCTGGGTGCTGGCGTTGTTGACCATGGCCACGTTGCCCATGGCGGGCATGATCACGGCGGCCATCGCCCGCCGCTCCCAAGGTTACTTCCGCCAGCAGCAGCAGGCCCTGGGCCGCCTCAACGGCCACGTGGAGGAAATGTACACGGCCCACGCGGTGGTCAAGGCTTTTGGCCAGGAGCACCGGTCGGTGGCGGAATTCGAGGCGGTCAACGATGAGCTGTATGGGGCCGGCTGGCGGGCGCAGTTCGTCTCGGGCCTGATCATGCCCCTCATGGGCTTCGTCAACAACATCGGCTACGTCCTGATCAGCGTTGTGGGCGCCATCTACGTGACCCGCCAGATGCTCCAGATCGGCGACGTGCAAGCGTTTCTCCAGTACGCGCGGCAGTTTGGCCAGCCTATCGTACAGGTGGCGAGCATCTTCAATATCATCCAGTCCACCATCGCGTCCGCGGAGAGGGTGTTTGAGCTGCTGGACGAGGAAGAAGAGGTGGAGGAAGCCACCGACCCGGTTGTCCTGCAGCATCCCCGGGGCGAAGTGGTGCTGGAGCGGGTTTCCTTCCGCTATAAGCCCGACGTGCCCTTGATTGAGGACCTGGACCTGGTCGGCAAGCCCGGCCAGGTGATCGCCATCGTCGGCCCGACAGGCGCGGGCAAGACGACCCTCGTGAACCTCCTGATGCGCTTTTACGAGATCAACGGCGGGCGCATCACCGTTGACGGGATCGACATCCGCCAGATGCGCCGCGGGGACCTGCGCCGTCTCTTTGGCATGGTGATGCAGGACACGTGGCTGTTCCACGGCACCATCCGGGACAACATCGCCTACGGCCGGGAAGGCGCCACCGAGGAGGAGATCGTGGCCGCGGCCAAGGCGGCGTACGCGGACCATTTCATTCGCACGCTGCCGGACGGCTATGACACGGTCATCGACGAAGAGGCGTCCAACCTCTCGCAAGGGCAGAAGCAGCTCTTGACCATTGCCCGGGCGCTGCTCGCGGACCCGGTGATCCTCATCCTGGACGAGGCCACCAGCAGCGTCGACACCCGCACCGAGCTTCAAATCCAGCGGGCTTTACACGATCTGATGAAAGGCCGCACCAGCTTCGTCATCGCCCACCGCCTGTCCACCATCCGGGACGCGGACTGGGTGCTGGTCATGAAGGACGGCCGCATCGTCGAGCAGGGAACCCACGACCAACTGCTGGCGGCGGACGGGTTTTACGCGAGCCTGTACCGGAGCCAGTTTGCTGACGCTTCGGTGCTGGGCGCGGTGTGACTGCCGTATTTTCCCGAAGCCCACGGCGGCTGTAGCGCGTCGGCATTACTGGACGGCCGCTACGGCGCCGGTGGGCACCAGGGGCGCGAGCCGCTCCGCAGTGATGCTCACCCCTTCGCCGTGGCGGTCGATTTTTCCGGAAACCAGCAGCAGGGGGCTCACGAACAGGTCGTCCCCCCAGCGCATGTAGACGTCTTCGAAGACGGTGACGTCGATCAGCCCCGTTTCATCCTCCAAGGTCAAAAACACCACCGTGCGGCCGCTCTTGGTCGGCGGGCGGTGGGGGCGGATGCACAAGCCTGCGGCCGTGACCGGGTGCCGGTGGGGCAACCGGGCGGCCTCGGCGCACGTGCTCACGCCGCGCTGGCGCAGCAGCGGGCGCCAGTGCTGCATCAGGTGACGCTCCACGGTCACCCCGAGGGCGTAGTACTCCCGCAGGTCCCGCTCGAGAGGCGGGAAGTCTTCTATGGCGGCCGGAGGCGTCTCCGCACGCAGATCCCAGTGCCGCTGGGCTTCCCGGGCGCGGCGGGCATCGCCCAGCACGGCCGGCAACTGCCACAAAAGGGCCCGGCGGTTGGGGTGGATTGCGTCAAAGGCGCCGGCCAGCACCAGCTGTTCCGCCTCCTCGATGGTGAGCGGCGCCACCCGCTGGCAAAAGTCCGCCAGGGACGTGAAGGGACGCTC
>DATCLD010000029.1:0-1501 GCA_036564115.1 Limnochordales bacterium
GGCAGGCGTGGGCGTGGACAACATTGACGTGGACGCGGCGACCCGCAAGGGCGTCCTCGTCATCAACGCCCCGGAGGGCAACACGATAGCCACGGCCGAGCACACCATCGCGATGATGTTTGCCCTGGCGCGCTGGATCCCACAGGCCCACGCGTCCGTCAGCCGGGACCGGAAGTGGGAGCGGCAGCGGTTCATGGGCATGCAGATCATGGGCAAAGTGCTGGGCGTCATCGGCCTTGGACGCATTGGGAGCCAGGTGGCGCGGCGGGCCGTCGCCCTAGGGATGCAGGTGCTGGCCTACGACCCGTACATCTCGCCGGAACGGGCCAAGGAGCTGGGTGTGGAGCTCACGAACGTGGACGACATCTGCCGGCGGGCCCATATCATTACGGTGCACACGCCGCTCACCCGGGCGACGGAGAACCTCATCGGCCGCCGGCAGTTTGAGCTGATGCAGCCGGGCGTGCGCATCATCAACTGCGCCCGGGGCGGCATCGTCGATGAAGAAGCGCTCTTGGAGGCGCTCGAGTCGGGCAAGGTGGCAGGGGCGGCCCTGGACGTCTTCCGCAACGAGCCCCCGTGGGAAAGCCCCTTGGTGGGCCACCCGCGGGTGGTCGTGACGCCGCACTTGGGTGCGTCTACCGTGGAATCCCAGATCAACGTGGCGGTAGACGTGGCCAGGGAAGTGTTGCGGGCGCTGCAGGGGGAGCCGGTGCCCCACGCGGTCAACCTGCCGGCCATGTCCCCGGAAGAGCTCGAGAAGCTGCGGCCTTTCCTGGACCTCGCGCAGCGCTTGGGGCGCCTCTACACGGAGCTTGTCGGCGGCGGGCACCGGCGGCTTGAGGTGGTCTACAGCGGCCAGCTGGCGGAGATGGATTGCTCGCCCCTGACGCGGGCGGTCCTCAAGGGGATGCTGGACCCGATCCTGCACGAGTCGGTCAACTACGTCAACGCCCCCGTGATTGCCAGGGAGCGGGGCATCCAGGTTTCCGAAACACGGGAGCCCGCGGCCGGCGACTACCAGAGCCTCATCACGCTCAAGGGCAGCAACGGCCAGACCGGCGAGCGCACGGTGGCAGGCACCCTCACCGGGCGCAACGTGCCGACCCTGGTGGGCATCGACGGCTACCGGGTCAATGTGGATACGTCCGGCTACCTGTTCGTCGCCCGCAACGTGGACCGTCCCGGCATGATCGGCAAGGTCGGGACGCTCTTGGGCGAGCACGGCATCAACATCGCCTTCATGCAGGTGGGCCGCAAAGCGGTAGGCGGCCAGGCCGTGATGGTGCTTGGTGTCGACGACCCGATCCCGCCGCATGTGCTAGAGCGGCTGGCGGAGATAGAGGACCTGTGGGACACGCGGGTGGTTTACTGGTGAGGAGGTCGTGAGTATGCGGCGCATACGGATTTTCGACACGACGCTGCGGGATGGCGAGCAGTCGCCCGGCGTAAACCTCAACGCCCAGGAGAAGTTGGAGATCGCCCGGCAGCTGGCGCGCCT
>DATCLD010000030.1:0-7274 GCA_036564115.1 Limnochordales bacterium
CCCGTGGGGTTGCCGGGCGTATTGAGCACCAGGGCCCGGGTACGGGGAGTGATGGCCGCCCTCAACGCCTCTTCTTCCACGCGGTACTCCGGCGGCGACAGGCGCACAAACTTGGCCGTAGCACCCGCCAGGTGCGAAACGGGCAGGTAGTTTTCATAGAAGGGCTCCAGCAAGATGACCTCATCGCCCGGGTTGAGCACCGCGAGCAGCGATGCGGCCACGCCTTCGGTCGCGCCGCAGGTGACGGTGATTTGCTGCTGCGGGTCGATGGGAACGCCCCAGAAGCGGCTCACCTTGCGGGCGATAGCCTGCCGCAGGCGCGGGTCGCCCCAGGTGACCGAATACTGGTTTTCCCCCGCGGCGATGGCCCGCTGGGCGGCCTCCAGGACGAGCGCAGGCGGGTCGTAGTCGGGAAAGCCTTGGGCCAGGTTGAGGGCACCCGTCTCATCGGCCCATCGGGTGACCTCGCGGATGACGGATTCGGTGAAGTGCAACACGCGCTGGGCGGCTTGAACCACGCTGAGTCCTCCTGTCTCAAGGCGCCCGGTCAAGGCATCAGGGCGCCGCCGTTGATGTGCAGCACTTGCCCCGTCACGTAGGCCGCGGCCGGCGAGGCGAGATAGACGCAGGCCGCGGCGATTTCTTCCGGCAAGCCCAGCCGGCCCAAAGGAACGCTCTGCACAAGCTGGGCGGCGTCGGCGATGGGCGGCGAGTCCGCCGAGCGGGTCGTGTCGATGTGGCCGGGACTGACCGTGTTGACGGTGATGCCGTATGGAGCCAGCTCGTGGGCGAGGGCTTTCGTCAGTCCATGCATCCCGGCTTTCGACGTCACCACGTGGGCGCGGTCGGCCTGGCCGCTGAAGCCGCTGCGGCCCGAGATGTTGATGATGCGACCGTAGCGCTTTTCCATCATGCGGGGCACAACCGCTTTGGCGCAGTAGAAGGCAGAGCTCAGGTTGACGCGGATGATCCGGTCCCAATCGTCAAAGCTCATCTCAAGGATGGACTGCTTGGGCCGGACGCCCACGTTGTTGACAAGGATGTCGACGGGGCCGAGCTTATCCTCTATTTGCTGGACCATCGCAACGACCTGGCTAGGGTCGCCCACATCGGCGACGACGGCCACCGCCCGGCGCCCCATGGCTCTGATTTCCCCAGCGACAGCCTCCACCTGCTCCGGGTGCCGGGCACAAACCGCCACATCGGCCCCATGCTCGGCCAGGGCCAGGGCGATGGCCCGGCCGATGTTGCGCCCGCCGCCGGTTACGAGCGCAACGTGGCCGTCTAGCCGAAAAGTGGGCAATGGGAATCCCTCCTTGATGCACTTGGACTAAAGCGCGCGGCCGCGCACGAGCCGGCGCGGCCCCATATTTGGGTCCATATTTGATCCGCATTAATTCGGGCTGAGCGCGGCCGGTCCCTGTTTCCTGCGACTGATATCGCCGGGCCTTGACAAGTACAGCTTCTGCACGAGCGGGACCGGTCGCGCGCAGGTTGCTCGCCACGGGAAGGTTATATAATATTAGATTACGTGGGCGAGCGAATCACAGCGCTGAAACGCCCTGCACCCCGCCGGGCCTCACAGGCAGCCTTGGCCGGTGGGAAAACGGCTCGCCTCGAGGTGTTGGCCTGTGCGGATGCCGAAAGCGACCATGCCTACACGGGCGCAGTGGGTATATGAGCAGCTCAAGGAAGCCATCCTCAGCGGTGCCTTGAAGCCCGGGGAGCGTCTCATCGTCGACCAACTGGCGCGCGACTTCGGCACCAGCCCGATCCCGGTGCGGGAGGCCATCCGCCGGCTGGAGGCCGAGGAGTTGGTGGAAACGACGCCGTACATCGGCGCCCGGGTGGCGCCGGTCCGGGCGGACCAGCTCGAGGAGCTGATGGCCATCCGCAAGGCGCTGGAGCCGCTCTTGGCCCGCACCGCGGTCTTGGGCGCGACGCCGGAAGCCATCGACGAGCTCGAGGACCTGGTGCGGCGCATGGACGAAGTCGCCTACAAGGACAACCTGGCCTACGCCCGCCTCAACTACGAATTCCACCGCAAGCTGTACTCCCTGTCCCCGTGGACGGTCGCGCAGCGCATCCTCAACACCGTCTGGGAGCTGTCGGCCCGCACCCGCTTCGTGTTCCTGCAGGCGCCCGGTTCCATCGAGCTGTCCCAGGCCGAGCATCGGGCCATGGTGGACGCCCTGCGCCGCGGCGACGGCCAGGAGCTCGAGCGCCTGGTACGGACCCAGAAGGAGCGGGCCTTTGACCTGTTCCTGCGCAGCCTGGCCGATGGCGCGGGCAACCCCAACCCCGGCAACGCCGCAGCCAAACCGGCTCCCGGCTCTTCCGGGAGCGCAAACGGATCTCCCGGCGCTGCCCGCTGACAGCCCGTTCCAAAAGGTCCGCATCTTCTCGACCCGCCTGCATCACCGCCAAAATCATGAAGAGTTTGGAAGGAGATCCAAAGCCAGCAGCGTAGTTTGAAAAAGTGAAAGGTGATTCATATAGCACCTTGTGCGACGAGGCACAAGGGGAGGGGGACGGGCACCGTGCAGGCGGTCGGTTTCTGGATGAGCAAACGGTCCCAGATGCATCCCGAGCGTATTGCGCTCACGGTCCCCGGCGGCGGAGGCTATGTGCACGTCACGTACGCCCAGCTCAACCGGCGGGTCAACCGGCTGGCCCGGGCGCTGCGCTCAGCCGGCCTCTCCCGGGGCGACCGGGTGGCTATCTTGAGCCTCAACTGCCCCGAGTTCGTGGAGTTGTTGTTTGCGGCGGCCAAGGCCGGCCTCATGGTGGTGCCCCTCAACGTGCGCCTCGCCGTGCCCGAGTGGCGCTACCAACTGGCCGACAGCGGCGCCCGGCTGCTGCTTGTGGGCCCCGAGTTTGCCGCCCACGGGCCGGTTCTCCAACAGGAGACAACGGTGGAGCGCGTCATTGTGCTCCCCGCGCCCGGGGAAACCGGCGAGTACGGGGCATGGCTGGCGGCGCATTCCGATGACGAACCTGTGCTGCCGGCCGGCGAGCCGCCCGTCACGCTCGATGAGCGTTTCATCATCTGCTACACGTCGGGCACTACCGGCAAGCCCAAGGGCGCCGTTCTCACGCAAGGAAACCAGTTCGCCAACGCGCTCAACTCCTGCATGACGCTGGACATCAGCGGCCGCGACACGACCATCACGCTCTTGCCCATGTTCCATGTGGGCGGCATCGGCTTGTTTACCCTGCCGACGCTATACGCAGGCGGGCGCGTCGTGCTGCCGCGGCGCTTTGATCCCGGCGAGGCGCTGCGGCTCATCGAAACCGAGCGCGTCACCATAGTGTTTGGCGTGCCGACGATTCACCGGGCGCTCCTGCAGCACCCCGACTTCGACAAGACGGACTTCCGCAGTGTGCGCTACTTCTACAGCGGCGGGGCGCCGTGCCCGGTGGACCTGATCCGGGCATTCCACTCGCGCGGCCTCGCCTTTGGGCAAGGCTACGGGCTGACCGAGACGTCGCCCACCCACTTCCTGCTGGTCCCCGAGGACTTTGAACGCAAGGCGGGCAGCATCGGCCGCCCGGCGCTGCACGCGGAAGCCCGCATCGTCGACGCCAACGGCCAGGATTTGCCGCCGGGCCAGGTGGGCGAGGTGGTCGTGCGCGGGCCCAACGTGTTCAAGGAGTACTGGGGCAAGCCCCAGGAGACGGCCGCGGCGTTCCGGGACGGTTGGTTCCGGACAGGCGACCTGGGCTGGGCCGACGAGGAGGGGTGCGTCACCCTAGTCGGCCGCCTCAAAGAGATGATCATCTCCGGCGGCGAGAACATCTACCCCGTCGAAGTCGAGCAGGTGCTCGAGTCCCATCCCGACATCGTCGAAGCCGCGGTGGTGGGGCTGCCTGACCCCCACTGGGGCGAGACGCCCCACGCGGCCATTGTGCTGCGGCCGGGAGCGAACCTTGACAGCGCGGCGCTCTCCGCCTGGTGCCGCCAGCGCCTGGCTGGGTATAAGGTGCCCAAGTCGTTTACGGTCGTCGAGGCGCTGCCCCGCAACGCGGCAGGGAAGGTCGAGAAACCAAAGCTGGTCACGATGCTGTCGGAGCAATTGGGCGCCGAGCAGCGGCCGAGCGCGTGACCCAAGGACGGAGGACGTGGCCTTGGACAAGGTGCCAGTGGGCATCGCCGGGCTGTCGGTGTATGTGCCGGAAGCCTTTGAAGACAGCGCGCACATTGCCGCCCAGTCCGGCATTCCCGAGCAGGTCATCCGGGAGAAGTTTGGCCTCAAGCGCAAGCACCGGGCCGCACCGGACGAGCACGTGTCCGACATGGCCGTGCGGGCGGCCCGGCCGCTGTTGGAGCAGGTGGACCCGCTCTCCATAGACGTGGTCGTCTATTTCGGCAGCCCCTACAAGGACTACCCCGTCTGGTCCGTCGCTCCCAAGATCCAGTACGAGCTGGGGCTCAAGCGGGCGTTTACTTTCGAGATCATGAACGTCAGCGCGGGTGCGCCGGTGATGCTCAAGGTCGTCAAGGACATGCTGACGGCCGACCGGAGCCTCCGGCAGGTGCTGTGCGTGGGCGCCACCCGCGAGGGCGACCTGATCGACTACCAGAACCAGCGCTCCCGCTTCATGTTCAACTTCGGCGACGGGGCGGTGGCGGTGCTGCTGCGGCGGGACCACCCGGAGAACGTCATCCTGGAGTCGGCATTTCTGACGGACGGTTCGTTCCACGACTTCGTGCGGGTGCCGGCTGGGGGCTCGGTGA
Organism: Limnochordales bacterium; assembly: GCA_036564115.1. GTDB lineage: Bacteria > Bacillota > Limnochordia > Limnochordales > ZCTH02-B6 > ZCTH02-B6. Next base: position 4,739 of record DATCLD010000030.1, read on the forward strand.
TGCCGCCCAGCGAGCGCACGCTGCGGGAGCGGCTGCACTACCTGGACGTGACCGACCCGCAGCTCATGAAGGAGCGCCTGGACCCGGTGACGCTGGACAACTTCCTGTGGGTGGCCCGGGAGGCGGTGCGGCGAAGCGGCTACGACCCGCGGGACATCACGTTCCTCGCGCCGCTGCACACCAAGCGGTCCATGTTTGAGCTGCTGCTCCAAGGACTGGGCCTGGACGAAAGCCGCGCGGTGTACCTGGACGAGTACGGGCACTTGTCGGCCCTGGATCCCATCATCGGGTTGTGGGAAGGGGTGCGCCGGGGCCAGCTGCGGGCGGGCGATCTGGCGGTGGCCTTGAGCGCCGGTACGGGCTACTCGTGGGCGGCCACGGCCATCCGCTGGGGGCCTTGGGACGGGCACGGCCGGTGAGCCGCGTCCGGAGCGGGTTGGCGCCCGGCGGGTTGGCGGCCGGCGGGTTGGAGTCCGGCAGGGGCGGCGGCGGATCGGGCGCGGCGCGGGACTTGTGACAACTTGGGACTTGGGCGAACGCCAGAACCATCCAGGCGTCGCCGATAATAACGAGTTCAGGGAGGGTGTCGGCGGATGATACGTGGGCTCAAGCGGTGGAGCGGGCAAGCGCCGGTGTGCACGGCCGGCCGGCGGGGTCTTACGGCGCAGGGGCGGCGCTCGACGGCTGTGGCCGCCTTGATGGTGGCGGCGTTGCTGGCGGTTGTGGGCAGCGCCGCCACGGCGTGGGCGCAGGTCGATCCGATCAAGATCGGCGTCATTCACGACGGCAGCGGCCCCTTGCGCACGTACGGCCAGCAGCAGGTGCGGGGCTTGAGGCTGGGGATCGAGTACGCCACGGGCGGGACCTTTGCGGTGCTGGGCCGGCCTATCCAGCTCATCATCGAGGACGACGCGTCCGACCCGCAGCGGGCCGTGCAGGCGGTGCGCAAGCTCCTGGAGCTGGACCGGGTGGACATCGTGCAGGGCACAAGCTCCAGCGGCGCGGCCCTGGCGGTCATCCCCGAGATTGAGCGCCATCGCAAGATCTTCGTGGTGGACCCGGCGGCGGCCGACTCCATCACGGGTTCGAACTTCAGCCGCTACGTCTTCCGCACCGGCCGCAACGTGTCCCAGGACGCCCTCACGGGCGCCGCGTACCTGGTGAGCGAGGGGCGGCGGCGCTTCATGAACCTGGCGCCTGACTACGCCTTCGGCCACGACAGCGCGGCGGCCTGGAGCCGCGTCATCATCGAGCACGGCGGCGAGATGATCGGCGACATTTTCGCGCCCCAGGACACCCGCGACTTCACGCCGTACCTGCAGCGGCTGCTGGCTGCCCGGCCCGACGGCGTCGTCGTCACATGGGCCGGGGCGGGTGCGGTTACCCTGTTCCAGCAGATCGCCGAGATGGGGCTGTATGAGCGCATGGTAGTGTTCACCGGCATCGGCGACATGTCGGCGTTGCGGGCCATGGGCACCGAGTCCGGCGGGCTTGTCGGCGTCCTCACCTACTACTACGAACTGCCTAACAATCCCATCAACGACTGGCTCGTGCGGCGGCATGTCGAGGAGTATGGCGAGCCGCCGGACCTGTTTACCGCCGGCGGCATGGCGGCGGGCATCGCCATCGTCGAGGCGATCCGGAAGGCCGGCACCACCGACGCCGAGGCGCTGATCCGGGTCATGGAGGGCATGTCCTTTGACGGTCCCAAGGGCCGGTATATATTCCGCCCGGAGGACCACCAGGCGTTGCAGCCGCTGTACGTGGCGCGGCTGGAGATAAAGCCCGGCTACGACTATCCCGTGCCGGTTCTCGTGCAGGAGTTTGCACCGGAGGAGACGGCGCCGCCCATCATGGTGCCGAATCGCTGACCATGGCGGATGTGCTGGAGATCCGCGGCCTGACCAAGCATTTCGGAGGGTTTGCGGCCCTGGCGGACGTGTCGTTTACCGTCCGCCAGGGCACTCTCCACTCCATCATCGGGCCCAACGGGGCGGGCAAGACGACGCTGTTCAACCTGCTCTCCGGGGTGCTCAAGCCTACCGCGGGCAAGATCTTCCTCCGGGGCCGGGACATCACGGGGCTCCCGCCCCACCGCATCGCCCGCTTGGGGCTCGGCCGCGCTTTTCAGCTGACCCACCTGTTTCCTAACCTGACGGTGCTCGAGAATGTGCGGCTGGCCGTGCAGGCGGAGGCCTCCGCCGGGAGAGACGCGCCGGGGGCGGCTGGGGCGGCGGGAGCGCGCCCCGCGCCGGGCGCCGCGGGCGCGACCGGCCGCCGCTGGCCGGCCCGGTGGGTGATGTGGCAGCCCGCGGAGCGGGTGGGGCCGTTCGCCGAGCGGGCGGTGGAGATCGTGGAGCAGGTGGGGTTGGCCGGCAAGGAGCATGTGCCGGCTCACGCCTTGTCCCACGGGGATCAGCGCAAGCTGGACCTGGCCATCGCCCTCGCCCTGGACCCCGACGTGCTCCTCTTGGATGAGCCGACGGCCGGCGTGTCCCGGGAAGAGGTGCCCGCCATCGTGGCGGTCATCGAGCGC
>DATCLD010000031.1:0-26460 GCA_036564115.1 Limnochordales bacterium
GATGAGGGCGCACGGCGCGATCCGACTCGACTCCGCATCTTCAGGGTTCACGCCGTAGTTGCCGATGTGAGGATAGGTGAACACCACCGCCTGGCCTGTGTAGGACGGGTCGGTGAGGACTTCCTGGTAGCCGCTGTGAGCGGTATTGAAGACGACTTCGCCGCACACCTCGCCCTCCCCGACAAATGCCTCACCCTCCAGGTGAAACCCGTCTTCCAGTACCACGTGTGCCCGCATAGAAACCGTCCCGCCTCCCCGGGGGTGAGTTGCGCACGGGGAAACCCGTGTGCGGCTCGAATACTTATTCAGTCAACGGTCATTTTTATACCACATCGGCGCCGGCGACACAAGGGAGAAAAAAGGCCTGTCCACCACTAGACCTTCGTAAGATCTCCCAACGCCCGCTGACCCCGTCCGCCGCGTTTCCTCCGTGAGGTCGAATCGCAGTTGCATAAAGATGCGGGGCTCGTCCCTGACCGGGCCCGATTCTCACCCTATTCCGGCTCTCTTCGGGCCCTAATCCGGCCCCAATCCGCGGCGGCACCGGGCTCTGCTCGCCCCTGTCCCGCCGTCACCTCTCGGCAGTTCTCCCGCTTATACTAGCACAGCGTGCGCTCGAGACAGCACGGAGTTTTTGCCGGATCGCTGGCCGCGGCGCCGGGTGGAGGCGCGGCGCGGGCGCCTCATGCTGGTGCGGCCCCTGGCGCTCCATCGATGAGGGGTGGACCTGTCCATGTGTGGAATCGCGGGTTGGATCGATCGCCGGGGTAACGTAAGCGAATCCATGCCCACCGCGGAGGCCATGGCGGAGACGCTGGCCTGCAGGGGGCCCGACGCCTCCGGAATTTACTTGTCCCGCACGGCTGCCATTGTCCACCGGCGGCTGGTGGTATTGGACCCCGAGGGCGGCGCCCAACCGATGGAGCGCCGCGCGGGCGAAAGGCTCTATGTGATCACCTACAACGGCGAACTCTACAACACCGCCGAGCTGCGGGACGACCTCAAGGCCTTGGGCTGGCGGTTTTCGACGCGGTCGGACACCGAAGTCCTGCTGGTCGCATACATACAGTGGGGCCCGCAATGCCTGGAACGGCTCAACGGCATCTTCGCCTTCGCCATCTGGAACGAAGCAGACCAAACCCTGTTTCTGGCCCGGGATCGCTTGGGCGTCAAGCCGCTTTTCTACGCCGATTTCGGCGACTGCTTCGTCTTTGGCTCGGAGCCCAAGGCGCTGCTGGCGCATCCCTGCGTCGCGCCGGTGGTGGACGCGGAGGGCCTGGCCGAGGTGTTTGCCCTCGGGCCCGCCCGCACGCCCGGCCATGCGGTGTACCGGGACATGCGCGAGGTGAAACCGGGCTGCTGCCTCACGGTGTCCCCGTACGGGCTCACCCATCGGCGTTATTGGCGCCTGGAAAGCCGCCCCCACCTACACGACCTCGACACGACCATCGAAAAGGTGCGCGAGTTGCTGTCCGACGCCGTGCGCCGCCAACTGGTGGCGGACGTGCCAGTGTGCACGCTGCTTTCGGGCGGCGTCGACTCCAGCGCCATCACCGCCTTCGCCGCCCGGGCCTTCGCCGAGGAAGGGAAAGGCCCCCTGCACACTTACTCCATCGACTACCGGGGCAACGCCGAGCACTTCAGGCCCAGTGCCTTCCAGCCCGACTCGGACGACCGCTACATTCAGCTGGTGTCCGAGCGCCTGGGCACCGTCCACCACCAGGTGCTCATCGACGCTCACGAGCTTGCCGGCGCCCTGCCCGCGGCCGTCCGCGCCCGGGACTTGCCGGGCATGGCCGACATCGACGCGTCCTTACTGCTTTTCTGCCGGGAAATCAAGAAGGGCGCTACCGTCGCCCTGTCGGGCGAGTGCGCCGACGAGATTTTCGGCGGCTACCCCTGGTTTCACCGGGAGGACCTCCTCCACGCTGACACCTTTCCGTGGTCCCGCTCCACGCACCTGCGCGCCTCATGGCTCGCGCCATGGATCAGGGAGCGCATTCGGCCCGAAGATTACGTTCAGCAGCGATACCGCGAGAGCCTGGCGGAAGTGCCGCACCTGCCGGGCGAATCGCCGCGGGAGCGCCGGCTGCGAGAGGTCGCTTACTTGAGCCTCACGTGGTTCATGGTGACCCTCCTCAACCGCAAGGATCGCATGAGCATGGCCACGGGGCTTGAGGCGCGGGTGCCGTTCGCAGACCACCGGCTCGTCGAGTACGTTTGGAACGTCCCCTGGGAGATGAAAAACTGCGGCGGGCGGGAAAAGGGCCTCTTGCGCCGCGCCCTGGAAGGCGTGCTGCCCGACGAGGTGTTGTGGCGGCGCAAGAACCCCTACCCCAAGAGCCACCAGCCCGAGTACGCCGAAACCGTCCGCCGCTGGGTCTTGCGCATTCTGGACGACCCCCAGTCGCCTCTGCTCCCGCTCATCGACGTGGAAACCGTGCGGCGGCTGGTGGCAGGTGACCCGGCCCAAGGCGGCGCCACCTTTGACCAGCCCTGGTTCGGCCAGCTCATGGCCGGCCCCCAGTTCATGGCCTACCTCATCGAGATCGACACTTGGCTGCGGGAGTACCGGGTGGAGGTGCGGGTGTAAAGACGGGCATTCCGGGGAGCCCGGGCAGCTTCCACATTTTAGTGGAGGCTGGGCCAGTAGTATGTTGCTATGTCCCCCCTCACCCTCGTGTTCGGGGTAGGCCGGCGACCTGTTTGTCTTCGGCAACTAATTTGGACCGGTCGGTCGAAATAACTGGAGCGCGTAAACCTCTGACCATCGGCTCCGACAGCTCGTGTTCGACAGATGTGATAACCGGCGCCGCGGCAGCGTTTGTTTTGGACCAAACGGTCGAAATGATCGAGGGTGTCCCAGGGACGCAAGCACAGTCCGGCGCCACCAAATGTTGGAAACGTCGGCGGTCCCACGCCCACTCATGAACCCGTGTATACTTGACCCGCTTCCCGCCCCACCCCCTAGTTGGCCAGCGCCGCGTGTGCTACCGTAAGAACGTATTCACGCCCGAGCGGGGGAGCCGCACATGATCGCCATCATCGACTACGGCATGGGAAACCTGCGCAGCGTGGAGAAAGCCCTGGCTCACGTGGGCGCGGAAGCCGTCATCACCCAGGACCCGGCGGTGCTCGAGCAGGCAGCGGGGGTCGTGTTGCCCGGGGTGGGCGCGTTCGCCCAGGCGATGGACAACCTCAAAGCGGCCGGGCTCATTGAGCCCATCCACCGGGCCATCGCGTCGGGAAAGCCTTTCCTTGGCATCTGCCTCGGACTGCAGCTGCTCTTCGAAACGAGCGAGGAACGTTTCGGTGACAACCCGGAGCTGCCCCGGGGTTTAGGCGTGATTCCAGGCCGGGTGCTGCGTTTCCCGGCGGGACTCAAGGTGCCCCAGATCGGCTGGAACACTTTGCACTTCCCCAAGCAGACGCGGCTTTTCGCCGGCGTCGAGCCTGGCAGCCACGTCTACTTTGTCCACTCCTACTACGCCGCGCCCGCCGACCCCGGCGTCGTGGCGGCCGTCACCGATTACGGCATCGAGTACTGCTCGGCCGTGGAAGTGGACAACGTCATGGCGGTGCAGTTCCACCCGGAGAAATCGAGCCGCGTGGGGCTGCAGGTCCTGCGCAACTTCGCAGCCCTCTGCTAGCGGGAGGGAGGCCTCGTGCTCGCCAAGCGCATCATCCCGTGCCTCGACGTGCGCAACGGCCGCGTCGTAAAGGGGACGCGGTTTGCCGACATCCAGGACGCCGGCGACCCCGTGGCGCTGGCCGCCTTCTACGACCGGGAAGGGGCGGACGAGATCGTCTTCTACGACATCACCGCCTCCGCTGAGGGGCGCCGCACCATGATCGACGTGGCCCGCCGTACGGCGGAGCAGGTCTTTATCCCGTTTACGGTCGGCGGCGGCGTCAGCGACGTACAGCAAATGCGGGAGCTCCTAAGCGCCGGCGCGGACAAGATCTCCGTCAACTCCGCGGCGGTGCGCCGGCCCGACCTCATCAATGAAGGCGCCGAGCGCTTCGGCAGCCAGTGCATCGTGCTCTCCATCGACTGCGCCCGCCGCATCCGCCCGGACGGCTCCGTCTGGTGGGAAGTTGTCATCGACGGCGGGCGCGTCCCCACGGGGATGGACGTGCTCTACTGGGCCGAAGAGGGCGTGCGGCGGGGCGCCGGGGAGCTCGTGCTCAACAGCATCGACGCCGACGGCACCAAGGACGGCTATGACAACGAGCTGAACCGCGCCGTGGCCGAGCGGGTTGACGTCCCGGTCATCGCCTCAGGCGGCGCGGGCACGCTGCAACACTTGGTGGACGGCATCCTCATCGGCAAGGCCGACGCGGTGCTGGCGGCCTCCATCTTCCACTTCGGGCAGTACACCATCGCCGAGGCCAAAGCCTACATGCGCGCCGCTGGCATCCCGGTCCGATAGAAAGCAAGACGGCGGGTACCGGATAGAAAGCAAAAAGGCGGGCACCCCGCCGCTGGGCGGCAAGCGGGTGCCCGCCTTGGCTGTCAGTCACTCACGCGCTGTCGCCCAGCAGCGCTTTCGCCCGTGCGAGGCCTTTCTCGACCTCTTCGGGCGCCGTGCCGCCGAGGCTCTTGCGCGCCGCCACGCACTGGCGCACATCAAGCGCCTGGTAGACGTCCTCCTCAATGAGGGGCGAAAAGCCTTTAAGCACCTCCAGCGGCAATTCCTCCAAGCGCTTGCCGTGCTCGATGGCGTACAAAACCGCCTGCCCGACCACCGCGTGGGCGTCCCGGAAAGGCAAGCCCTTTTTGGCCAGGTAGTCGGCCAGGTCGGTGGCATTCAAGAAGCCGTCCTTCGTGGCCTCCAGCATCCGGTCGGCCCGCATCCGCGCCGTGGCCAGCATGGGCTCCACAGCCTCCAGGCACCCCAGCACCGTGTCCACGGCGTCGAAGAGGGCTTCCTTGTCCTCTTGCATGTCCTTGTTGTAGGCCAAGGGAAGCCCCTTCATGACCGTCAAGAGCCCCATGAGGTGCCCGTACACCCGGCCCGTCTTGCCGCGGGCCAACTCCGCGATGTCGGGGTTCTTCTTTTGGGGCATGATGCTGCTGCCGGTGCTGTAAGCGTCATCCAACTCCATGAACCCAAACTCCGCGCTGCACCAGAGGATGACCTCTTCGCACAGGCGGCTGAGGTGCATCATCACCAGGGACAGCGCCGCGAGGAGCTCGATGATGAAGTCGCGGTCGCTGACCGCGTCGATGCTGTTGGCCGCAACGCCGAGAAACCCCAGCTCCCGCGCCGTCACCCATCGGTCGATGGGCTGCGTGACGCCCGCCAAGGCGCCCGCGCCCAAAGGCGACACGGCCGTCCGCTTGCGGCAGTCGCTCAAGCGCTCCCTGTCCCGCTGGAACATCTCAAAATACGCCAGCAGGTGGTGGGCCAGCAAAATCGGCTGCGCCCGCTGCAAGTGCGTGTAGCCGGGCATCACCACGTCCTTATGGGCCTCCGCCAGCTGGACGAGGGTGCGCTGGAACGAGCGCAGCCGCCGGTCCAGCTCATCGATGGCGTTCATGACCCAAAGGCGCGTATCCGTGGCCACCTGGTCGTTGCGGCTGCGGGCGGTGTGCAGCTTCTTGGCCGCCTCGCCGATGCGCTCGGTCAAGAGCCGCTCCACGAACGTGTGGATGTCCTCGGCCCCGGCCGGCTGCACCTTCCCCGCTTCAATGTCCGCGGCGATGCCGGCGAGCCCCGCGCAGATCGCGCCGGCCTCCGCCTGGCTGATGATGCCGCACTGGGCGAGCATCCGGGCGTGGACTTGGCTGGCGCGGATGTCTTCCTTATATAGGCGCCAGTCAAACCCCAGCGAAGAGTGAAACGCGTCGACCACGGGCGCCGTTCCCTTGGTGAAGCGTCCGCCCCAGAGTTTCCCGGTGCCTTCACCCGCGGTGCTCTGCCGGTTTCCTTCGCCCGCCGTCTTCCCGGTTTCCGTCACGCCCGCTGCGCCTCCGCGGCGTTGGGATGCTGCACGGTCGTGGCCTGCCGCACGGCCTTAGCCTGCTGCGCGGCGTTGGCCTGCTGGGCCAGCTTTTGCTCAAGCCGCGCTTGCACCGTGATGGGCAGGCCAAACAAGTTGATGAACCCGGCCGCGTCCTTTTGGTTGTACACGGTGTCGGCGCCGAAGGTCGCGAGGTCCTCGCTGTAGAGGGAGTACGGCGACTTCCGCCCGACCACGTGCACCCCGCCCTTGTAGACCTTGAGGCGCACGGTGCCCGTGACCCGCCGCTGCGTGCTGTCGACGAAAGCATCCAGCGCCTCCCGCAACGGCGTGAACCACTGGCCGTAGTAGACGAGCTCCGCGTAGCGCGGTGCGATCATCTCCTTGAAGTGCGCCGTGTCCCGATCGATGGTGATCCGCTCAAGCTCCCTGTGGGCCGTAAACAGGATCGTCCCGCCGGGCGTCTCGTACACGCCGCGCGACTTCATTCCGACCAGGCGGTTTTCCACAATGTCGATCCGCCCAACGCCGTGGCGCGCACCGATCTTGTTCAGCGTCTCCACCAGGGCCAGCGGGTCTAGGGCAACGCCGTTCACCGACACCGGATACCCCGCCTCGAAACCGATCTCCAGGTACTCCGGCTCATCGGGCGCTTCCTCCGGCGACACGGTCCAACGGAACATGTCCGCCGGCGGCTCCGCCCACGGATCTTCCAGGATGCCGCCCTCGTAGCTGATATGCCACAGGTTGCGGTCCATGCTGTAAGGCTTGGCCTTGGTGACCGGCACGGGGATGCCGCGGGCCGCCGCGTATTCCATGGCGTCCTCGCGCGAGCGGATGTGCCACTCGCGCCAGGGAGCGATGACCCCAAGCGACGGGTCCAGGGCCTTGTAGGTCAGCTCAAAGCGGACCTGGTCGTTGCCCTTGCCCGTTGCGCCGTGGGCGACGGCGTCCGCACCGACCCGGTGGGCGACCTCCACCTGCGCCTTGGCGATGACCGGCCGGGCGATGGACGTGCCCAAGAGGTACTTGCCCTCGTAGATGGCCCCCGCCCGCACCATGCGGAAGATGTAGTCCTTGACGAACTCCTGGCGTACATCCTCCACAAACACCTGGGAGGCGCCGCTCTTCAAGGCCTTTTCCTCGATGCCCTCGAGCTCATCCCCCTGTCCCACGTTGGCCACCATGGCCACCACTTCACAGCCGTAGTTCTCCTTAAGCCACGGGATGATGACCGAGGTGTCCAAGCCGCCCGAGTAGGCCAGCACAACCTTGCGATATTTCTTGCTCACGTTCGTTTCCCCGCTATCCATGACAGAATCGCCGGCGCCGCAGCGGCTCCGGACGACTAATTTTACAACGGCTTAGGATAAATATGCAACGAGGAATGTTGCAATCAGACCCCGGGATGTCGCCGTCGTTGGAGTCGTTGGGGTCGTTGGAGTCGTTGGGGTCGTTGGAGTCGGTGGCGCCCTGCCGCCCCACCCCAATCAGGCCCAGAAATGGCGATTAATGTGAAAAACTAGGTTTAGGTTCCGGACCCCCGAAATGGGGAAGTTAGAAAACTCGCGCCATGCAGTTGCGCGACGCCATGGTTGCATGAAAGGAGGAGCATTTATGGTTTATTGGACAGGCGAGCGGACCGTGCGCCGTCCTGGGCGGCCGCTCAAGGGCGTAGCGGCGCTCTTGGTCGCGGTGCTGGTCCTGTCGCTGCCCGTGGTCGCCTTGGCCCAAGAGGTGGTTGGCCGCCACGGCATGGTGGCTTCGGCCGATCCGCTGGCGTCCTTGGCGGGCGTCGAGATCCTCTTGCAGGGCGGCAACGCGGTAGACGCGGCCGTCGCCACCGCGCTGGCCATCGGCGTGGTGGAGCCCAACGCCTCCGGCATCGGCGGCGAGGGGTACATGGTCATCTATCTGGCCGACCGGGGCGAGGCCATCGCCATCGATTTCCGGGCTACGGCTCCCGGCGAGGCCACCTGGGACGCTTTTGAGGACGGGCCGCCTAGAACCGGTTGGGGTGCGGTCGCTGTCCCCGGGACCGTCGCCGGTTTGTCGCTGGCCTTGGAACGCTACGGGACGATGACGTGGGAGCAGGTCTCCCGCCCGGCCATCCGGCTGGCCGAGGAAGGCTTCCTCGTTACGGAAACCCTTGAAGGAATCATCCTTGACAGCTACGACACCCTGCTCAACGACCCGGAGCTGAGCTCCATCTACCTCAAGGACGGCCTGCCGCCTATGGCCGGGGAGCGCCTGCGCAACCCCAACCTGGCCAAGTCGCTGCGGATCATGGCCGAGCAGGGGCCGCGAGCCTTCTACGAAGGCGAGCTGGCTGAGAAGATCGTGGCGGCGGTGCGGGCCGGCGGTGGGCTGTTGTCCCTCGCGGACATGAAGAACTACACTGCCATCGAGCGGGAGCCGGCACGCGGTTTCTACCGCGGCTACGAGATCCTCGGCGCTCCGCCTCCGGTGGGCGGCGGCGTCGGCGTCATCAACGCGCTGCAGCAGTTGGAGCACTTTGACCTGTCCGCCGGCGAGCCAGTGTCCGCCCGGACGATCCACCTGATCACGCAGGCGGTGCGGCGGGCCCACGTGGACCACTTGGAGTATGTGGCCGACCCGGCCTACTGGGATGTGCCGGTCAAGGGGCTGACCAGCCGCGAGTATGCGGCGATGCGGGCGGCCGAGATCGACGAGTTCCAGGCCGGTCCCCTGCCCAAGCCCGGCAACCCGTGGGAGTTTGAGTTTGAGGAAGAGCCCGTGCCCACCGGCGCGTATGTGATTGAGCACTACCAGTCGCCCAGCACGACCCACATCTCGGTCGTGGACAAGTACGGCAACGCGGTGGCGCTGACGCAGACGCTGAGCAGCTTCTTCGGCGCCGGCGTGGCCGTGCCCGACACGGGCATCATCCTCAACAACCAGATGCAAAACTTCAACGCCCCGGGCCACCCCAATGAGCTCGTGCCCGGCAAGCGGCCGCGCACCATCATCGCGCCGACCATCGTGCTCAAGGACGGCAAGCCCTTCCTGGTCGTTGGCAGCCCCGGCGCGGCCCGGATCATCTATGCGATGGTGCATATTCTGACCAACATCATCGACTTCGGCATGGGCATCCAGGAAGCGATTGACGCGCCGCGTACCTACAGCTACGCGACAAGCAATCGCACTGAGATCGAGTCCCGCATCCCCGAGTCGGTGCGCGAGGAGCTGCGGGCCATGGGCTACACCCGCATCGATGTGCGGGGCGACTATGACCTGTACTTCGGCGGCGCCCAGGCCATCCTGATCGACCCCGAGACGGGCGAGATGCGGGGGGCGGCCGACCCGCGGCGGGCCGGCGGCGTCGTTGCGTACTAGGGGAGGAGAATCGCGATGAGAAACGCAGGCACCGTTCTTTTGCTTACGGCCCTCTTGGTGGGCGCCCTGGCGGCCATGCCGGCTATGGCTGCACTCGAGGGCCCGGCGCTCATTACGTCGGCGGGCCAGAGCCCGGGGGCGCTGATGGTGCGGGTGCTGGCCGACCAGGCGGGGGTGGCCAACGTCTACAACGCCACCGCGGGGCCTGAGGCGTTGGCTGACGCCAAGAGCCTCATCGTCGTCATCGGCGCCAGCATGAAGGGCCTCGGTGCCGCCGGCCTCGACGTCGACCAGGAGTTTGGGCGGATCGAGAGCCTGCTGGCGCTGGCCAAGGAGCGCGGCATCCCGGTCGTCGCCATGCACGTGGAGGGCGCGCCCCGCCGGGGCACCACCAGCGACGAGCTGTCGACCCTCGTGTTCCCGTACGCCAAGTACGCCATCGTGCGGGCCGACGGCAACGATGACGGGTTCTTCAGCCGCCTCGCCGAGGAACACGGCGTGACGCTGGAACTGGTCGCCAAGACGGCGGACGCAGCCGCCGTGCTGCGGACGCTGTACGGCAACTAGGATTGCAACCAACCGTGCGACCCGGCCGGGGCCCTGCTCCGGCCGGGATTCTTATGAACGCTGATCGACCTTCCGGCCGCCTGCGCTGGCGCAACCGCGCGGCGGCCGGCGAGCAACGATGAGGAGGTCAGGCGGTGGCAAACCGCATGCGCATTGCCCTCGCGGCTGTGGGCCTGATGATTTTCGGCATGGCCCTCGGCGCCTACGCCCAAACGCCCGCGTTTCACGACATCCGGCCCGGATACGGGGTCACCAACATCGGATGGCTGAGCGACTACCATCCGCCGCTTAAGGGCACGCCTGGCGACTCCCGTGTGTACATCCTCGACTCGGGCGTCCCGGGCGGCACCCTCTACGTCCAGGGCGGCACCCACGGCAATGAGATCGCTGGCGTCCTTGCCGCGACCATCCTCGTGGAGCGGGCCATCCCCACCGTGGGGCGCATTATCGTCGTCCCCCACGGCAACAACGCGAACGTCGACTACAACGACGGCTACCGGGCCGGCGTGCCGCCCTACGTCACCATCGAGGTGGAGGGCGGCGTGCCGCGCACGTTCCGCTACGGCTCACGCCGGACGAACCCGGCCTACGAGGCGCAGCCCGACCCGGACGTCTACATCAGCCCCGACGGCGGGGTGCATGAAGGCAACGAGATCCGCAACCTCAACCGGGTGCACCCGGGCAAGCCCGACGGCACCTTGACCGAGCAGATCGCTTACGCCATCCGGCAGTTGCTCATCCAGGAAGATGTGGACGTGGCCATTGACTTGCATGAGGCCGGCGTCAACTCGCGGCTCGCCAACACCTTGGTGGCCCACGAGCGAGCGCTGGAGACGGCTGTGTATGCGGTGCTCGACCTGAGCGCCCAGGGCCTGCACTTTAACCTGGAGCCGTCGCGGCAAGAATTCCGGGGCCTCAGCCACCGGGAGTGGGGCGACCACACCAAAGCCCTGGCTTTCCTGACGGAAACCGCCAACCCCGGTCAGACCGACGAGTATAGCAGCCCGGACGTGGTCAACGATCCGGAGAACCCGCTGCATGACCGTGTCGGCCGCCAGTTGGCGGCCATCCGGGCCATCGTGGACGCCGTCGTTCTCCTGGGCGGCCCGCCGGTGAGCTACGAGGGAGTGCCGACCTACGCGGACCTGGTCCGGGACGGCCTGGGCCCGTGGCTCAACGCCCCGACGGCCAAGCCGTGAGGCCCGCCGGCCCGGCACGGCGCAAGTCGCCCTGAACGAATAAACGAATAAAAGAGAGGTGGCTGCACGGGCGGCCACCTCTTTTTGTGGAGTACCGGATGAACGTGCAGGAGCAGGAGTCGCTTGACCAGACCGACAGGGGGGTTATTTGACCAGGAGAAACCGCAGCAAGAGCGGAACCAAGACCATCGCCGCCACCAGCTGATCCCGCAGCCGGCGCTGGGTTAAAATCTCCACCGCGCAGCCGACCGCGACCAAGAGCGCCAATATGCGGTACAGGAACATGATCACGTCCATGGCCGTTTCCCCGTTTCCCCTTTTCCCTGCCCGGCCTGGCATTGTCGCGGCACTTCCGAACTTTGGCCAGGCCAGCGTGCCAGCCTACGCCAGCATGATCATGCCGAGGGCGTAAGCGACGGTCAACAACGCCAGCGGCAGGCACATGGGCAGGATGCGCCCGTAGTGCTTCTCACCCACCACTTGCCCGGCGAAGATGCCCGCCAAGGCCGTGGGCGGCATCAAGTCGCCCAGTCCCGACAATAGCGACATGGCCGCCGTGATGGTGATGACGTCGCCCGTATCCAGAAACGCCAGCACCAGAGGCACGCCGAGCACTGAGGCGGCCCCGAAGGCCGACACCGCCCCAAACAGCGGGATCCCCACCGCCGCAGCCAGGTACAGCCAGGCCGCGGGCAAACTGAGCAGGCTGACCACCATCCAACCGCGCCCGCCCACCAGCGTCAGCACCTGGATGAAAGCGCCGACGCCCACGAGGATGCCCAGCACCGGCAGCGCCTGCCGCAAGGCGCCCTGCACGATTCCGAGCCACCCGGGCACCCGGCTGATGAGGAACACGACTGCGGCGCCGATGGCAAACGTGAGCGCCAGCCCGAGATCCGGCCACCAAGTGGGCGCCAAGCGGCTCGCCGTCATGGACAGGACGACCCACACAAGCGGCAGCCACGCCCAAAAGCCCGTAAGCGGCATGGCGGGTCGGCCGCTCGCGGCCGCGGCGGCGAGGAGCCCTTTGGCGCCACCGTCCTGCACGTGCTGCGCCGCCTCTTCCATGGCCGCAAGCGCCTGCGCCACGTCCACCTTGCCCCGCCGCAGCAGCGGCCAGCCCGTGGCGTAGGCGGTGACCAGCGCCAAGGGCACCGACGCCAACAAGAGCGGCACTTCAAAACCCACGTACGGGATGTCAATCCCTGCACCGATGATCATCACCGGCAGGTTGACCGGAGGAGCGATCATGCCGTAGATGCCGCCCATGGCAATGAATGCTCCGGCCCGGCGCTTGTCCAGGCCCAACGCCATGAGCACCGGCCCCACCAGAGCGCCCGCCGTCAGCACCGAGGCGGTCGAGGAGCCCGACAACATGCCGGGCAACATGGTCAAAAACATCAAGGCGGGCAGCAGGATCACGGGACGGTTTCCGAACGCGCGCACGAGTTGCCGGGCGATGTCCGCCAAGGCCCCCGAGGTCCGCAGGGCGGCCATGAAGGCCATGGCCGTCACAATGATCACCACCGCATCCAGGTACAGGAAACCGCCCTCCACCAGATGGCGCAGGGCGAGTCCTTCGCCACCTAACAGCGCCCCCAACGCGGAAGCGACCAACAAGGCCAGGGCGATGGGCAGCCGGGCTGCGGCCAGCGCGATGAACGCAGCCACCATCATGATAAAAAGTGTCGCCTCTGTCAGCATCGAAACGCCTCCAGCACCATCCCAAGCAGACACTGCGGCCGCCACACGGCCACCGCTGCAGGACTCTTGCAGGTGGGTCCCGTGCCCGGCACCGGCCCCCGGGCCAGGGTCGCATTACCGTGGCGGCTGCAGGTACGACCCCACGCCGTTGGCCAGCAGCTCCGCGTACCCCGGCACGCCGGCCACGGCGATGCCGTCCAACGGGTTGAACAAGCTGTACACATCGAAGAATGCCTTGAGGGTGGACAGATGCCGCCCGACCCGGGACTCAAGCGGGTGCCCCTCGGGCCCAAACGGCACATACAGCCGCCCGAGCGCCGCCGCCCGCTCATACTGCGGGTCCTTTCCTTCCAGCACCAACTCTGCGTTAGTGCGCCCGCGCAGGCGCCCCTGAGCGGGGTTGGCACTCTCAAACAGCGCTGCCAGCGTGTCGGTATATTCGCCCCATTCCCGGTGGCTCAAGCCCCTCAGCGCAGCCGGCGATTGCTCGAGGCCAATGGGGATGCCCTGCATCTCCAGGTCCATCGTCACCATGACCGCCAGCTCCATCATCCTGGGGTGGGCGACGATGGTGTTGATCACGGGGTATTCGGGCGACGCCTCGTGGAGGTCAAAGGCCAGCGCCGCGCCTTCCTGCCGGATGAGTTCCATGATGGCGTAGGCCACCTGTTCGGTCAGCGTTCCGTGCGGACGGCCCGGGTACGCCCGGTTCAAGTTGCGGGTTTCCGAACCGGACAGCTGCTGGCCGGAGGCCTGCACGTAGACGTCCGGGTCCGGCCACTGGTGCACCGGGTTGGTCGCCCGGGCGCCATAGCGGAACCGCCGGGTGCCGCCTGCGGTTTCGATGTCGATGTAGGACGGGTGCCCTTCGCCGGCCAGATTGTGGGTGAAGCCGCTGGCATTGGCCTGGGGGATGACGATGAGCCGCCCCTGCTGGACCTGGGCGTGCTCCACCAAGATGAGGGCGGCCATGAAGCCGGCGAATTCGTCGGGATGGGTGCCGCCCAGCACAAGCACCGTCGCGCCCGGCCGCTCACCTTCGAGCACGTAGACGGCCGTGTCGCCGGGGCTGCCGGCGAGGCCCGGGTGATAGTCGCTCAGGCGCCGCACCTCGGTAACGCCGGGTCCGGGATAGATGACGTCGGGCGCGTGCTTCGCGGCAAACTCCTGACCCGACAGCCACGCCACCGCCAAAGCGGCCAGGAGGACGATCACGCCGCGAAGGTGCGCGCCCCCTCGACCGGTGCCCATCGCCCGCCTCCTCTTCCGCTGCCACGTTCCTGCATTACCGCATTCTACCGTCGCAACGGGGCGTACTTTGGCATCCCGGGCCGGCAAACCTGTTTATTTCCGTTTATCTCGCCACCGCACAAGTTTTTTCGGCCTTCCCAACTGGCCGTAGTTGAGCTGCACGTCGACGCGGCCCGCGTCCTCCAGGTGCGCCACATAGCGGCACACGGTCTGGTAGGCAAAGCCCGTCATCTCGGCCAGCTCCTGCTGGGTGACGAAGTTCCGGGTTTCCCGCAGGGCGGCGACGATGGCCTCCAGCGTCTGGCGCTGGATCCCCTTGGGCAGTTCCTCCTGGGGACGCCGCTCCAACTGCTGCTCGGCGGCGGCCAGGCGCAAGTGCAGGCGGATGCGGGCGATGAGGTCAGGCGCCTTGATCGGTTTCAGCGCGAAGTCGGTGGCCCCGGCGTCCAGAAAAGCGTCGGCCGTTGCCTGGTCCTCATCCACCGTCAGCACCAGCACGGGCAACTGAGGAAACTCCTCGCGCACGAAGCCCAGCAGCGTCAAGCCATCCATGCGGGGCATGTGGTAGTCCAACAGCACCAGGTCGTAGTTGCGCCGCTCCCGCAAGAGGCGCAGGGCTTCCGCACCGTCCGAGGCGCCGTCCATGTGCCAGCCCGCCGCCTCGCAGATGGCCTTGATGGTGTACAAGATATCCGCGTCGTCGTCCACCGCCAAAATGCGGGCGTGGCGCGTGTCGTCGTGTTCATGGAAACCCCGGTGATCCTGACCGCCGGGCGCGTTCATGGCGTCCTCTCCCCCTGCCAGGTTCCTTCCCGCTGTGCAGTCCCCTCCGTGCGTGCAGTCTTGTCCGGCTGTGCACTCTCCTCCAGCTGTGCCGGCCCGTCCGCCCCGCGCTCCTGGCAAGCCGCGCTGTCAAGGCCTCCCGGCAGCTTGACGACAATGGTCGTTCCCCGGCCGGGCTCGCTCTCCACATCCAGCGTCCCGCCGTGCTCCTGCACGATCACCTCACGGGCAAAGCTCAAGCCCAGCCCCGAGCTGCCTTTTGTGGAGAAACCGGGCGTGAACAGCCGGTCCATCAACTCGAGCGGGATCCCCGGCCCCTGGTCAATGACTTCAAAGCGCAAGTAAGGCCCGTCCCCAGACACCCGCACCAGCACCGGTTCCGGGGAGTCTCGCATCGCGTCGCGGGCGTTTTGAATCAGGTTTGCCATCGCCCGGATGGTGCGCACCACGTTCACTTCGACGCCGGGCAGGGGTTCCGTCGTCTCAAACCGGACGCCGGTGCGGTGTGCGCCGGACACGTGGGAGTGCAGCATGCGCACCAGTTCCCCACCGGACACCCGCCGCCGGGTTTCGGGGTGCAAGATCTCGGAAATCATGTGGTTCATCCGCTCGACCGCCTGCACGACCCGCTCTACATACTCGGCCGTCTTGGTGTGGTCCTCGGTCATGGCGATGAGCGACAGCAGGCCCTGCACCGTCGTCAGGGGCGTCTTCAAGTCGTGGACCAGTCGCTGCATTTCGGCCCGGGAGCGCGCTTCCAAGTTGCGCGCCGCGGCCTGCCGCAGCTCGAGCTCCTTGGCCTGGTGGCGCCGCACGAGGTCCAAATGGTTTCGGTAGTCGACCATAAACTTGGCCATGACCAGCGCGATCCCGACAAACAGGCCGCACGACACAACGCTCCACTGGTTGAGGAGCGCCTCCTGGCCCAAAAACGCGGCGGTATTTTTCACGTCGACGGAGAGGTCGCCCATCCCGAAGCCGTAGCCCGTCAGCCTGGGCGCCATGCCGAGCCACTGCCACCCGAAGCTAAACATGCCAAAGGTAAACGCCCTGAAAAACAACCCTTGCGGATAGAGCGAAAGGGCGTGCACCAGGATGACGCCGACCACCGACAGCATGGCCGGGACGCCAAAGTCGTAGGGCGTGCCGACGAGGCGGACCACCTGATACGAAAGGGGGACCAGCAGCGCCGGGACGAGGTAGCCCAGCACCCGGCGCGTCCAGCGGCCGTCCGCGGGCACGTACTCTTCCATCAGGACAAACGCGCCGAGGTACAGCGGCAGCACCCGCAGCGTGTTGAGCGCTGTGACCTGCGTGGCCACCACCAGCAGCCGGCCCGAGTCGCCCGCTGCAATGACCGAACGGGTAGCGTTCACCAGCCGCAAGTCCACCGAGCGCAACAGGTGGCCGGCCACGATCCCTAAGCCCAGGAGGCCGAGGCCCACCGCCGTGTGCACGACGCGTTGACGCACGTGCGCACTCTGCCCCCGAGCGTGGATGGTCGGCTTTCTTCGTACGATTCGAAACCAGGTGTTCACGGTCTCATTATACCGGCGGGGCGAGGCCCGTGTCTAAGCGCGGGCCGGCGCGGGGTGCCTACCCCGGGCCCACCATTTGACAAGTGGGTCCCGATGGGTTATTGTATTATTGGGTTTTTGTGCCCCGCCATTCAAGTTGTAGCCATGTAAACACTGGCTGCCAGCGGCCGGCTGGCAAGGGGCTCCGCCCCGCAGCACCGGCCACCCCGCAGCCGCCGCACTGGAGGAAAAGCGAGAATGGATGGCACCGACGGGGGACCAAGTAGCGTGCTGCTTCTGGTGGCACTGGTCCTTCTGGTCCTTGCCTCGGCGTTCTTTTCCGGCTCCGAAGTCGCTCTCCTGTCCGCCAACCGATTACGTCTCAGGCACTTGAGCGAGCAGGGCAACCGCCGCGCGCGCACTGTGCTCGAGCTGCTGGAAGCCCCACAGCGCATGATCAGCACCATCCTCGTCGGCAACAACATTGTCAATATCCTGGCTTCCACCGTTGCGACCGCGGCGGCCATCGACCTGTGGGGAGCGCGGGGCGCTGGAATTGCCGCCGCGGCGATGACGGTCATCATCATCACCTTTGGCGAGGTATTGCCCAAGTCCGTGGCGGCTTACCGGGCGGACGCGGCGGCCTCGATCGTCGGCGGCCCCATCGCCTTGTTGACGAAGCTGATGTCTCCCGTGACGTTTCTGCTCAACGCGGCCTCCAACGCCGCCATCCGCCTTCTGGGCGGTGACCCTGCGGACAAGCCGCGGGTGACGCCCGAGGAGATCCGCACCCTGGTCAGCCTGGGGCAGGAACAAGGCGTGCTTGACGAACAGGAGCACGACCTGATCCACCGGGTGTTTGAGTTCGGCGAAACGACCGTGGGCGAGATCATGGTGCCCAAGGTGGACATCGTGGCTGCGCCCCGCACGATGACCATCGACGAGATCGCCGACCTCTTCGCACAGCACCCCTATTCCCGCGTCCTGGTCTATGAGGAAACGCCCGACAACATCGTCGGGGCGGTGCACATCAAGGACTTGGTCCGGGCGCAGCAGTCGGGCGGCAAGACCCTTGACGACATCATCCGGCCGGTGCTGTACGTGCCGGAAACGCTGCCTGTCGAGCGGGCCTTCGCCCGCATGAAAGCCATGCGCATCTCCATCGCGGTCGTCCTGGACGAGTGGGCGCAGACGCTGGGCATGGTGACCATGGGGGACATCATCGAGGAGATCGTCGGCGAGGTCCTGGACGAGCACGACGCCGGCGAAGCCGACCCGGTGGCCCTGGACGACCGCTCGCTGGAAGTGGACGGCGGGTACCTGGTGGAAGACTTGAACGAGGAGTTCGGCCTCAACATCCCCGAGGACGTGGCCAAGACCATCGGCGGCTACGTCTTTTACAAGCTCGGCCGCGTTCCTCAGCCCCACGACAAGGTAACCGTGGGCCCGGGCGTGGAGCTCGCGGTGCTGGAAGTAAAGGGCAAGCGGGTGACCAAGGTGCGGGTCATCCGGGGCGACGCCGCGACGCCGGCGCACCCGCACGCAGGGCCCGACACGGTCCGGTCGGGGCAAGCTCGCGCCGGCCGCCCTGATCCTGAGCCGACCGCGTAAGGCGGCGCGCCACGCCGATGGCCGCCACGCCGAGAGCGCGCCGCGCCGACCACCTAACCGCTACTCGGGCAACTCCACACCCAAGAGAACGCCCAGCGCCAGCCACGCCTGGCGCAGGTTGGCGTCGGACTTGGCCAGCTCGAGTGCGGCCTCGGCCACCGATAGCTCGACTTGCGCGAGTTCAAGGGGACCGGCAAAGCCCGCCTCCCACCGGCGCTGGACGAAGGCCAAGTCATCGGCCGCTTGCCGCACGCCCCGCTCGGCCACATCCCGGGCGAACTGCGCGTCCTGGATGGCAAACCGGGCGCTGGCGAGGGCATCCAGCGCCTCCAGTCTCGCTTGCTCGACCCTGGCCTTGGCCGACACGAGGCTGAGGCTGGCCTGCTCCTCCCGGATCCGGGCCGACCGGCTCAGGTCGAGGCTGGCCGTGATCTGCGCGCGGAAGTCGGCTTGCCCGGCCCCGCTGCCCGATGCGGGCACCGTAATGCTTGCGCCCGCGCTCACGTTGAAGCCCCGGTTGCGCCGGGCCTCCGCCAGGGCCAGTTCCTGGCGCCGCTGCGCGAGGATGGCCCGCTGGTACGGAATGGACAGCTCCAGCACCCGCTGCTGCCAGGCGGCTTCGGGCTGCGCCAGCACCCCTTGCACTTGTGCAATGAAGGCATCCCACGGCCAGTCGTCGATCAGCTGCCGGCCGGCCAACACCTGCCCGTCCAGCTCCGGGTTGCACGCGCCCCACAGGAGCCGCACAAGGTGCGTCTCCGCCTCCCGCACCCTCGTCTGCGCGCGCTGCCACCCCACCTCGGCCTGCCGCTGGGCCTGCTGGGCTTCCTGCCACTCGCGCACGCCGATCTGGCCGCTCGCGTACCGGTCTCCCGCTGCGCCCGCCCGCTTCTGGGCCAAGGCCAGCGCTTCTTTGGCCAGCTCGGCCTCGGCACGGGCGACGCTCACGGCGTGGAAAGCCTCCACCACGGCACGGCGGGCGTTGACCAGGGATTGCTCGTGCTCAAGGGTGCGGACAGCGAGGTCCAGCTCGTCTACAGCCCGCCGCAAGGCGGCTTCATCCGGGGGCCAGAGGGGACGTGTGTAGTCTACAGTCACGGTGTTGGGCAAATTCGCCGCCACCGACAAGTACTCAAAGAGGTCCCACTCGAGCTGCAACACGGGCCGCGTCTGCACACCCGGGCGCAGGTCGGTCGCCGCACCGATCCGGAGCCTTGGGGCCAGCTCCGCTGCGCGCGCCAATTGCTCCAGCCGCAGCGCCTCCCCGTCCATGCGGGCGCTGGCGAAACCTGGCCCGCACCTTTGCGCATCCGCAAGAGCCTGCGACAAGTACAAGGGCGCTGGCTCCTCGCTGGCCTGGGCCGCCGCAACCCCGAAGGGCGCAGCCGGCCATCGCGGCACGACGCTGGGCAACAGCGGCGCAACGGCAGGCAGGAGCAGCGCAGCCACCAGCGCGCCCAGGCGCATCGCTAGGGGGACCCGCCGCGTCACTCCAGTTCCTCCCAGCTGTCGATGTACTCCCGGATCGGGTCCGGCAGCGGCGGCAGCTCGGGCCGGCCCAAGGTGCGCAAGAAACGGGCCTTGGCCAAATTGTAGTCCCACACGGCCTGGGCCGC
Organism: Limnochordales bacterium; assembly: GCA_036564115.1. Lineage (GTDB taxonomy): Bacteria > Bacillota > Limnochordia > Limnochordales > ZCTH02-B6 > ZCTH02-B6. The sequence goes on from DATCLD010000031.1 coordinate 19,573, forward strand.
GTCCAGGCGGGCCCGGGCGTAGGCCGCCTCGTCCTTCAAAAGATCCAGCAAGCTGATCAGCCCCGCCTCATAACGAGCGCGGCTGATCTCGGCGCGGCTTTTCGCCAGCTCCTCTTGACGCCGGGACAGCTCCACCCGCCGCTCCCCGTCCGCCAGCTGGTGCCACTCCTGGCGCACCTGCTGGGCCACTTGGGCCCGCACCTGCTCGTACCGGATTTCCGCCCGCTCCAGGTTGTACTGGGCCCGCAGCAGCTCCACCGGCGCCGCATAGGGCGTGTCGGCGTGAGCCACCTGCTCCCGGGCCTGCTCGATGGCCCGCTGGGCCCGCACCACCTCGGCCCGCTGGGCAAGGGCTTCCTGCAGGGCATCGTCCAACTCCATCCGCAGCGGCGAGAAGGTAATCTCATCCACGAGCCACAACGGTGTGCCCTCGGCCATCCCGAGGAGCTCAGCCAGCTTTCGATAAGCTTCCTGGCGGTCGCGCTCGGTCGTTTCGAGAGCAAGCCGGCTCTGCTCGTGGCTCAACTCGGCTTCGAGCAAGTCCTGCCGGGCGATAAGCCCCGCCTCGTAGCGGGCGCGCGCCACGGCCAGTTGGCGTGCCGACTGGTCCAGGTTGCTTGACTGGATCTCAAACAGTTCCCCGGCGCGCAGGGCGTTGTAATAGGCTTCCTCGACGCGCAAGGCCACCTGCACCAACTGGTCGATGTACGCGTCGCGGGCTTCCTGCAGCTTGTCCCGGGCTTCGCGGTAGACGGACTCGGGCTGGCCCGCCATCCGGCCGATGACGGCTTCCCGCAGGCCGATTTCCGCCTCGGCAACGGCCAGCCTGGCGAGGTTCAGTTCCGGCGCATGCAGGAGGGCCCCCTGCACCGCACCGGCCAGTGTCAACTTGATCGCCTCTGCCCCTGGGGATGCTTGCAGCTCCTTCGCTGCCGCTCCCTGGTCGACCGCGGCGCCAGCCGCGGCCTCCCCGCCCAATAGCCCGGCGCTCGCCGCCATCCCCGCGGGGGCGGAGGCCAAGAGCCCAACCAGCGCCACGAGCGTGAACGCCCGCCCGGACCATGTCCGCCAGGTCCGGGCTTGGTCGATGAAGGCTTCAGCCCAGCTGCGCACGCTGCCCCGCCTCCTCGTGCCGTTGCGGCCGGTGCCGCTTCGCTTCCGGGATGGGTTCGTCGCCGACAAGTTGCCCGTCTTGCAGGGTGACCAGCCGCGTCCCCCACATGGCGACGCCCGGGTCGTGGGTGACGACAATGACGGTCATACCCATTGCGTTGAGCTCGGCGATGGTTTCCATCACCAATCGTCCCTGCTCGCTGGGGAGGTTGCCCGTGGGCTCGTCGGCCAGCAAGAGCGTCGGCGAGTTGGCCAAAGCCCGCGCGATGGCCACCCGCTGCTGCTCACCGCCGGACAGCTCGACTGGCCGGTGATGCAGCCGGTGGCCCAGTCCCACATGCTCCAGCAGCGCCCGGGCCCGCTCGCGCCGCTCGCGCGCCCTGACGCCTGCGTAGATCATGGGCACTTCCACGTTTTCGACGGCTGTGAGCTCCGGGAAGAGATTGTAGCTCTGGAAGATGAAGCCGAAGTGGTCCCGGCGAATGCGGGACAGTTCCCCGTCCTTGAGCCTGGTGACATCGACGCCCTCAAGCAGGTACCCGCCGTGGCTCGGCCGGTCCAAGAGGCCGATGATGTTGAGCAGCGTCGACTTGCCCGAACCTGAGCGGCCCATGATGGACACAAATTCACCCCGGTGGACAACCAGGCTCACATCCCGCAGGGCCACCACCGGCTCCTTGAACTGGTCATAGACCTTGCTTACCTGATCGAGCTGGATCAGCGGCACGGCGTCAGGGTGCATGAACTGGCCTTCCCCCTTCGGGCACAAGGTCAATCGAGCGGTGCGTGCGAAATGCGGCGTAGGAGCTGTAAATGATGCGGTCGCCTGGCGCGAGCCCATCGACAACCTCGATCATCTGGCCGTCCACCGCCCCGTAGCGCACGTCCCGCCGCTCGGCGGTACGGCCGTCCGCGGAGATCACGTACACAAAGGAAGCGTCGCCTGTGGTGAAATACGGCCCCCGGGGCAGCGCCGGCCGGTCAGGCCGCACACCGAGCTCGATCTCGACCGCCACCTCGGCAAACGGCCACAGCTCCCGGGCGTACGCGGGGTCGACCGCCAGCCGCACCGGCACCGCCGCCCGGCCCTGGGAGCCTTGCGTGCTTTGGGCCGTGGTGGCTTGGGGCGCCACAAAGGCTGTGACTGCTGGGATCTCACGGCTGCCAATGCGCAACACGGCCGGCGCCCCCGGCGCGAGCCGCGCGGCCTGCTCGGGGGTGACGGTGGTTTCCACATGCTGGTTGCGAATGTCGGCGTAGCGCACGACTTCCGTGCCGCGCTCCACGTGCTGGCCGATGCGTACGGGCAAGTCGAGGATGCGCCCTTCCACATCGGCCCGGACGGTGAGGGCGTCCCGCTGCTCCTCAAGCCGCTGGAGCTGCCGCTCGAGGTTGGCCACTTGCTGCTGTGCGAGCTCGAGGGCTAGCGCCGCCTGCTGCTCCGCCAAGGCCAAGGCCTCCGCCGCCCGCTCCACCCGGGCCCGCTCCCTTTCCACCGCTTCCCGGGCCCGCGTGAGCTCCGCCTCAGACACCCCGCCCAGGGCAAAAAGGGCCTCGATCTTGGGCAGCTCAGCCTCGGCCTGGACCAGGGCTTGGGTCGCCTCTTCCCACTCCCTCCGCCGGGCCGCCACCTCCGCCTCCCGGGTGAGGCGCGCCTGCTCCATGTCGAGCCGGGCCCGCTCCAGCTCCGCCCGGGCCGCCTCGATCCGGTCGTTAAGCTCATCGGAAACGAGCTCCACCAGCACCTGCCCCCGGACCACGTCCTCGCCGGGCTCGACATGCACCGCCGCGACCCGGGCGTCCACACGTGCGCTGTACACCACGACCGTGTCCGGGGTGACGGTGCCCGTGCCGACGATGAGCTCCCGGAACGGTCGCTGCGTGACCGTCGCGTACTGGTAGCTGTCGAGCAGGTAGCGGGTTTCGGCGGGGCGGAGGAAATAGTAGGCGGCTAGGCCCACGCCGGCCATGATCACGAGCCCAAACAGGAGCAACTGCACCTGCAGGCCAAGCCGCCGGCCCTGGCGCACCGGCCGGCCCATGATGGGACGGGCAACGCTCCCCTGGGCGGCAACTCCCGGCGAACCCGCCGGCCCATGGGCGGTCACCGCCGGCGCAACGGCAGATCCGGCCGGGGAAGCCGGACTCGCTGCCGCAGAGTCCGGGCCCGCTGCCGGGGGTGCGGCCCCGCGCTCGGCACCGGACCGGTTGTGCGCGGCCGCCCGCCGCTTGTCGCTGAAAATAGGCCGGTTGAAATCGCCCAGAGGCGGCAAGAGCTTATCAGCCATTACAGCCGTCCCTCCCGCCAAGCCTCCGCCGGTGCCAGCCGGGCCACTGTCCAGGCGGGATAAACGGCCGCTGCCGCCCCCACCGCCATCGCGAGCAGCACACCTATGACGCCCACGATGACCACGTCCACCGCCTCCACGGGCGTGCTGGCCAACCCCTGCATCAGCGGTGCGACTGCCAGCTGGCGCACGGGGTAGCCGCCCAGCACGCCGGCGACGCCGCCCAAGCCCGCGATAAACGCTGCCTCAGCGACCGCTTCGCGCACGACCCGCAGCCGGGTTGCGCCCAAGGCGCGGCTCAACCCGATGTAGCGCGTGCGCTGAGCGAGGTTGGCCAGGGTTGTCGTAAACATCGCGATCCCCGACACCACCAGCGCCGCCATGCTCATCGCGCCCAAGACCTGGATTCCCTGGAGCTGCGCTTGCCGCAGCGACCGCAGGCTCATGCCCTGGTCGACCAGGACCTCAGGCATACGGCCGTTCAGGGGCTCGGACGCTTTCGGCCGCCCGGCGATCCGGGCCGAAAGCAGCGTCCGCACTTCCTCCGGAAGCATCTGCTCCATCCCCGGCTTAGCCAGGAGCAGCAGTTCCCCTTCGCTGCCTAACCCGGTCGCTTCCCCGGCCGGCACCGGCAGGAGGAGCTCCATGGGTGCTGTATTCGGAAAGCCCAGATACGGCAAGCCGGGCGGGAGCGCGAACACGCCGATGATCTCCACATCCAACCCAGGCGCAGCCAGTGCCGACGCGCGATCAAATCCCGGCGGGGCGAAGCCTCGCAGCGCCCGCGCCTCTTCCGCCGGCCGGACGTTGATGACGCGGCCCACTACGTCCGTGGTGCCGAACACGACCTGCGCCAGCTGCTCGGAAACCAGCGCCACCCGCGGCTGACTCGTTTCCATGTCCGCAGGGGTGAAATAGCTTCCGGCCACCAGGCGCAACCCCATCGTTTCGGCAAAGCCCAGGTCCACATAGCCCTGGCCCCGCACCACGTAGTGCTGCTCACCGACGCGGATCGCGCTGCTTACCTCCGCCCTAAACCACGTGGCCGCGGCGACGCTCTCGGCTTCGGCCTGCAGCCACGCCGCGTCCTCCGGCGTGTAAACGGATTCCCACATCGTGGCAAAACCCTCGCGCACCCCAAAGCGCACCGTGAAGGGCACCCGCTCCTCAGCCGAGCTCGCCCGCAGGGCAGGCACCACGTCCGCGAGCACCGCCGTCACGGCCGCGATGGCTAAAGCCACCTGCCCCATGGCCAGGAGGTTGCGAAACCAGTTGCGGCGAAGGCGAATCCAAAACGCGCCCATAGCCCTTCTCCCTTGCTTGATCCTCGGCGCTACTCAACCCGCAGTGCTTCCGCCGGGTTCTGGCGCGCGCCCAAGACCGCGGGGTAGATGCCAAACAGGAGGCTCATCGCGACGCCAACGGCGAGACCTACCAGCGCGTCGCCCAGGCCCAAGCGGATACCCTCGTAGATCTGCCTATAAATCTCATCGCCGCCGGCTTGGGCAATGAAAAACGTGCGCAAGAGCCCAATCAGCCCCGACGCCAGCGCGAGCCCCAGGAGGCTGCCTACCACGCCCAAGAGCAGCGCCTCCCCGGACATTTGCCAAAACAGCAACCGGCGGCTGGCCCCCAGCGCCATGCTGGTGCCGATCATGCGCTGGCGCCGCAGCACCCGGGCAGTAAACAGGTTGAGAATGTTGACGGCTGCGATCAGTAGGCCAAGCCCGGCCAAGACCAGGATGGCCAGCATAGCCGGCCGCAGCCACGAAAGCATTTCCTCCCGCTGGGCCTGCGGGTTGAGCACCTCCAAAACCCCCGCCCCGTACTTTTGGCCGAAATACGCCTCGATGGCCGCCACCACCTCGGGCGTGCGAGCGTCGTCCTCGGGCGTGAAATAGACGGTGTCGAAGGTTTCCTCTAGGGGGTCAACGGACGCGTCCGGTCCCAGCCACGGCCGTGACGCCGCGGGCACAAACCCGTATACCACGTCCCCCTCGCTTTGCCGCAGGGTCATCATGTTGAGCTGGGCGACCACGCTCTCGCCGGGCGCCACGACGCCGACGATCTGGTAGCGGGCCCCCGTCGACCCGGCGGAATCCGTCACCGTCCGCCCGACCACGTCAGCGGGGGGCAAATCGGGGAACAGCCGCCGCACGCTGCTTTCCTCCAGCACCAATACCGCCCGGCGCGCCAGGACGTCCTCCCACGTGAAGGGACCGCCGGCCACAAAACGCATCCGGCGGAAGGCAAACTCGTCGGGCGTCACCATCTCCACCTGGAGCGTGGGCTGCCCGGGGCCCGGCGGCGGGCCGTCGTCGACGGCGACGAGCTGGGCGATACGCAGGGCAAACTCCACCGTCGCGAAGGCCACACCCGGCACCTCTTCCCGCACGGCCAGGATGTCCGCGAGCGTCAGGTGCACGGGTTCTTGCAGCACCTCGGGCGACACCGGCACCGCGGGCACCGCTTGCGGCCCGAAAAACTGCTCCGCGACGTCAACTCGCCGCGCGCGCACGGTGACGGCCCTCCACTGGGCCATATCCTGGGCCAGAAGTTCAATCAGGCCGCCGGTTTGGAAGGAGACCAGGCTCTGCCCAGCCGTGAGCACCGCAACGCCGAGGGCGATGCCGAGGACAATGAGCACGCTCTCCAGCCACCGCCGCTGCAGCTGGCGGGCGGACAACCGCAAGACACCGAGCCACGTCACCACTCGGCTCCCGCTGGTCATAGATACCGGCCCCCGTCGCCCCATGGCCCGCCACCCTGCCGGCGCCCCGACCGCTGGTCGGTCAACGCGCTATGCACCATGAGCACCTCCGCCAAGTTCTCGCGGGTCAACAGCCCCACGAGCGTACCGCTGCCGTCCACCACCGGCAACGCCGGGTACTGGCCCGCCACCATGCGGGGAAACACGTTGTGCAGCATCTCCGTCCAGAGCACAACAGGCACGTCCGCCTGCATCACTTGGGAAACCGGCACCTCGGGCCCGTACGTGCGCAAGGCCCGGATCATGTCCTCCCGGCACAAGACGCCCATGACCCGCCCGAGTCCGTCGATGATGGGGAACTCTTTCTGCGATCCGCGCAAGAGCAGCTCGACGGCTTCGGAAAGCGGCGCCCCCAGGTGCAGCGGGCGGACGTCGGTAACCATGACGTCCGTGACCGGAACGGATTCGACCAAATCCCGCAGCGCGGCCGTCGACGCCTCGCTGTCCGCGGCCACGTATATGAAAAGGCCGATGAAGATTAGCATCGGATTGAAGAAGAAGCCGGCCAGGATAAAGAAGAACGCAAAAGCCTGCCCCACCGCCGCTGCCACCTGCGTGGCCCGGGAGCGCCCCAGCCAAGCGGCCAGCACCGCCCGCAGCACCCGCCCGCCATCCATGGGAAACGCGGGCAACAGGTTAAACAGTACCAGCCACACGTTGGTGGCCAACAGCTGCGCCGCCAGGTTGCCGCCCACGAGGGTGGCGCCGCTCATCGGA
>DATCLD010000032.1:0-1632 GCA_036564115.1 Limnochordales bacterium
AACTGCTCCACGGTCGGCGGCGCAAACTGGATGGCCATGGCCGTTCACCCTCCTTGTCCCGTGGTTCCCGGCGCCACTTTGGGAGTTCTCCTTGCCCTGAGGCAGCGCCGGTGGCGCAAGAGCGGCCGTTTTTGTTGTTCCAAGCGCGCGGGCGAACTCCTTTGCTGCGCGAGCGAAAACGCAACCCGCGGCAGGACGTGGCAAGCGTTGGTCATAAATTTAGGCAAAGGCATTTCTCCCGTACGTCCGTCCGGCGAAAGGAGCGCTTGGTCGATGGCCGAAACGCAGACGGGCGCCGGCCGCCCCCGCCGCGTCGTGATCATGGGGGCTGCCGGCCGCGACTTCCACAATTTCAACGTCGTCTACCGCGACAATCCCGCCTACCGCGTCGTCGCCTTCACGGCCACGCAAATTCCCGACATCGAAGGGCGGGTTTACCCCGCGGCCCTCGCAGGCTCGCTCTATCCTGACGGGATCCCCATCGTCGCCGAGGAGGAACTGCCCGAGCTCATCCGCCGGGAAGCGGTGGATGAGGTCGTCTTCGCCTACAGCGACGTGTCTCATGAGTACGTCATGAACCGCGCGTCCATCGCCATGGCCAACGGTGCTGACTTTAGGCTGCTTGGCCCCACCAGCACGCAGCTCAAGGCCCGGGTGCCCGTGGTCGCCGTCTGCGCCGTGCGCACCGGCTCCGGCAAGAGCCAGACCACCCGCAAGGTGGCAGAAATCCTCACCCGCCGGGGCGTGAAGGTGGTCGTCGTGCGGCACCCGATGCCCTATGGCGACTTGACCCAGCAGGTGGTGCAGCGCTTCGCCAGCCACGAGGACCTGGAGCGCCATCGCTGCACCATCGAGGAGCGCGAGGAATACGAGCCGCACATCGACCGGGGCAACGTGGTCTACGCGGGCGTAGACTACGGGAAGATCCTGGAGCAGGCCCAGGCCGAGGCCGACGTTATCCTGTGGGACGGAGGCAACAACGATTTTCCCTTCTTCAAGCCGGACCTGCTCATTACCGTGGCCGACCCGCACCGGCCGGGGCATGAGACGACATATCATCCCGGCGAAACCAACTTCCGCATGGCCGATGTCATCATTATCAACAAGGTCGACTCGGCCAAGCCGGAGCACGTGGAGGCGGTCTGCGCCGCCGCCCGGACCGTCAACCCGCGGGCTGTCGTCATCGAGGCCAACTCGCCCATAACGGTCGACGACCCCGACCTGGTGCGGGGCAAGCGGGTCGTCGTGGTCGAGGACGGCCCCACGCTCACCCACGGCGGCATGGCCTACGGCGCAGGCGTCATCGCCGCCCGGCAGCTGGGCTGCACGCTGGTGGACCCCCGCCCGTATGCTGTCGGCTCGCTGCAAAAGGTGTACCGGCAATACAGCCATCTGGCGGATCTCCTGCCCGCCATGGGCTATGGTGAAACGCAGATCCGGGAGCTCGAGGCGACCCTTAACGCGATACCGGCCGACGCCGTCGTCATCGGTACGCCCATTAACCTGGGGCGGCTGCTCCGCCTCAACAAGCCGGCCACCCGGGTCCGCTACGAGTTGGAGGAAAGGGGCGGCATGCCCCTGGAGACCATCCTGGAGGAGCGCATTCTCAGACAAGCCTAGTTAAGGAGGGGT
>DATCLD010000033.1:0-3946 GCA_036564115.1 Limnochordales bacterium
CGTCACGGCGCCGACCGCCAGGATCGCCCCTTGCGGCGGGTTGATGATGGCGGCGAACTCCTCGACGCCAAACATCCCCAGGTTGCTGACGGTGAAGGTGCCGCCCTGGTAGTGCTCGGGCTTAAGCCGCCCGGCCCGGGCAGCTTCCGCCAGCTCCCGCGCCTCGCGGGCGATCTCCACCAGCGACTTGGCGTGGCAGTCCCGGATGACAGGCGTGATGAGCCCGTCATCCAGCGCGACGGCCATGGCCAAATGCACCGCCCCATGGACGCGGATCGCGTCGCCTTCCAAGGAAGCGTTGAGCCGCGGGTGGCGCGTTAGCGCGATGGCGGTCGCCTTGAGGACAAGGTCATTGACGGAGATCGGCGGCACGTCGGGCAGCTGCTTGAGCTGCTCCCGCAGCTCCATGGCCCGGTCCATCTCGATGGCCATGGTGACGTAGAAGTGGGGTGCCTGCTGCTTGCTCTCGACCATGCGCCGGGCGATGGTCTGGCGCATGCGGGACATGGGCACCACAGAATCTGCCCGCGGCGCCGCCGTTGCCGCAGCGGCCGGGGCGGGCGCGGCAGGCACGGCGGGGGCAGCGGGAGCAGCCGGAGCGGCAGGAGCGGCGGGAGCTCCAGGGGCAGCGCCTCTGAGCGCCGCGACCGCCGCCAGGACATCCTGCTTCACGATTCGTCCGCCGGGGCCGCTGCCGGCGATTTCCTGCAGGTTGATCCCGTACTCCGACGCCAGCCGCCTGGCCAGCGGAGAGGCCTTCAGGCGCCGGGCGCCGTGTTGCACCGACGGTGGCGCCACGGCCGCCGGGGCCGTTGGCCCACCAGGCCAGGTACCGGTTGCCGCCGCGACCGCCGCAGAGGGGCCGGCCGCAGGCGCCGCCGGCTCGGGCGCTCCCGGCGCGGGCACCGGCTGGGCGGACGGCGGGGCAGGGGACTGGGCCGCCTGGCTTGCGGGCCCGGCGTCGGTTTCACCCGTGCCCTCCTCGTCCCCCGTGTCGATGATCGCGATGGGCGTGCCGACGGGCACCGTCGTCCCCTCGGACACCAACAGTTCTTTTACGACGCCGGTGTGGAACGACTCGATCTCCACGACCGCCTTGTCGGTTTCCACCTCGGCGATAGCTTCGCCGCGCTGCACCTGGTCGCCGGGCTGTTTGAGCCAGCGCACCAGGGTGCCTTCCTGCATGTCAAACCCCATCTGGGGCATGGTCAGCTTGGCCACAAACGTCCCTCCCTGGCGAGCCGTTGATCAGCCGGCCGCGACCGGCGCACCGACGCGGATGTTGAGCACCTCCAGGCACGCCTCCACGATCTGCCGGCTGCCGGGAAACGCCAGCTTTTCCAAGTTCGCAGCGTAAGGCGTCGGCACCTCCAGCTGGCTGACCCGCAGCACGGGCGCGTCCAAATCGTCGAAGGCCTCCTCCTGGATGCGAGCCGCCACTTCGGCGCCGATGCCAAAGCTGCGCCAGTCTTCGCTCACCACCACGGCCCGATTGGTGCGGGCTACCGAGTCGAGCACCGGACCCATGTCCAAGGGCCGCAAGGTCCGCAGGTCGACGACTTCGGCCTCGATGCCCTCTTTCGCCAGTTCCTCGGCGGCGATGAGGGCTTCCCGCACCATGCGGGAGTAGGCGACGATGGTCACGTCGCGGCCCCGCCGCTTGATGTCTGAGACGCCGATGGGCACCACATAGTCCTCCTCGGGAACGGGGCCACGGGTGCTATAGAGCAGGCTGTGCTCGATGAAGATCACCGGGTCGTCGTCCCGGATGGCCGCCTTCAGCAGGCCCTTGGCGTCATAGGGCGTCGCGGGCGCCACCACCTTGAGCCCGGGGATGTGGGCGAAAAGCACCTCGAGGTTTTGCGAGTGGGTGGCCGCCAGCCGCCGGCCGCCGCCGACGGTGCGGATGACGACGGGGCAGCGGAACTGGCCGCCAAACATGTAGTGGATCTTGGCCGCGTTGTTGATGATCTGGTCGATCGCGACCAATGTGAAGTTGATGGTCATGATCTCAGCCACGGGCCGCAGGCCGTCCATGGCCGCCCCGACGGCCGCCCCGATGATGGCCGTTTCCGAGATCGGCGTATCCTTGACCCGCTTCTCGCCGAACTCTTCCAACAGGCCCTTCGTGACGGCGTAGGACCCGCCATAGGCGCCGATGTCCTCGCCCAACAGGAATACGCTCTCATCGCGGAGCATCTCTTCCCGCAGCGCTTGCCGCAGGGCTTCGCGATATGTGATGTCCGCCACGGTCACCGTACCTCCTTCGCCTGACTCTCGCGCCGCGAGACCCGTTTACGGATTGACATAGACGTGGTCAAAAAGGGTGTCGGGGTCGGGTTCCGGGCTCTCCTCGGCAAACCGGACCGCCGCCTCGACGGTGGCTTCGACTTCCTTTTCGATCGCGTCAAGGGTGGCTGCGTCCGCAACCCCTTGTTCTTCGAGACGGCGCCGGAAAGACACGATCGGGTCGCGTGCCTTGTACCGCTCCACCTCTTCCTTGGAGCGGTAAAGCTCCGCGTCCGCCATGGAGTGGCCGCGGAAGCGGTAGGTGACCAACTCGACCAGGGACGGGCCTTCGCCCGCCCGGGCGCGCTCGACCATCGCCCGCACCGCCGCCTCCACTTCCAGCACGTCGTTGCCGTTGACGCGCTGGCCGGGCATGTTGTACGCAGCGGCCCGCTTGTACACTTCCGTCACGGCCGACGAGCGCTCGATAGCCGTGCCCATGCCGTACAGGTTGTTGGAAACCACGAAGACGACCGGCAGCTTCCAGACGCCGGCCATGTTGAGGGCTTCGTGAAACGCACCCGTATTGACTGCGCCATCACCGAAGATACACAGCACCACGCGGTCAAGGCCCCGGTACTGGTGCGCCAAGGCCATGCCTACGGCCAAGGGGATGTGCCCGCCGACGATGGCGTAGCCGCCCCAGAAGTGGTGCTCGAGGCTGGCCAGGTGCATGGACCCGCCCCGGCCTCGGGAAACGCCGGTCGCTTTGCCGTAGAGCTCCGCCATCACGGCGCCGGGGTCCATGCCGCGCGCCAGGGCGTGGCCGTGGCTGCGGTAGTGGGTGAACACGTCGTCGTCGTCCCGCAGGGCCACGATGGTGCCCACGTTGGCCGCCTCCTCGCCGATGGCGAGATGGAGGAAACCGCCGATCTTGCCCTGGGTGTAGGCTTCGGCGGCCCGCTCCTCGAAGCGGCGGATGAGGTACATCTTGCGGTATAAATTAACGAGGTGGTCCTTATCTTTCTGATGCGGCAGCAGGACGGCCTCCTGACGTTCGGTCGACATCCTATCGCCTCGCTTTCCTGGTCCGGGCGTATTCTCCAACGGGTGCATGGGCAATATACCGGCCCCGTGCTCCGTGGCAACCCGGGTTAATGTATTTCTTCTCTCACTGGGTAAACCCACACGACTTTCCACATGCCGGGATGGCTTCCCTTGCTGCATAGAATATGTCCCACAGTTCAGACATCCCTTGACACCCATCGGGCCTATGGTATAATGCCCCAAGAACAGCGCAACGCCCTGCAAAAGCGATGACGGGGACTCAGTAGCGCTGCGGGGACGCCCGCCAGAGAGGGCCGCCGCCGGCTGAAAGCGGCCTGGGTTGGCCGCAGCGTGAATTGCCCCCCTGAGCTGCCCGCCGAAACCGCGCCCAGTCCGTGGAGGCTGCGGGGCCGGGGAGTAGGTGATAGGCCGGGTGCGCCCGTTAGAGCGCCTAAAGCGGGGAGCGGCGCTTTGTTTGAGCCCGTCTCCCAAGCAGAGTGGAACCGCGGGACAACTCCCGTCTCTGCGCACAGCGCAAGACGCGGAGTTTTTTCTTTCTGGGAGGGGTTTGCTTGGGCCTGTGGCAGGATATCAAGCGCGACATCGAGGCGGCGCTGACCCGGGACCCGGCGGCCCGCAACTGGCTGGAAGTCGTCCTGGTGTATCCCGG
>DATCLD010000034.1:0-35939 GCA_036564115.1 Limnochordales bacterium
AACGGCATATCCTCTCTAGGAGTACGTGTCCCACTCCTGTGGCAACCTACGGACGGGAGAAAGGAGCTGCCAGCGGCATGCAGGCACTCTGGAAGGGCGCCGTCAGCTTTGGCCTGGTGCACATCCCGATTAAGATCTACCCCGCGACCCAGCGCAAGGACGTCTCCTTCAACCAGCTCCACTCTGTCTGCGGCAGCCGCATCCGTTACGTGAAGTTCTGTCCCCACTGCCAGCGGGAGGTGGCCCAGGAGGAGATCGTCCGGGGCTACGAGTACGACAAGGACCGCTACGTCCTCGTGACCGACGAGGAGCTGGCCGACCTGGCTGTCGAGGGCACCCGCACCATCGACATCCAGCAGTTCGTGCAGCTCGAGGAGATCGACCCCATCTACTTTGACAAGACCTACTACCTCGAACCCGCTGACGGCGGCCAAAAAGCCTACCACCTGCTCCGGCAGGCTCTGCAGCAGACGCGGCGCATTGCGCTCGCCCGGGTCGTGCTGCGCTCAAAAGGTTCCCTGTGCTGTGTCCGGGTCCGGGGCGACGTGCTGGTCATGGAAACCATGTTCTACCCCGACGAGATCCGCTCACCCCAGGCCCTTGAAGGGGTCACGGGTCGAGTAGCCCTAAGCGACCGGGAGCTGGCCATGGCGGTTCAGCTGGTCGAAAACTTGTCCGAGCCCTTCAACCCGGAACAGTACGACGACGAGTACCGCCGCGCCCTCATCGCCCTCATCAACGAGAAGGTGCGCGGCGAAGAGGTGACCCGGGCGCCCGCACCGCCGCCGACGGAACGCGTGGCGGACCTCATGGCGGCCCTGGAGGCGAGCCTCCGGGCCACCGCCAAGAACGGGGCAACTGCTGCACCACACCCTGACAATAGCGCCGGGCAGCCTGGAAACCAGCAAAAGGAGCGCGAACCGGTGCCCGCCGGCGCGAGCCGGAGCCGGCCGCGGCGGTGATGGACTGGAAACCGATGCTGGCGACGCCAATCCCCGCCCCCTTCGACTCCCCCACCTACGCCTTTGAGGTGAAGTGGGACGGCATTCGCTGCTTGAGCCGGCTGGAAAACGGACGAGCCCGTTTTTTCAGCCGCACCGGCCGCGACATCACCAACCAGTTCCCTGAGCTTCAGGACATCGGGCAGGCCGTCAATCTCCGCTCCGCCGTGCTGGACGGCGAAATCTGCGTCTTTGAGGCCGGGGCGCCCAGCTTCCACCGGGTGCAGCGGCGCAATCTGCTCACGTCGGCCGCCGCTATCCAGCGGGCCGCGGAGACGTACCCGGCGGTGTACGTGGTTTTTGACCTGCTGCACACGGGTGGCCGCGATCTCTTGTCCGTCCCCTGGCAAGCTCGCCGGGCAGCCCTGGAGTCGGCCTGGCAAGGCGACACGGACCACACGGCCCTGTCCCGCGCCGTCCTCGCACGGGGCCGTGACCTTTACGCCGCCTGCGTGAATCGCGGGCTCGAAGGCGTCGTGGCCAAGCGGGTCGACAGCCCCTATGTCCCGGGACGGCGCACCCGCTATTGGCTCAAGGTGCGGCGGGAACAGGAACTTGACTGCGTCATCGGCGGGTACGCCCCCCGGGGCGCGTTGGATTTCCGGTCGCTGGCGTTGGGCCTGTATCGTCACCCCGACGGTGGCGAGCTGGTTTACGTGGGCAACGTGGGCACCGGTTTCGCCGCGGCCACGCGGGCCGAGATCATGCGGCGCCTCTTGCCGCTACGCACGGCCGTCCCGCCCTTTGCCGCCGCGGGCATGGGGCCGCCCCCAAAGGGAATGCAGTGGGTGCTGCCGCGCCTTGTGGCCCGGGTCGGCTACTTTGAGCTCACACCGGCCGGGCAACTGCGCCACCCGGCCTTCCGCGGCTTGCGGGACGACAAAGAGCCGCGAGAGTGCGTGCTCCCGCCCGTATGGACAGCGGCAGGCCTGCCGGAGGAGCCGTGAGCGGGATGGCCACCCAAGCGTCGGTGCCGGTGACGGTCGACGGCCGCGTCATCCGGCTGACAAATCTCGACAAGGTGCTCTGGCCCCAGGGCGGGTACACCAAGGCGCACCTCATCCGCTACTACACCGAGATCGCTCCGGTACTGCTGCCGCACCTGCGGGGTCGCCCCCTGACCGTGACCCGGTTTCCCGACGGCGTGAAGGGCGAATCGTTTTACCAAAAGAACGCGCCCGCCCACACGCCCAACTGGGTGCGCACCCATCGTGTCGAAGGCGAGGAGAAACCCATCGACTACATCCTCGCCGAGGACACGGCGACGCTCGTCTGGCTGGCCAACCAGGCCTGCATCGAGCTGCACCCTTGGCTATCCTCCATCGACTCGCCGGAGAAACCCGACCGGATCGTCATCGACTTGGACCCCGACCCCCCGTCCGGTTTCCGCGAGGCTCGCCGTATCGCCCTGGTGGTCAAGGAGGTGCTCGACCGCTTGGGCTTGCGGGGCTATCCCAAGCTCTCAGGCGCCACGGGCGTGCACATCGTGATTCCCGTTGTGCCTGAGCACCCATACAGCGTCACGAGCCGCTTCGCCGGTTTCATCGGCCGCGTTGTGGCGGATCTGTTCCCTGACGAAGCCACCGTCGAACGCCGGGTGAGGGACCGCCGCGGTCGCGTCTATCTCGACCACCTGCAGAACTTGCCGGGCAAAACCATCGTCGCCGCTTACAGCGTCCGCCCCGGGAAACGCCCGACGGTGTCCATGCCGGTCACGTGGGAAGAACTGGAGACTTGCCAACCCGAGGACTTTACCATCGACACCGTTCCGGGACTGGTGGGTCGCAGCGATCGGGCCGCGGCGGTGCTAACCGATCGGCAGGACATCTCGCCTTGGGTCGCGGAACTGGTGGAAAACGCTGGCATGCACTTTTGAGCAACGGGTGACTTCACCTCTTTGTGCGCATAGAGTATAATAGTAATAGATTTAGCCGTCCTCCTGACGCGCGGTTCGCGGCGCCGGGAAAGGGGCTGTACAGGATGAGAATTCCTGTCATCAAAACCTGCAGATGCGCAATCCGGGTCGCTGTCCAAAAAGGCAGCGGCCCTTTATATTTTTCAGGCTGTGAAGCCCGTCACAGGAGGCGATGTGCAGGATGAAGACGTTGGCCGCCATGCAGGCCGAAGGGCACGAGCAGGTCGTGTTTTTCCACGATCAGGCCACCGGGCTGCGAGCCATTGTGGCCATCCACAGTACCCGGTTGGGGCCCGCCCTAGGCGGCTGCCGCATGTGGCCCTACCGGGACGAGGAAGAAGCCCTCCATGACGTGCTGCGGCTGAGCAAAGCCATGACTTACAAAAACGCCGCCATGGGCCTGCCGTTGGGCGGCGGCAAGGCGGTCATCATCGGCGACCCCCGCAAGGACAAGTCCCCGGAGCTTTTTGAGGCCTTCGGTCGCTGCCTGGAGCGGCTCGGCGGCGCGTACATCACCGCAGAGGATGTGGGCACATCGCCTGAGGACATGCTGGCGGTGCAGCGGATGACGACCCACGTCGCCGGCCTGCCGGGCAAAAGTGGCGATCCCTCGCCGGCAACGGCTTACGGCGTCTACAACGGCATCAAGGCTTGCCTGCAGCATCTTTTCGGCGATGACAGCCTCGCGGGCCGCCGGGTGGCGGTCCAGGGGCTCGGCGCCGTCGGATGGCATCTGTGCGAGCACCTGCACAAGGAAGGCGCCCAGCTCATCGTCACGGACATCTTCCCCGAGAAGGTGCAGCGGGCGGTGGCCGCGTTTGGCGCCACGGCGGTGGAGCCCGACGCTATCTATGACGTCGAGTGCGACGTTTTCTCGCCGTGCGCCCTGGGCGGCGCGATCAACGACAGCACCGTCCCGCGCCTCAAGGCCCGCATTGTGGCCGGCTCGGCCAACAACCAGCTGGCCGAAGCGCGCCACGCCGAAGCGTTGCAGGAACGGGGCATTCTCTACGCGCCCGACTTCATCATCAACGGCGGCGGGGTCATCAACGTGGCGGCGGAGCTTGCGCCAGGCGGCTACGACCGGGAGCGGGCCTACCGGCAGGTAGCCACCATCCGGGACAAGGTCGCCCGCGCCCTGGCCATGGCGGAGGAGCGCGGCATCAGCACGCACCAGGCGGCGCTGCTCATCGCCGAGGAGAGGCTTGCGCGGCGCGAGGCCAGCATGGCCACGGCCAACAGCTGACGCGGTTCATGACGGGGTGCAAACGCTGACGCCCGCCGGATTGCCCGCGGCGGGCGGCCTCGTCCCCGATCAGCCGACCGCCTTGGCGGCAGCCCGCCCGGCGGCCCGGCCCGAAAAGATGCAGCCGCCCAGGAACGTGCCTTCCAGCGCCCGGTACCCGTGCATGCCCCCGCCGCCGAAGCCGGCGACCTCGCCGGCCGCGTACAGCCCCGGCAGCGGCTGCCCGTCATGCCGCAGCACCCGGGCTTCCAAGTCCGTCTCCAGGCCTCCTAAGGTCTTGCGCGTCAGCGTCCACAGCCGCACCGCGATGAGCGGCCCGGCGCCCGGGTCCAGCAGCCGGTGGGGCTTGGCCACCCGCGCGAGCCGGTCGCCCAGGTAGCGGCGGGCGTTGTGGATGGCCATGATCTGCGCGTCCTTGGCAAATTTGTTCTCAAGCTGCCAGTCCCGCAGCCGCACTTCCCGCTCCACTTGCGCATAGTCCAAAAGCGGTTCCCCCGTCAGCCGGTTCATCTTGTCCACCAGCTCGCGCAAGTTGCCGGCCACGACGAAATCCGCACCCCGCCGCTTGAACGCCTCCACGGGCCCGGGCGCCCCCGGCATCAGGCGCTGCTGTATGGTCAGCCGCCAGTTGCGACCCGTCAGGTCCGGATTTTGCTCCGACCCCGACAAGGCGAACTCTTTCTCGATGATCCTTTGCGTCAAGATGAACCAGCTCCAGTCGAAGCCGGTCGTGCGCAGGTGTTCCAGCGTCGCAAGGCTGTCGAAACCGGGCATGAGCGGTGGCGGCAGCCGGCGCCCGAGGGCGTCCAGCCATAACGAAGACGGGCCCGGCAGGATGCGGATGCCGTGGCGGGTCCAGATGGGGTTCCAGTTTTGTACGCCCTCCGTGTAATGCCACATACGGTCCCGGTTGATGATGCGCGCGCCGGCCCGTTCCGCCACGCTCCACATGCTCCCGTCCACGTGATCGGGCACGCCCGACACCATTTGCTCAGGCGGCTTTCCCAAGCGAGCAGGCCAGTTGGCCCGCACCAGGTCGAAATTGGCCCCGATGCCGCCGGAGGTGATGATGACGGCCTGGGCCCGCAACTGGAAGTCGCCCACCGCCACGCGGGAGCTGGGCTGCCCCCGCTGGACACGGCTCTCCTCGAGCACCTGTCCAGCGACGCCTTGCACGGCGCCGTTCTCGACCAAAAGCTCGGTGACGCGGTGGCGGAACTTGAGCTGCACCAGCCCCGCGGCCTCCCCCTCCCGCACCCGCCGGACAAACGGCTCCAGCACCCCCGGGCCGGTGCCCCATGTGATATGGAAACGCGGCACCGAGTTGCCGTGGGTGCCTGCGAGCCACCCGCCTCTTTCCGCCCAGCCGACGATCGGGAAAAACTTGATGCCCCGCTGGACGAGCCAGGAACGCTTCTCCCCGGCGGCAAACGCCACATAAGCCTCTGCCCACCGGCGCGGCCAGTAGTCTTCCTCCCGGTCGAAACCCGCCGAACCCAGCCAGTCGCTCCAGGCCAGTTCATAAGAGTCGCGGATCCCTAAGCGCCGCTGCTCCGGGCTGTCGACCAGAAACAGCCCACCCAACGACCAGAATGCCTGCCCGCCCAGCGACGCCGCCGGCTCCTGATCCACGATGATGACCCGGCGCCCGGCGTCGATGACCTCGCACGCGGCGACCAAGCCCGCGAGCCCGGCCCCGACAATAATGACGTCCGCGTCGTAGCTCATGCGGCCGGCTCACCCCCTGGAAAGGTGCCGGGACCGGCGCTCCCGGTCCCGAGGATGGGTTGTTAGATGGGTATGAGCTCCCGGCGGCGCCGAGTGAAACGCGCGAGATGACGGCACCCCGCGGCGCGCGCGGCCCCGGCGGCCCGTTGCAGGTTTTGGCCGACGATGGCGGGATCGTGCGCGTCGGAGGCAAAGGTAACGGCTAGACCGGCCTGCGCCGCCAGCTCCAGAAACGCCCGTGCAGGGTAAAGCTCCTTGACCGGGTACCGCAAGCCCGCGGTGCTGATCTCGATGGCGGTCCCGCTTTGGCGGGCGGCGTCCACCACCAGTTGGTAGAGGCGATATAGGCTCGCGGGGTCGTCCATGCGGTGACCAAACTTCTTCACGAGGTCAGGGTGGGCCAGGATGTCAAAGAGGCCGCTGCGGGCGGCGTCCCCGAGGGTCGTGAAATACACCCGGTACACCTCGGCCACGTCCCGCTCCGGCCAGCCGTAGTCGGGAGATACGTCGATCGGCCACCCGTCCAGGAAGTGCACGGAGCCGATCAGGTAATCCCACGGATAAGGGGCGAGAATCTCCCGCAGCCGCGCCTCGGCCCCGGGCAGCCAGTCTACCTCGAGCCCCAGCTTCACCGGTAGCCCTCGCTGCTTGGCGTGCTCCACCGCCTCCACGTAGCGGTCCAGCGTTTCATAGAAGTTGTCGCGCAGCCACGCTACGCCCGGATGGTCGGCCCCGGGGGCTTCATAGATAGGCCGGAAAAGGTCGCGAAACTCGGCAAAGCGGTGGCAGTGTTCGCTGATGCCGATCTCCGCGACGCCTCGCCTTTCCGCCGCCCGGACGTACTCCTCGATGCGGGCGACGGTGTAGGGGCACGGCCCGGTGACCTCGTCCCGCTCGAGGTGCATGTGGTAGTCAATGAGCACTGATCAAAAGTCCTCCTCCCGGGCGCTGGCCTTTCCCCACCCGGACGTCCCGGCGCCCCGCGGGCCCTCGCCTTTGCTGTCGACGGCCGGCAGGCGGCGCGTTTCATCGCTGTCCTCAAAGGGCAGCTCCCACTCGGGACGGTAAACGGGACCGCCCGCGACGCGTTCGGGCTCGGATCCAGGCTCAGGTTCAGGCTCAGCCTCCGGCTCGGGCTCGGCGCCGCCCCTGCGACCCGCGCCGGTCCGGGCTGTGTCGCTGCCGCGGCTGTCTCCGCGGTCCGATGCGGGCGCTTCCTCGTCCGCCCCCTCGATGGACGCGGCGGCTTCCGCCAGCGCCCGCACGGTGCGGGTCAGGTGCTCCGCCTCGCGGCGCTCCTCCTCCAGCAAGGCCCAGTAGGACTCGAGCAGTTCCCGGAAGCGGGTGCGGAACGCCTCCTCTTGCCGCGTCAGCTCCGCCACCCGCTCTGCGTGAGCCTGTACCTTCTCCCGGGCCCGGCGCAGGATTTGCGCCGCCTCCGCCCGGGCCTCGGCGAGGATCGCGTTGGCCTTTTGCTCGGCGGCCGCCTTGAGGTCGCGGGCCGTCTGCCGGGCCAGGGCCAATGCTTCTTCAAACTGCCCCTCGCTCTGCTCGAACTTCTGCACCCGCGCCTTCAAGGCCCGGTTTTCTTCCTCGAGCTCCTGGTTGCGCTGGTACAGCGCCTCGTACTCGCCGACAACCTTGTGGACAAACTCATCCACTTCCTCTGGGTTGTACCCGCGAAAGACTCGCTTGAACTCAACCCTGGCCAGATCGCGCGGCTTGAGCATCTTCCTCGCCCCCCCAGTAGTCCTGGGACCGTCCACCCCGATCCCTGTCTGGCTTCTCCCACTTGACGAAATCAGCCTAAGAAACCTTCAAAAATATCGCTTCAACGTGATGCCGCTCCGCCCTTTCCGGGTCAGCCCCGACAGCCGTTCCACGACAGCCCGTCCCCGCCC
Organism: Limnochordales bacterium; assembly: GCA_036564115.1. Lineage (GTDB taxonomy): Bacteria > Bacillota > Limnochordia > Limnochordales > ZCTH02-B6 > ZCTH02-B6. The sequence goes on from DATCLD010000034.1 coordinate 7,792, forward strand.
CCGCATCGAGATCACGTCGCCTTCCTTGACACTGGCCGCGGGGTCGGAGACCACTTTCCAGTTGACCTTGACGCGCTCGGCCCGGATGTCCCTGGCCATTTTGGTCCGGGACGTACCAAACGCCAGGCTGGCCACCGCGTCCAGCCGTGGCGAGGCAACGGTAGCCCGGATCTCCTTTACCCGCGCCGCGGGCGCTTCGACCTGCTCGGGGTCGATGAGCCGCACGCTCACCTCCACCCGGCCCGCCCGGCGCAGGTGGGTGCAAAGAAACTCGGCCAACTGCGGCGTGACCAGGACCTGCCATCGGTCACCCGCCAGCACGATGTCCCCGACCTGGTCCCGCTCGACGCCGGCGCCGAGGATCGCCCCTAAGACGTCGCCGTGCCGCAGCTCGCTCACCCCAGGACCCGTGATCTCCACAGCCGCCAAGGGCGCCTCGACCGCCTCCTGGGGGAAGTAGTCAGGGTAGATGACAATGCGGCGCCGTTCAGCCCCAGGCAACCCGCCCACAGCCACCCAGCGTACACCCTCGACCGCCCGCAGCACGCCCTCGGCCACGTCCCGCTGGCGCGGGTCGAGGAAACCGGTCGCCTGGGGCTTGTCCTCGGCGTAGGCCTTGCCGGCCAGGTCCAGCACCCTCGCCCCGAGCAGCCGCTCATCGGGGTCGGTCAAGTGCCCGAGCAGTCGTTCCCGTTCCCCTTCGATGGAAGGCTTCCCCCTTCCCCACTCGGCCCGCCGCAACATCAGAATGCGATGGACCACAGGACGTTGACGACCAGCCGCCGGAGCAGGTTGAGCACGATGAAGGCCAAAATCGGCGACAAATCCAGCATCCCGATGGGGGGCAATATACCCCGGAAGAGCCGCAGGAAAGGATCCGTCACCCGGGCGATGAATCGCACCACCGGGTTGTAGGGGTCCACCGGGAACCAGGTGAGCAAGATGCGGATAATGAGCAACCACGAGTAGACTTCGAACAACGTGTCGACCAGCCGGATAAGCCCGATCAATCGCCCGCCTCCTGTCCTGCCAGCCGGCCGAGCTCGGCGGAGCGGGCCGCGGCCGCCTGCACCGCCCGCAGGGTCGCGCCGCGAAAGCCCCGGTCCTCCAACACACTCACACCGGCGATGGTCGTGCCGGCCGGCGACGTCACCATGTCCTTCAGCGCGCCCGGGTGGCGCCCGGTTTCCAGCACCATGCGGGCGGCACCGGCCACCGTCTGGGCGGCGAGCCGCAGGGCCACATCCCGCGGCAGCCCAGCCAGGACGCCCCCGTCGGCCAAAGCCTCGATAAATAGATACACATACGCCGGCCCGGAACCGCTCAAACCGGTGACAGCGTCCATGTGCGACTCGTTGACGAGCACCGTCAACCCCAGCGCGCCAAAGAGCCGCTGCGCCTCCGCAACTTGCTCAGCCGAGGCGCGCCGCCCCGGCGCCAGCGCGATGGCCCCTTGACCGATGAGGCAGGGTGTGTTGGGCATCGCCCGTATCGCCGCGGTGCCGGGCGGCAAGTTGCCTTCGATGACCTTGAGCGGCACCCCGGCCGCAATGGAGATGACGCACGCGCCGTCCTTGAGCGCGGGGCCGATCTCCCGCAGCACCGGCGCCACCAGGTGGGGCTTCACCGCCACGATGACGGTGTCGGCCACCCGCGCCGCTTCCGGATTAGTGGCCGCATGCACGCCGTGCTCCTGGGCGACCCGTGCCAGCTTTTCCTGGTCGGCGTCGGTCACCCAGACCTGCTCCCGCGGGATGAGCCCCGCCCGGAGGATGCCCCTCACCAGCGCCTCTCCCATGGCCCCGACGCCGATGCAAGCCAAGGTGCGCGCACGAGGCGTGTTGGCGCGTTCCTGCGCCGGCTCCGCCTGCGCCAAACCGCTACACCTCCCGGTCTTCCGGGTCGTCGAAGTCGTCGCCGGCGGCCAAGTCGGCGCCGCTGTCGGCCACATCGATGCCGACATTGCTCGGGGTGAAGAGGAACAGGGCGTCCCCGAGCCGGTGCATGCGGCCGTCCAACGCGTATGCCGCGCCCATGACGAAGTCCACCAACCGCCTGGCGACGTCCTTGGACACCGCGTCCACCGACAGGATCACGGGCCGCCTCTCCTTGAGGCAGTCGACGACGGCCTGAACATCCTCAAACCTGGCCGGCTTTTGCACCACGACGCTGAAGCGCTGCTCTTCGCGACGCGCCCCGGGCAGGCTGACCAGGCGGCCCTTGCGGGCATTGGGTTCCGGGCGGGGCTTGGTCGGCGGCAGAAGCTGTTCCTCCTGAGCCGCGGCTTCTTCCGGCTCGATCCCAAGGAAACCGAAAACCCGGTCCATGAGGCGGCGCCCGCCGCCGTCCTTGGTTACGCTCGCCTGGGGCCGAAGAGAGACGTACCGATCCGTACCATCGTCGAGCCCTCCTCTACGGCCACTTCGAAGTCGTTGCTCATCCCCATAGAAAGCCATTCCATACTCACCCCCCGGATGCCCGCGTCGGCCACCGCGTCCGCCAGGCGCCGCAGTTCCCGGAAGACGGGCCGGGCTGCCTCCGGGTCGTCCACCAGCGGCGCCATGGTCATGAGGCCCTTGACCGCCAGTCCGGGCAGCTCAGCGACGGTCCGTACGAAGTCCAGCACCTCTCCGGGCGCAAGGCCGTGCTTCGTTTCCTCGCCTGCGACGTTGACCTGCACCAGCACCGGCACGACCTTGCCGAGGGCTTGCCCCCGGCGGGAAATGGCCTCGGCCAAGGGCAGCCGGTCCAGCGAATGAATCACATCAAAAAGCTCCAGGCACTGCTTGACCTTGTTGGTCTGCAGGTGCCCGATCATGTGCCGGCGCACGCCCGCCGGCAACATGGGAAACTTGGCCCGGGCCTCCTGCACCCGGTTTTCCCCGATGTCGGTCACGCCGGCGGCCACCGCCTCCTGGACGGTGGCGCTGTCGACGTTTTTCGTAACCGCGATCAGCGTGACGCCCGCAGGATCCCGGCCGGCCCGCTCCGCAGCTGCCGCGATGCGGGCCCGGATCCGGGCTAAGTTTTCTGCGAAATTCTCCATTTCCTGCGCCACCCCTGCTTGAGCGGCTTCCCGAGAGCAAACTGCTCAAAGCGCGGGCTCGCTAGCGGCCCGCCAGCCGGCCGGGATTGGTCACCACCGCGTCGCCGGGCGAAATGCCGTCCACGACGGCCCACTCCTTGACCTGGGCGACAACCCGCACCGGGCGAAACACCACCCGGGTTTCCCCGCGCAGGTACACCCCGGGGCGCTCCCCGTCCCAGACGATGGCCTCCACCGGCACAACGACGCCCTGGTGCCGGGCGCGCACGAGCTCCACATCGACCCAGCGGGCCGCGTCCAGGACGGGCAGATACCGATCGAGCTCGAGCAAGGCCGCGGCCGGGTTCCCGCCGCCCAGCGCCACCACCCGCGCCCCAACTTTCTGGTCCGTCACGGCAGCGATGCGCAGCTCGACCCGTTGGTTGGGCGCAAGCGAGACGCCGTCGGGCAGATCCAGGTACAAGCGGATGCGGTGGCCTCCCACGATGCGGGCGACCGGCTCGCCGGTCCGCACCAGCTGGCCGTCAACGGTGCGTCCCGGCGACGGCTGCACCTCGCGCCATTGCCGGACCGCGCGGTGCAGCAGCAGATCGAGGTTGACCTGCTGTTCCCAGCCGTCCCAAAAAAAGTACACGTTGCCGGCGGTGGGCGCTTGCACGAGGCGCTCGCCCGACGCCGTCATGACGCTGGCCACCACCGACTGGGCGCGCACGCGGTTGCCGTCGCTCACGAGAATGTAGACACGCCCGTCCGCCGGAGCGGTCACCAGCACCTCGTCCCGCACCACCATGGCCAGGGCCGTGAAGCTGTCCTCCACCGTGCGGTGCTCGGCAGCCGCGGTGCGCACAAGCCACAGCCCAAGCCGCTCCCACAACGCCGCCCCTGTGAGCCAAAGCGCGATGACAGCCACGGACGCCAACAGCCGTGCCCGCCCGCGGCTGCCGGTGTTTTCTGCCGTCACCGGCCGCCCACCATCCCCAGCACCCCGCAGGAATAAAACACCAATCCCCGCTACCGTGTTGTAGTTCGTTTCATGGAAAACCGCTCCTGCCAGGGGATCGCGCGGGAGGCCGCCCCTAGCTCTCCGGCACCGGCGGCCCGCGCTGGCCGGGCGGGCGGTTAAAGGGTGAGGGTTCCTTCGCCCGTGGGCAGGAGCTTGAGAATCTGCTCCTCCGCGCCGGTGAGGGCGTTGATGTACACGACGTACGGGTCGCCGTCGAGGTAGGCGGGGAATTCCCAGGTCAACACTTCGTCCAAGGTTTCGAGGGGAATGAGGGCGAGTCTTCCCGTCTCGGCTGAGAGTGCGGGGTGCAGGCGCTCCCGGGCTTTCGCTTCGCCAAGCTGAGGGGCGGGGAGCGTTCGCGGGTGATGGGACATGAGAAAGCCCAACGCCTCGTAGCCGATGATCGCGCCGTCGTCCAGTGCGACGGTTACCTTGACCAGGTCCGGGTAAATGCGTACGCCGTCTTGTACGAAAACAAACGGGATGACGGCCCTGCCTTGGGACGAGCTCGCCCACGTGGGTTCCATGCTGGAAAGGCCCCGCTTGGCGAGAAATTCCCGTGCCCGCTGGACCGCCTCCTCGAGAGACAAGACCGGCTCGCCCACCGAACGCCCGTCCAGCATCCACACCACGTGGCCGCCCTGCCGGCTCACGTGCAGCTCGACGGCGCTATCGCCTCTCTCCCGTTCCACCCGTACGGCGTATGCCTGGATCGGGCCGTCCGCCTCACCGGTCACCCGCACCGAAGCGCCCTCCCCCGCCCCGCTAAACTCGCGGGCAATCACCGCCGCCTCGTCCTCGGAGACGGCAGGCCCCGTAAGACCGCGCGGTTCCCGCCGTTCGATGTGGTCGGAGAAGGGACCGTCGTAGATGAGGGTCGGAAACTCGGTCAACTCCAGCTCCAGCCGCTCAAAGCCGTCCCGGAACCGGTTCTCCCCCCGGCCCAAGCGCCGGGCGGCCAGCCGCTGCACCTCCCGCCAGGTGAGAGCGCCGCGCTGGCTGTCGTCGATGACGGAATGCAGCTGCTCGACGACGACGCCCGCCTGTCCCCTGAGCTCACGGAGTTTCTGCCACTGCTCGTCCGTAACGCCCTCGCCCCGGGCCGCCCGCCGGGCGAGGGCGTAGGCGTAGTCGCCCACCTGGGTCAGGAACGTTGACGTGCGCAAGAGCGAAACGTCGTTGAAAGGCAGCTGGTTGAGGTTGGACTGGGCGCCAAAGGCCTGCCGCCAGACGTCCGTGAGGTGGATCACCTGCTGGCCAGGGCTGGCCGCGACGAGGCTCTTGGCCAGCAGCACCTCGGTGTTTTCCACTTGAGAGATGAGCTCGTAGAAGGCCCGCTGGTACTGGGCGGACAGTTCCGCCTCCACCTGCGCCCGCTCCCGCCACTGCCAGCCAGCCACCGCCGCCGCGGCGAAGAGCAAGACCACGAGCAGCGCCGTCATGCTTCCTGTCCGCCGCTCCGTCCGCTGCTCCCGCTCCTCCTGCTGCTCCTGCTGTTCCCGCTGCTCCAAACGCCGCTCCCTCCGCCTGCCCACACGCCACGTGCCAGGGCCGGAGCTGCACCCGCTTTTGCCCGCGTCAGCGGGCAAACACGTGGTTGCCGATGCGCACGATGATCGGCCGCGACCAGATCCACCGGCTTACCGGCTTGCTGGGATTCCAGAAAAACAGTGCCCCGTAGGTGGGGTCCCAGCCGTTGAGGGCGTCCCGGGCCGCCCGGTACGCTTCCTCGGAGGGCGCCCGCCGCCAAATGAGGCCGTTGGCCACCGACTCAAACGCCCGCGGCTGGTAGATGACGCCGCTTAAGCTGTTGGGAAACCCGGGGCTCTTGACACGGTTGAGGACGACGGCTCCGACCGCCACCTGGCCCACGTAAGGTTCGCCTTGCGCCTCGGCCGCGATGAGCCGGGCCAAAAGCTCCACGTCCTCCGCGCGGGTGACCCCGCCGGCCCGCGCCGACGCCTGCCGGGCAGCACTGGGCACCGTCAGCCGCTGGCCCACCAAAAGGCGGGACGGGTTGACGCCCGGGTTGAGGCGCTGGAGCTCGGCCACCGTAGTGCCGTACCGGCGGGCGATGAGCCAGAGGGTGTCGCCCGGCTGCACCGTGTACGTTGATTGGGAGTAGACGGGATCCGGCCCCAGGGCGGCGATGAGTACCGCCGAGAGCAGCACGATCACGAATGAAGCTGTCGCGGCCTTTGCCAAGGATCGCCTCGCCACCTGGGCTACCCCCTCCCTTAGCAGTGTTGCCCTGGCAGGGTGGAGGTATGCGCCCGGGGTCTCACGGCCACGGCAATCCCGGCGTGAGCTCCGGGCGCAGGTAGTCGGCGGGGTCGGTGGAGAGCACGCGCTGGATGCGGGTGCGGCCGTCGGCTCCTGGTTCCAGCAAAAGCCGCATGTGGCCGACGGCGACGTCCACGACCTGCGGCGAAGCCGGGTCATCGTCCAGCACCCACTCGATGGGCACGATCGTCCAGAGAATCATCCGCAGGGCCCCCCGTACCCCGGCCCGTCGGGCAGTTGTGCCGGGCCTCGCCACACCCAGGGGTCGGCGGGGCGTCCAGGTGCCGGGGCATCAGGATCTCCAGCGGGCGGTGCGTCCCCCTGCTCCAGGGAGGGCTCCGGCTCACCGCCGCCCACCGCGTCCAGGGACGGTTCGCCGGCCAGTTCCCGCAGCTTGGCCAGGGCCTTGTCGAGCCCACCGAGCTCATCGATGAGGCCCAGCTCCACGGCGTCCTTGCCGATAAGCACCGTGCCCACGTCCCGCACCAGCTCGCCGGTGCGGAACATGACCTCCCTCAGCCGCGCCTCGCTGACCCGTGAATGCTCCACGAGAAAGCGGATCACCCGGTCCTGCATCTTGTCCAGGTACTCATAGGTCTGGGGCACGCCGATGACGAGCCCGGTCAAGCGGATGGGGTGAATGGTGATGGTGGCCGTCGGCACGATGAAGCTGTAGTCGGCCGCCACGGCAATGGGCGCGCCGATGGAGTGGCCCCCGCCCAAAACGAGCGACACCGTGGGCTTGGACATGCTCTTGATCATCTCGGCGATGGCGAGCCCCGCTTCGATGTCGCCGCCCACGGTGTTGAGGACGACCAGCAGCCCGCGAATCTTCGGATCCTGCTCGACGGCCACCAGCTGCGGGATGACGTGCTCGTACTTGGTCGTCTTGTTTTTGGCCGGCAAAAGCTGGTGGCCCTCGATCTGGCCGATGATGCTCAACACGTGGAACGGGCTTTCGAAGCGGCTGGGGGCAGCAGCGAGCCCCAACTGGCGGATGGCTTCCAGCTGCGAGAGGGCGCCTGCGCCCCCGCTGCGGGGGGCCTGGGGTTGGGGGATCGGGTTCCGTTCCATGTTCCGCCTCGCTTCGTCCGGCAACCGGTTCGAGCAAGGGCTAGTATGGGTTCCCGGGCAGCCGGAAATGCACAAAAAAAGGGGGCCTAGCCCCCTCCTGCCCAAGCGGGAACCTACCCCATTGGCAGCAACTAGCCGCACGGACGCCCGCGCCGCCGTGTCAAACCTCCATGACCACCGGCAGGATGATGGGCCGGCGCTTGGTGCGCTCGTACAGGAACCGGCTCAGAACCTCCCGCATGCTGTTTTTCACGGTGGCCCATTCGGTCAGGGGCTGCCCGTGGCGCTCGCTCAAGGTGGCCAGCAGCCGCTCCCGCGCCTCCTCCAAGAGGCCCTCCGACTCCCGCACGTAAACAAAGCCCCGGGAGACGATGTCGGGGCCTGCCACCACGGCGCCGGTGCGCTTGTCGATGGTCACGACGGCGATGAGGATGCCGTCCTGGGAGAGCTGCCGCCGGTCCCGCAGCACAACGGTGCCCACGTCCCCGACGCCCAGGCCGTCCACCAGCACCTGCCCGGCGCTGACCCGCCCCGTGACGGCCGCCTGCCCCTCGGCGGTGAACTCAAGCACGTCGCCCAAGTCCAGGAGGAAGATGTGATCCTCGGGCACCCCCACCTCGCGGGCGAGGCGCGCATGGTGCCACAGCATGCGATACTCGCCGTGGATCGGGACGAAATACCGCGGCCGGCACAGGTTGAGCATCCACTTGAGCTCCTCTTGGCTGGCGTGACCCGAGACGTGGATGCCGCTGAAGGCGTAGTAGATGACCTCCGCCCCCAGCTTGTATAACTGGTTGATCGTCTTGCCTACCAACCGCTCGTTGCCCGGGATGGGGTGCGCGGAAATCACCACCGTGTCGCCGGGCACGATCTCCACCTGCCGGTGCTCGCCCGCGGCCATGCGGGACAGGGCGGACATGGGCTCCCCTTGGCTGCCCGTCGTCAGGATGGTCAGCTGCTCGTGGGGGTACCGGTCGAGCTCGGACGCGTCGATGAGCATGCCTTCAGGGAAACGCAGGTACCCCAGCTCCGACGCGATGCGCACCACATTGACCATGCTGCGCCCGATGACGCACACCTTGCGGTTGAAAGCCGCCGCCGCGTCGAAGACCTGCTGCATGCGGTGCACGTTGGAGGCGAAGGTGGCCACCAGGATGCGCCCGGGCGCCGTGCGGAACACGTCCATAAACGAATCGCCGACCACCTTCTCCGACAGCGTGTAGCCGGGGCGCTCGGCGTTGGTGGAATCCGAAAACAAGGCCAGGACGCCCTGCTTGCCCAGCTCTGCCAGCCTTTGCACGTCCGCGGGCCGGCCGTCGATGGGCGTCTGGTCAAACTTGAAGTCGGTGGCGAAGACGATGTGGCCTGCAGGCGTCGGGATGGCGATGGCCACGACGTCGGCGATGCTGTGGTTGACGTGGATGAGCTCAAAAGTCAGCCCGCCGATGCGCACCCGGTCGCCCGCCCGCACCTCCACCAGCCGCACGCCGTCGAGGGCATGCTCCTGCAGGCGGTTGTTGACGAGGCCTAAGGTCAGCCGCGTGCCGTAGACGGGCACGTTGAGCTCCTTGAGCACGTACGGCAGGGCGCCGATGTGGTCCTCGTGGCCGTGGGTCAAGAGAATGCCCCGGACCTTGTTCTTCCGCTCTTTCAGGTAGCTGATGTCCGGGATGACCAGGTCCACGCCCAGCATGTCTTCTTCCGGGAACATGACGCCTGCGTCGATGATGACGATGTCGTCCTGGGTTTCCACCACCCACATGTTCTTGCCGATCTCGCCCAGTCCCCCTAAGGGGATCAGGGCGATGGAATTGGCGCGAATGGCCATTGCGAAGACAATTCCTCCCAATTGAGCCGGCCCGCAGCGGGGCCTCCGGAAACCGGCCTAATCCAGCAGGCCGGCTTCCCTGAGCACCCGCTGCAGGGCTTGACGCTGTTCTTCAGTGGGTTCGGACAACGGCGGCCGCAACGGGCCCACCGGGATGCCGACCATATTGACGGCCGTCTTCACCGGGATCGGGTTCGTGGTAATGAACATGGCCTTGAACACCGGCAAAAGCTCCAGGTGAATGGCCGTAGCGGTCTTGACGTCGCCCTTTTGGAACGCCTCGATCATGGCCCGGATGCGCCGCCCCACGAGGTGGCCGGCGACGCTCACGACGCCGGTGCCGCCCAGGGCAAGAATGGGCAGTGTCAGCGAGTCGTCGCCCGCATAAATCATGAACTCAGCCGGCGTGCGGCGCCGGATCTCCGACACCTGGTCCATGCTGCCGCTGGCTTCCTTGATGGCGACGATGTTGCTGATCTCCGCGAGCCGGGCCACGGTTTCCGGCAGCAGGTTGGTGCTGGTGCGGCCGGGGACGTTGTAGAGCATCACCGGGAGGCTCGTGCTCTCCGCGATGGCCCGGAAGTGCCGGTACAACCCTTCCTGGGGCGGCTTGTTGTAGTAGGGCACGACGGCCATGATGCCGTCCACGCCCAGCTTCTCCGCCTCCTTGGTCAGGTGGATGCTGTGCTCGGTGTTGTAGTCCCCGGTGCCGGCGATGACCGTCGCCCGGCCGCCGATCGCGTCCACCACGGCGCGGAACAGGTCCAGCTTCTCCTTGTCCGTCAGCGTCGGCGATTCGCCGGTCGTGCCGGCCACCACCACCCCGTCGTTGCCGATCTCCACCAGGTGCGCGGCCAGGCGGGCCGCCTGTTCCAGGTCCAGCGACCCGTCGGGCTTAAAGGGGGTTACCATCGCCGTCAGCACACTACCCAGCTTCATGCACCCTCGCCTCCTGTCGCTGAGACGCATCCGCCAAGCCAAACTCGTCGTGCAGCGCCCGGACGGCCCGCGCCACGTCGGCCTCGCTCACCAGGCACGAGATGTTGGCGTGGGAATCCGTCGTCTGGAGCACCCGCGCTGCGGCCCGGTGCATGGCCCGCAAGACGCGGGCCATGACGCCGGGCACGCCGTGCATGCCGGCTCCAACGACCGAGACTTTGGCCAGGCCGTCGGTCACCTCAAACGGCACGCCCAGATTCCGGAGCACGTGTTCCGCCCGGCGGCGGCTGCCCTGATCGACAATGAACGCCACCGCCTCGGGCGAGACGTGGATCATGTCCGCGCTGACGCCAGCCTTGCCCAGCTGGGTGAAAACCTCGCGCGCGGTTTCGTCCCCGTCCTGCTTGCCGCCGTTGGGCAGCCGGAATTGCACCCGGCCCGGCACGTGGGCGATGCCCGTGACGACCCGGTCTGCCCCCCGGCCGAGCCCTTCGCCAAAGCCGTCGCACACCAAGGTCCCCGGGCCGTCGCCGACGGTGGACCGGATGCGCAAGGGCACGCGCCCCTCCATGGCGATTTCCACGGCCCGCGGGTGCACCACCTTCGCCCCAAGGTGCGCCATCTCCACAATCTCCCGGTAGCTCAGGCGCTCCAACCGTACCGCATCGGGGACAAGGCGCGGATCGGCGGTGTACACGCCTTCCACGTCCTTGAAGATTTCCACCGCCTCGGCCCGCAGGGCTGCACCGAGCGCGGCCGCCGTCGTATCGCTGCCGCCGCGGCCCAACGTCGTCACCTGCCCGTCGACCGTGACGCCCTGGAAACCGGCCACCACCGCCACCCGGCCCTCCCGCAGGTGGCGCAGCACCCGCTCCGTCTCGACCCGGAGGATGCGGGCGTTGCCAAAGTTGTCGTCGGTGATGATCCCGGCGTCGCGCCCCGTCAATGCCACCGCCGGGCAGCCTTGGGCCCGCAGCGCGTGAGCCAACACGACGCACGAGATCACTTCCCCGCAGGCCAAAAGCAGGTCCCGGTCCCGGGGGTCCGCCTCTGTCGCGCCGTCGAGCAAGTGCAGGAGCGTATCGGTGGCGTAAGGGTCACCGGCCCGGCCCATCGCGGAAACGACGGCCACCACCTGGTAGCCGGCTTCCCGGGCCTCCAGGATGCGCTGCACCACCTGGCGGCGCAGCTCGGCCGTGACGACCGATGTGCCGCCGAACTTCTGCACGAGGATTTTCACGCCGCCACCTCCACGCGCGCTTGCCCTGGCTGCTTTAACCCAGGGCCCCCTCCGCCAGCAGGTACTCGGCGATCTGGATCGCGTTCAAAGCCGCGCCCTTGCGGATCTGGTCCCCGACCACCCACAGGTTGAGACCGTTCTCCACCACCAAATCGCGCCGGATGCGTCCGACGAACACCTCGTCCCGGCCCGCGACGTCGAGGGGCATGGGATAGCGTGCTTCCGCCGGGTCGTCGACGACGGCGACGCCAGGCGCCTTGGCCAAGACGTCCCGGGCTTCCTCCACCGTCAGCGGCCGCTCGGTTTCGATATAAATGCTCTCCGAGTGGCTGCGGAGCACCGGCACCCGCACCGTGGTCGCCGTGACGCCGATGGTGCTGTCCCCGAGGATCTTGTGGGTTTCCCGCACCATCTTCCATTCTTCGCGCGTGTAACCAGCCTCGTCAAACACGTCCACCTGCGGGATGACGTTGAAGAGGATCTGATAGTGGCGCTCCTGCGCGGCCACGGGCAGCACCCGGGCCTCAGGTTCCTTCCCCGAGGCGAAATCCCGCACCTGCTGCAGGAGCTCGTCTATGGCCTTCATCCCCGCGCCCGACACGGCTTGGTACGTGGACACCACCACCCGGCGCAGCCGGGCCGCCTGGTGCAAGGGGTTCAGCGCCACCACCATGATGATGGTGGAACAGTTGGGATTGGCAATGATGCCCTGGTGCTTCAGGGCCGCCTGGGCGTTGACCTCCGGGACGACGAGCGGGACGTCCGGTGCCATGCGAAAGGCGCTGGTGTTGTCGATCACGACGGCACCGGCCTTGACCGCCTCTGGGGCCAACGCCTTGCTGACTGAGCCGCCAGCGCTGAAGAAGGCCACGTCGATGCCCCGGAAAGCATCGGCGCTGGCCGCCTGTACCTCGATCTCGTCACTTCCCACCTTCACCCGCCGGCCGGCGCTCCGCGGCGAAGCCAGCAGCCGCAGCTCGCCCACGGGGAAACGGCGTTCCTGGAGAATCTTGATCAACTCTTCGCCGACGGCACCAGTTGCTCCGACGATCGCCACATTGAGTGCCTTCATTGTCACTCCCCCATTCATGGGGCCGCCCCCACCGGCGAAAGCGAGCCTGCGGCCGCATGGCGCGACGACAGTGAATCATGCGGCGGCGGTTGGTATTGGAGCGGCAGCGTTGCGTCAGCGCACCGCGCGGTGCCGGCGCTCGATGAGCAACGGCTGCAGCTGCCGTCCCTCCAGGGCGGCCACAACGGTATCCGTGATCAAGTCGAAATCCGCGACGCACGACCAAGGCTTGACTTCCGGGTTGTCTTGGCCAAACGGAACAAAGTAGACGTATTTGCGCATGAGCAAGATCGCCAGGTTCATGGCGTTTCCGCTCAAAATATCGTTGCTGGATATCGCGATCACGAGCGGGCGCCCGTTGCGCAGCGTCCCCTTTGCCCCCATGATCACCGGACTGTCCGTGATGGCGTTGGCCAGCCGTGCCAACGTGCTGCCCGTGCACGGCGCCACCACGAAGACGTCGAATGTCTTTTGCTGCCCCGTCGGTTCCGCGTCCACGATGGAGTCGATGGGCGCAAAGCCCGTCAGCTCCACCAGGCGCTTACGCAAATCTTCAGCGGTGCCAAAGCGGGTGTCGGTGGTGCGCACGGTTTCGGAGATGACCGGCACCACCGTCGCACCTTCCTCGCGCAGCCGGGTGATCTGCGGCAACACCTCTTCGTAACTGCAATGGGACCCGGCGATGCCGAACCCGACGGTTTTCCCCGCAAGCCGCATGACGAGCTCCCCCCATGTTCAGCTGACTTCGTACATGGGAGGGGAACCCAATGAACGCTCCAGCTCGGCCTGGATGAGCCCGGGCAGGTAGCGGGCCAGGATGCGCCCCGCCGTGACCGGGGCCACCTTGCCCGGCAGGCCCAGGGCCAACACCGCTTCCCGCCCCAGTTCCCTGGCGGCCGTGAAGTCCGTCCCCCCGGGGGCCGAGGCGATGTCCACGATGAGCACGTCCGCCCGGGTGCACGCCAGCACCCCGCGGTCCAGCACGAGCGCCGGCACGGTATTGAAGATGACGTCCTGCTCGGCCACGGCCTCAGCGAGCTTTGCCCACGGCCACGGCACCAGGCCCATCGCCTCCGCCCGGGCGAGATCGGACGCGCTGCGGGCGGCGACGCCCACCCTCGCCCCCATCGCGGCCAAAAGCCGCGCCAGGGTCGTGCCGCAGCGGCCAAATCCTACCACCAGCGCCGCCGCGCCGTGGATCGTAACGGGCAGCCGCTCGAGCGCAACCAGCACCGCCCCTTCGGCCGTGGGCACCGAGTTGGCGATCGCGATCGCCTCAACGGTGGCGACCTCGACCACCCGCACCCCGTGGGCCCGCGCCGCGCGGGCCACCGCCGGCTGCACGGTACCGATGAAGAGCGGTACGCCCGGGCCCAGCGCTCGCATAAACGCCTCATCCAGCCGCAACTGCGCCCCGGGGACAAGCGGCGTCGCGACGGCGCCGCTTTCGTCCGTGCCGGCCATGGGCGCCACGACGGCGCGCACCCCGGCCACCGCTTCCAAGAGCGTCGCGGCCGGCTCCACGTTGGCGCATGGAGGCGCCGGCAGCCCCACAACACGTATCCGGGCGCCGCCTGCCGCCAGCGCCCGCACCAGCTCCACTTCCCGGCGGTCGCCGCCCACAACGGCCAAGGGCACGCCCGCCAGCGGACCGGCCACTGCCCCGTCCCCCTTTATCCGGGGGGAGGCACCGTGGACATTCCCCCCATGTACGGTAGTAATATATGAACCCGTCACAGGGGGAGTGAGAAACGTCCCTTGCCGCTAGGCATCGGGGAACAGCAGCCGCTCAAGGCCGTATACCAGACCCGTCCACTCGTGTACCCGCCGGATCCCCAAGAGCACCCCCGGCATGAACGAGCGACGGTCCGTGGAATCGTGCCGGATCCGCAGCGTTTCGCCCGGCAGGCCCATGATCACTTCCTGATGCGCCACGAGGCCCGGCAGCCGCACGCTGTGAATGCGCACGCCCATGTACGTGCCGCCCCGCGCACCGTTGATGAGCTCCATTTCCTCGGCAGGCTCCGGCGCCTTTTCGCGCGCCTGAGCGATCAGCTCCGCGGTGCGAATTGCGGTACCCGATGGGGCGTCCTTCTTGCCGTCGTGATGCAGTTCGATAATCTCGACGTGAGGGAAGTGGCGCGCCGCGAGCTGGGCGCATTTCATCATGATGACGGCTCCCAACGAGAAATTGGGGGCCACCAGGATGCCGACGCCCCGTTCGCGGGCCGCCCGATCCACATCCTCCAAGTCGCCCTGGGAAAGTCCGGTGGTGCCGACCACCATCGGCACCCCGAGGCGGATACCCGTGTAGATGTGGTCCAGCACAACGTGGGGGCTCGTGAAATCCACCAACACTGAGGGCCGCGTGCGGTTGATGCATTCCTCGAGGTCGTCGCCGCGCCGGTATCCCCCTACCACTTCCATGTCGGGGGCTTCGCTGACGGCCTGCACAACCTCTCGGCCCATCCGCCCCGAGGACCCCAAAACCAGGACCCGGTGCCGCATAACCCCTTCTCCGTGCAGAAAATGCGAGACGGTTGGCCATAGAGCGTGCGCCAACCGCCCGACCTTAGGCTTATTCTCCTACACGCGCCCTGCGATGTCAAGACATCGCGCTTAACGGTTCCAGGGTCGTCACCGGGGCACGGCCAAGCTTGCGGGGAAGGTCCCTACCGCTTGCCTTCGTGGGTTTCGACGTTCTTGGCACCGGCCTCGCGCATGATCTGGGCCGCCTCACGCCCCCGCTCGCCGTCCGCCTCCACCACGCACAAAACCCGGCCCTGCTTCACGTCTTCCTCATACTGCTTGCCCCGCTCTTCGGGGATGCCCATGTCCAAAAGGCCACCGGCCAGGCCCCCCGCCACCGCGCCCGACAGCGCCGCCGCCAGCGGCCCGGCCGCGATGATGGGCCCGATGCCGGGAATCGCCAGCGCACCGGCACTGGCCAAAAGCCCGCCGAGGGCGCCAATGCCGCCGCCCCAGGACACGCCTTCGCCGATGTCCTGCCCGCCTGCGAAGCCCTCGTCACCGGCTTCCATGTCGCCGCGGCCCCGGCCGCCTTTGTCGCCGCCGCGTGCCACCAGGGACACTTCTTTCTCCGAAAAGCCGGTCTGACGCAGCTTACGCACGGCGCGCTCGGCTTGGTCGCGGGATTCAAAGACGCCGATGGTGGTCGCCATAGGTTGTCCCTCCAGCCAGAGTGGTGTTAGTACACGGCCTAGTGTGCCCACCGGCTGGGGGGGTATGCGCTCGGGCGCGAGCGCCCACTGGCGCCCGCTGCATGACGCGTCTAGACTAACGCAGGTCGGGCTCGGAGGAGTCCAGGTCCCACACGCGGCGTCGCCCGTCCCCGTCGGAACCCGACCGGTCCCGCTCGCGGAGGGTCGTCGCCGTGCTGAGGTCGACAATGATGAGATCTACGCCGATCTTGCGGATGCCGTGCCACGGGATCTCCAGTTCTCGCCGGGCCCACCACCCGCCGCGGCTGGGGATGATGATGGCTACGACCCGCCCGGCCTCGGTGTCGATGACGAGGTCGGTGTCGTTGATGACGCCAAGGCGGATGCCTTGGTCGATGTCGATAATCTCCTTGCCGGCCAAATCGCTGTAGCGCACAGGCGGGCCCCCTCGCGCTACACTTTATGCCGGCGTGCCGGTGCCCTAGACGCCAGGCCCAAAAAGCGGTACCGCACTAGGGCTGAGAACCCGCACCAGCTCTAAAAACCGCACCAGGGCTAAAAGGAGATGGCGATCCCCGCCGCGACGGTCGCCGGCCGCGACCAGCCCACATCGAGCCGTCCTTGGTCCCAGTCGTTCCACTGCGCCCACACTTCCCCGAAACCGGGTATACGGCGCAAGAGCCGCACGTGCGTCCAGCCGCTCGGTCCCGGCGACCCGCTGCTGGGTCGCCGTTCTTTGTACACCGCTGTCAGATCCCAGAGGGGGTGGCCGGTGTAAACCAACTGCGCCCGCCAGCCGGGAAACGCCGAGTCCGCGGTAAGGAGCAGCCGCCAGTCCGGCGCCTGCCACTGGACCCGAGGCCGCCAGCGCACGCCGTCTCCGCTGCTGACAGTTGTCTCCACCGATGCATCCAGGCGTCGGCCGGGGTCCCTTACGCCGGCCTGCCACGTGACGGCGGGTCCGCTCTCGGCTTCCCGTTCCCACGCCGCACCGGCGTGCCACGCCCAGCGCTGTCGCGGGGAAACGCTGTAGCGGACCTCAACCTCTTGCCCAGGCGCAAACGGGTAGCTCACAGGCGTAAGCCAGTGCGCGTAGACGCTCAACAGGTGGTTGGTGCGCGGGCGGAACTGCCAGCGTCCCTCCCATCCGAGCCTACCGCGGGCAAACGGGTAGTCGTCGGCAACCAGCGAGCGAAAGCCGCCGGTCGTCCGGTGCACGGTCATCCAGATCCGGTGACGGCCGCGGACGGCCTCGACACGGGCGAACGCCGCCGTTTCGCTGACGGAGACAAGCGTATGCTGCCCGCTCGTGCCCTCAGCCTCGAGTCCCTGCTGCCACGCAGCGCCCCAGGTCAGGTCCAAGGACCGGGAAACCGTGAGGGACCCGTCGAGCACGAAGAAATGGTGCTGGAGCGTTTCATTGCCGTAGCCGACCCACGTGAACCGCGGCCACGGCGCCGGGCCTTGGCCCTGGGCCGCCAGAAGCGGCCCGGGACGCCCCCGCAGGGGCACCGCCTGCACGTACTGGAGCAGACCTGACCACGGCCCGCGCCACTCGATCGCACCGGACCACGCTTCCGGCATGCGGCTGCTTCTGTGGACGAGGCGGAAAGGATCTTTGGACGAGCGGTGATCCTCATTGCGGGCGGCATACACGGCCACCGGCCCTGCCGCGAGGGAGAGAGTACCGCCCCACGCCTCAGGCGATGCAGCTCCGCTCGTGCGTCGCAACCCGATCTCTCCGTGAACCGCGTGCTGCGGGTCGCCGAGGGGCACCTGCAGGGTGTGCTCTACGACGTAGCCTTCCGGCTCGCCCGGCTGAATGGTCACCTGGAGCTGGTACTGTGCGGCGCCGGCCGGGAGGGCCAAAGAGGCCCAGACGGCCACCGCGACGGTCACGAGCAGCGCGGCCGCCCGCTGTGCGGCACAACGCACAAAAAAACGCCGACGCATGCCCACTCTCCTTTCGGTCGATGGGCATGGCGGCACGCGTATGGTAGCAGTCGAGAGTGGACGTTGTCAATCGCCTCAGCTACCCGTCGAGCCGAAGCCGCCGGCGCCCCGCTCCGACGGCTCTAGGTCCTCGACCTCCCGCCAGGAAATGCGGGCCACCGGCATGACCACCAACTGGGCGATGCGGTCGCCCGGTTGTACCGTGAACGGCTCGCTGCCTGCGTTTTGCATGGCGCAGAGGATCTCCCCGCGGTAGTCACTGTCGATGACGCCCACGCCGTTGGCCAGTTGGATCCCGTACCGGCTGGCCAGCCCGCTGCGGGCGAACACGAGCGCTACCAGCCGCGGCGAGGGCAGCGCGATCGCGATGCCGGTGGGAATCAGCCGCCGCTCGCCCGGCGCCAGCGTCACCGGCTCCGCCAGGCACGCCCGCAGGTCCAGCCCGGCCGCCCCGGCCGTCGCGTAGCTCGGCAACGGGAACCGTTCCGCAAGCGGCGATACCCGGCGCACAGGCACTGCAATCGTGTCGTTTAACTCCATCATTCGCCTACCGCCTCCGCCAGGGGAGCGCCCGC
Organism: Limnochordales bacterium; assembly: GCA_036564115.1. GTDB lineage: Bacteria > Bacillota > Limnochordia > Limnochordales > ZCTH02-B6 > ZCTH02-B6. The sequence continues at coordinate 25,987 of DATCLD010000034.1, forward strand.
CAGGGCGTCCGGGATGGCCCCAAGCCCGACGATGGTCAGCCGCTCCGGCGGCAGGAGCTCGTCGGCGAGGCACCGGACTTCCTCCAAGGTGACCGCGTCGATGCGCCGCATGAGCTCCCGCGGGCTCAAGTAATCCTGGCCGTCGAGCACCGCGCGGCCGAGCCGGCTCATGCGGGCCGTCGTGTTTTCCAAGCTCAGCACCAAGGCCCCTTTGGCCTGCTCCTTGGCCCGGTCCAGCTCCGCGGCGCTGATGTCTCCCCGGTGCACGGCGGCCAGCTCGGCCCGGATCAAATCGAGCACCTCGGCTGCCTTGTCGGGGCTCGTGCCCGCGTACACCGCGAGCACCCCCGTGTCCCGGTAGCCTGAATGGTAGGAGTAGGTGGAGTAAACAAGGCCCCGGTTTTCCCGCAACTCCTGGAACAGCCGTGAACTCATGCCGCCGCCCAGGATCGTGTCCAAAAGGTGCAAGGCGAAGCGCTGCGGATGCGTGCGCGGCAACGAGGGCGCGCCGACGCACAGGTGCACTTGTTCGCAGTCTTTCTCCACCATGACGTACGCCGGGCGGTAAGAGAACGCGGCCGGCCCTCGCCCCGCTCTGGGTCGGGCTGGGCTGTCGAACAGGCGTGCGACGTGCTCCAACAGAACCGCATGGTCGACGTTGCCGGCCGCGGCGATGACCAGGCCGTCGGGGGTGTAGTGGGCTTGCACAAACCGCAGCAGGTCCTGGCGGGTACAGGCGGCAACCGTACGCTCGCTGCCCAGCACCGGACGAGCCAGCGGGTGGGCGCCAAAAAGGGCCTTTTCAAACACGTCATGCACCAGTTCTTCAGGCGTATCCTCGGCCAGCCGTATCTCCTCCAGGATGACCTCCCGCTCCCTGGCCAGGTCCTCAGGCCGGAACACGGACTCAAAGAGCATATCCGCCAAGATGTCCAGGGCCAAAGGCAAGTGCTCGTCCAGCACCCGCGCGTAGTAGCACGTGGTTTCTTTGGTGGTGAAGGCGTTCAGCTGCCCTCCGGTGGCATCGATGGCCTCGGCGATGTCCCGCGCCGAGCGCCGCCGGGTGCCCTTGAACAGCATGTGCTCCACAAAGTGGGCAACGCCGCTCTGTTCCGGCGCCTCGTCGCGCGAGCCCGCATCCACCCACACGCCCACGGCCACCGACCGGACCCCAGGCACCCGTTCGGTGATCACCCGGGTCCCGTTGGGCAAAACGGCCTGCTTCGGCAAACCCAGCCCCCCTATCGACTCTCTGCAGGCTATTATACAGGCCATGAACAATCCGTGGCAAACACCGCACCCGCCGCTCGTCAACGATGCGGCCACCTACTACCGGCCGTTGGCGCCCGCCGCTCGTCGGCTGCGCGGCCATCTACTGCCGCCCGTTGGCGTTCCCGCCGGATATTGCCGGGAGGATCCGCCTCCTGGCCAATGGAAACCGAGCCGTAGATCATCATCGCACACCGCGATAGTTCCGGAGGCACGCCATGACGCTGCAGACGCTCATCTTTCTCCTGATCTCGCTGCTGGTGGCATGGGGTCCCTTCGCGGGCGGAACCCGGGATGAGGCCCCGGCGGGGACGCAGGAGAGCCGCTATCTCTTGGCGGCAGTCGAAGGGCAAAACGTGACCCTCTACGACTCCCCGGACGGCAAGCAGGCGGTGGCCAGCCTCAAGCAAGGCGACCCGCTGACCATCCTTGAGCGCCGGCCTGGCTGGCTGCGCGTGCGCACCGCGGCCGGCAAGGAAGGCTACGTGCCGGACTACCTGGTGCACACATACGGGCGCGCCGCGGGCTCCGGGCCCGTGATGGTCTTGGGCTACTACATGCAGGACACCCGCCGTCCGTCTTGGCCGGCACTGCAGGCCAACGCTGACGTCCTGACGGCCGTTGCCCCGTGGGCGTGGGGTCTGGACGTGCGCGGCAACCTGCGCCCGGTGTACACGAGCGAGGCACACCTTGCGGACGTGCTGGCCTTTGCCGGGCGCCGAGGCCTTGCCACCCACGCGCTCATCCATAATTTCAACCCGGATCTCGGCGCGTTTGACGCGCAGATCGTCGAGGCGGTCCTCACAGATCCGGGCATCCGGCAGCGGGCCATTGCCCACATCGCGGCCGCGGCTAAGCGGTGGGGTATCACCGGCGTGCACATCGACTTCGAAAACGTGCCCCGCGCCCACCGGGACGCGCTCACCGGCTTTGTTGAGGAGCTGGCGGCGGCCCTGCGGCCCATGGGCCTCACGGTAAGCATCGCTGTACCGGCGGTAACCCGCAGCACGGCCGGTGCGAGCTGGAACGGTGCGTACGACTACGCTGGACTCGCCGCCCATGCGGACTTCCTGATGATCATGGCCTACGATCAGCACTGGCGCGGCAGCGCCCCGGGGCCGGTCGCGTCCATCGCGTGGGTGCGGGAAGTGATCGAGTACGCCATCGACCCGCAAGGCGGCGGCGTTCCCGCGCACAAGCTGGTGCTGGGCATCCCCGTCTACGGCTATGACTGGCCGGCAGACACCCCTTGGGCGGACGCGATCGCGTATGCGGACGCGCTGCGCCGCCTCAGCACGGCCCAGGCCCGCAACCCGGCGGTGCGCCTGGAGTGGGATGCCGACGCCTTGGCGCCCACCTTCCGCTACGACGGCAGGGTAGTCTGGTTTGAAAACCACCAGAGCATCGGCCACAAGCTGCTGCTGGCCTTTGAGTACGACTTGGCCGGGGTGGCGTTCTGGCGGCTGGGTCAAGAAGACCCGGCCACATGGGACCTGTTGCGCCGGGCGCTGCCGTAGGCCGTGTGAGCTAGGCGGCGGCCAGCTAGGAGGTGACCGCAAACCGGAGGCTTCAGTGCGCCGGCGTGCGTGCAGCCGCCAGGAGCCGCCCGACGGGAACCACCTGCCAGCCGTCCGCCAAGAGCCGGTCGAGGATGACCGGCAAGGCCGCGAGGGTCGGTTCCGTCGGGTGCATGAGCACGATCGCGCCCGGCTGCACCCGGGAGAGCACCCGCTGGACGATTGTCTCCGGCGGAGGCCGCCTCCAGTCCACCGTGTCCACGGTCCACATGATCGTCCAGTGGCCTGTCTCGGCGGCGACCCGCGCGATGCGGGGGTCGACCTCGCCGTAGGGCGGCGCAAACAGGGAGGTGCGCACACCGGCAATGGCCTCGAGGCGCTCCTGGCCCCGCCGGATCAGCTCGGCCAGCTGTTCATCCCCCAAGGCGGCAGGATGGTCATGACGGTCGCCGTGGTTGCCCAGCTCATGGCCGTTGGCCGCCATGGCCTGGATGAGGTCGGGCCGCCGCGCTGCCCAGCGCCCCGTAGGGAAAAAGGTCACCTGCACCCCGCGCTCCGCCAGCACCGCCAGCATTCCAGACAGGTACTCGTCGCCCCAGTCCACGTTGACGGCGAACCCGACGAGGCGATCGTCCACCGGCACGGCGTACACCGGCTTGCGCGGGTCAAGGCCGAGCACCGCCGGCGCCGCCGCGGGCACGCCGGCAGGCAGTTCGCCGGTCGCGTACGGCAGATCGCGCGCCAGGAACAGCACCGCCACAAGCAGCAAGTAGACGCCCCCGGTCCACCGGCGCAACCCGCCGACCCGCACGGCGTGGAACCACACCAACTGCCAGCGCCCCCGTGGGCGCGGTGCCTCGGGCGGCACGGCCCGCTCACCTCCCCTGTACCCTATGCCCGGCGGTGGCCGGCTTATGAGAAACGCAACGGGCTGATGGGCACCCGCTACTCCCTGCCCCACTGGTCCAGCCAGCGCAAGGGCGTCACGCGCTCGATGAGCTCGCTCAACGACGCCCGTTCGGCGTAAACATGCAGCGCGACCAGCAGGCTCAGCAAGGCCGCCCGACCGAGCGCCGGCAAGGCGGCTGCGACGGCGATCCCCGCCGCACCGCCCAGGAGGTTGGACCCGGCGTCCCCCAGCATCGCCTGGGCCCGCAGGTCGTAGGGCAAATACACGGCCGTGATGACCAAAAGCGGCAGCACGTAGGGCCACACGGGTGCGCCGGGCGCGGTCGCCCACACCGCCGCGACGAGCAGGAGGAACGCCTTTGCCGCCCGCCCCGGGCGCAGGTCCAGCAGGTTGAAGGCGTTGGCGGAAAGCGGGATCAACAAGGTATTGAGAACGACATCCACCGCCGCGGGGGACATCAGCACGGCCGCGGCCACCCCTGTCACCCCGCCGAAGAGGGCCTTCAAGGCCCCGGTTGTCAAGACGCCTTCCCGCAGCCGGGAAAAGTGGCCTCTCAGCCCCGTCGCGGAGCGGTCGCCAAACACGTCGTCGATCAACCCCACGAGCGCCATCCCCAAGGAAGCGAGCAGCAAGGCCGAAAGCAAGCGGAACCCCGCTGCCGCGGGCGCCTGCGGGACCCGCACCGACTCGACGGTCAAGAGGAGCATAAGCGCCGTCCCGTAGATGATGGCGAGCCCGGCGCCGGCGGCCACGGGCACCGGCTGGCCGCGAAAGTTGCTGCGCACAAAGCCCGCCCGCTCAATCAGCTTGAGAAACCTGGGCAACATCAGCCACGCCGCACAGGCAGCCAAAGCGGTCCCGAGCACGGCCATCCGGCGATCCGCTCCCCCGGAGTTCCTACCCAACCGGTTCTTTCAGGGCAGCGGCGTGCGGTTGGCCACCCGCTGCGCTATCCTCCGGGCGGCCCGCCGGGCCAAGGCCCGAGCCACGTGCACAAGCTGGCGGCCCCGGTGCAAGAACCCCGCCACATCCCGCCCGGTCTCCCGGTGGCGCATCGCCACCGGCACTTCCATCACCCGGAAACCCGCCTGGGCCGCGTCGATGGTCAAGCCCACTTCCACACCAAAACCGCCGGCCAAGTCCCCGACCGCGTCCAGGACGTCCCGACGCATGGCGCGCTGCCCGGACAAGGGCGCCGCCACCGCCACCCCCCCGAGCCAGCGGATACCGGCCCGGGCCAAGGCCTTGACCATCCCCACCCCACCTGGGCGCTGGGCCTGGGGGAAGCGCCCGATGACCATGTCCGCCTCCCCCGAAATCAGCGGCGCCAGGAGACGGCGGGCCTCCGCGGCGCTGGCACCCAAATCTGCGTCCAAAAAGACGAGGATGTCGCCCCTGGCCGCTCGGACGCCGGCGGTCAAGGCCTTGCCCTTGCCCCGGTTGCGCTCAAGCCGCACGACCCGGCAGCCGAGTCCCTCGGCTACCGCCGCGGTTTCATCGGTGGAGCCGTCGTCGACGACGACGATCTCATTCACCTCGGGCAGGCGCCGGAGCGCTGCGACCGTCGCGGGCAGGTGCCCCGCTTCGTTGTAGGCGGGGATGATCACGGAGATCACCGCGCCAGGCGCTCCTTGACGAGTGCTGCCGCGTCCTTAGGGGCCACGCCGGTGCGCAGCCGCTCTACCAGGGCCAGGAGGCCCAGAGGCGTGTCCACCGCGGCAATGACGTCCGCCCGTTGGGCGAGGCGCTCGACCCCCGCGCCGGCCCCAGGCACCGCCACCACCGCCCCCGCCGGGATCGCCGCCTCGGCGACTCCTCCCCCGCCTCCCCAGAGCACGACAGCGGCCCCGGCAAGTTCCGCCGGCGGCGCCTCGACGAGCAGCCGGGCCTGGGCGCCGGCCTCCGCAAGGAGCCGTAGGAGCCGCTCGACCGTCGCTTCCTGACCTTGGGGCACGTACACGTCCACCGTCATACCTTCAAGAGCACCCAAGACGAGGCTCCCCAGTACGAGGTCGGCAAACGCGCGTTCCTGGGCCAGCTCGCCCCGGACAATGTTGACCTCCTCCCGCAGGCTACGGTTCTCGCTGCGCAGGGACGCCAGGCTCGCCTCCAGCCGCTCGGCCAGGCGCAACTGCTCGGATTCCAGGGCCCCGCTCTGCGCGATCTGCGTGCCGATGAGCATCCCTATCCCAAGGGCAAGAAAGACGCCGATGACAGAAAGAAGATGCCAGCGAATGTCGATCAGCAAGTCGGCTCACCATCCCAGCCAAATCCGGGCCTGCAGCCAAGCCAGGCGGAACAAGTCACGCAGCGACGGCCCCAGGGCGATGGCGACCGCTGCGGGCACCAGGGCGGCCAGGGCGATCTGCACGGGGTAGTGCGGCTGCGGCCTGCCTTTGTAGAGCTGGCTCACGCCCCGCGCGTCCACAAGGCGCGCCCCGACCTTGAGGCGCACGAGAAACGTCGATGCCATGCCGCTGCGGCCCTTTTCAAGAAAGTCGATGAGGCTTGAGTGGGTTCCCACCGCCACGATGAGTTCCGCCCCACCCTCATAGGCCACCAGCAAGGCCAGGTCCTCGCTGGTGCCGGGCGCGGCCAGCACGTGGGCAGGCAGCCCCAGGGCCTGCACCCGGGCGAGGCCCGGTGCGCGGCCGTCGCGGTAGGCGTGAACGATGACGTCCTTGGCCAAAAGCAGCGCCGCGTCGGACACGCTGTCCATGTCGCCGATGACGATGTCAGGCGGCCAGCCGGCCTGCCGCAAGGCGTCGGCCCCGCCATCGACACCGATCAGGACCGGTTGCATCTCGTGAATGTAGGAGGAGAGGGCAGCGAGGTCTTCCCGGTAGTTGTGCCCCCGCACCACGACCAGGGCGTGGCGCCCTTGGAGGGACACCTTAAGGGGCGGCAAGGGCAGGGGTTCGGTGACAAACGCTTTCTCCCGCCGGGCGTACTCCAGCGTGTTGTCGATGAACCGCTCCACTGCCGCGGGCAGGTTGCTGCGGGCGACCTCCAGGCGCTCGCGGATAACGTCCTCGGATAGCCACGTACCGGCGCCGAGCGCCGCACCGTCCCGGTAAATGCACCCCGTCTCGTCGACGGTAATCGCGTCACCGTCGCGCAGCCGTTGCCCGAGCTCCGCTGGGGCGTCCAACAGCGGGATACCCGCCGCCGCCAACAGCGACGGCCCCAGGTTGGGATAGCGGCCGGTGATGGAGGGCGACAGGTTGATCACCGCCCGTACCCGGGCCTGGCGGAGACCGTCGGCCGCGACTTCGTCCAGGTCCGGGTGGTCGATGACCGCGATGTCCCCGGCTTGCAGCCGGTTGATGAGGGCCTTTGTGCGGGGACCCAGCCGCGCCGTGCCTCGTATCACGCGGCTAGTGTTCCCCCGGCAGCGCCAGCTGACCCGTTGTCAGCTGACCCGCACTTCGAAGCGGACCTGGTCCGCGAGGCGCGCGATGAAGGATGAGTTGGAGGGCTTGCCCTTGCCGGCGTCGACGGAGTAGCCAAACACGCGCTGGATTTCCTCGAGGTTCCCCCGGGTCATGGTGACCTCGATGGCGTTGCGGATGGCCCGCTCCACCCGCTGGGGGGAACTGCCGTGGCGGCGGGCAATGGTTGGATAGAGGTACTTGGTGACGCCGTTGAGCATGGTGCTGTCCTGCACGACGATGCTGATGGCGTCCCGCAGGTACTGGTAACCCTTGAAGTGAGGCGGCACGCCCAGCTCCGCCAAGCGGCGGGTGATCTCCAGCAAGATCGCCTGCTGCGCGGCGTCGCGCCGTGCGCCCAAGGCAGCTTCGGGATCAACCAGCTGCCGCACCCGGAGCAAGAGCGTCCTGACGTCGAACGGCTTGATGACGCAGTAGTCGGCGCCGAGGCTGAGGGCCTGATTGAGCAGGTGCTCGTGGGCGGCGACCGTCGTCACCAAGACTTTGGGCCGCTTCCGCGGGCTGCCATTGCTGAGCCGCTCCAGCACGCCAAAACCATCCACAACCGGGAGAAACAGCTCCAGCACCACCGCATGCGGTGCATGCTCGCCGATGAGACGCAAGCCCTCTTCCCCGTCGTAGGCGACAGCGACGACGTCGATGTCGCCTGCCTGGCGGGCTTCTTCTTGGACGGCGCGGCAGAACGCGGCGTTGGAATCGACGACAACCAAACGGATCATGGCAAAAGTTTAGCTTCTACCGACACCTACTGATTCCTGCCCCGCTTCCGGCATGTCAGACATCATTTCCGCCTCATAAGCCATCCACTCCGCCAAGATGCCGTAGCCGCGGGTCGGGTCGTTGACGAAGACGTGGGTGACCGCCCCCACCAGCTTTCCCTCCTGGAGAATCGGGCTGCCGCTCATGCCCTGCACGATCCCGCGGGTACGGTCCAAAAGACGCGGGTCGGTGACCTCCACCACGAGCCCCCGCCCGTCCGCCCGGCGGTGCGGCTGCACCTGGACGATGCGCACGGCGAAGCTCTCCACCTCCCGGCCGTCGATGACCGTAAGCATCTCGGCGGGGCCGGGCTTCACCTCATGGGCCAGGGCCACCGGCACCGGCTCGTCGTAAAGGCCCCAGCGGGGAATCCTCTGCAAGCGCCCATAGATCCCGAAGCGGCTGTTTTTCTCGATGGTGCCCAGATCGCCGGCTTGTCCGTCAAAGACGCCGATCTTCTCGCCGGGGAAACCGCGCGCCCCCTGCTGCACGCCGCGGATGACGGCTTCCACGATGCGGCCCTCGTTGACCTCCACAGGGTTTCGCAGGCCATCGCTGATCATGTGCCCGAGGCCGGCGAAACGCATGCTGCCGGGATCGTAGAAGGTGAGGGTGCCGATCCCGGCGGCCGGGCTCTCCAGGCGGAGGCCCAGGCGATAGCGGACCACGCTTCGGCCGCCTTCCTCAATGGCCACGGGCGCTGGGACGATGGTGCGGGTCAAAAGCACCCCGTTGCGGGCCACGGTCAGCTCCAGGGGCTCCCCCCGCTGGCCAAACCGCTCTACAAGCTCATGGACTTGGTCGACGGTGTAAAGGGGTGTGCCGGCCATCTCCACCAGGATGTCCCCAGGCCGCAAGTCCGCTTCGCGGGCCGGAAACCGGGTGGCGCCATCGACGTCCACCAGTTGCATGGTCTGGGCGATCACAAGCCCGCGGGAGCTGACCATCACTCCGATGGCCTGGCCGCCGGGCACCACCGCGAGGCGTGAGACGACCATGACCTGCACCGTGCGCAAGGGGACGATCCCGAGGAAACGCACCTGCACCCGGGCGTCCCCCGCGTCGGCGGCGCGGATGATGGGCAGGCCTGTGTCGGCCTGCTGCAGCCAGCCGCTGGCCGACACGTCCACAAGGGTCAAGAAGCGACCGAGATCGACGGCAAACTCTTGCCCCGGCAAAAGGCGCACCTCTGCCGGGACCCGGAACGCGTCCCGCACCTGCCAGGACAGGCTCACCACAAGCACAAGGCACACTAGGCTCCACAGCTGGCGCGGGCGCGGTTTTATAAATTGCACGGGCCTGTCACGCTCCCTAGGCAAAAAAGAAGCAGCGGTTGCCGCTGCTTCCTAGGGTGCCCGTCAGGCCCGGGCCGATGAAAACAGAACGCTGGAACGCACCGAACTAGCTGGCGGCGCTGGGTTCCTGCGCCATGCGCAACAGCTCGCGCGCGTTTTCCACGGTATGCTCCGTGAGCACGCCCGCTAGCATGCGGGCGATTTCCTCCACTCGCGCCTGGCCCGCAAGAGGCGTTACGTGCACGGTCGTGCGGTCATCGGCGACGGCTTTGTGGATGTACAGGTGGTGATCGGCTGCTGTAGCGATTTGGGCCAGGTGGGTGACGCAGATGACCTGCCGTTCCCGGGCTACCGCCCGCAGGCGCTGGGCCACGCCCTGCGCCGTCTGTCCGCCGATCCCGGCGTCCACCTCGTCAAACACCAGCACGGGGACCGAATCGACTTCGGCCAGTACCCGCTTGATGGCCAGGGCAACCCGGGACAGCTCACCGCCCGACGCCACCTTGGCGAGCGGACGAGGCTCCTCCCCCGGGTTGGCAGACAGGTAGAACTCCACGCGGTCGACGCCCGTGGCGGTGGCGGCCAGGCGTTGCTGCCCAACCGGCAGCCCCTCGCTATCGGGTACGCGCTCAAGCCGCACGAGAAACCGTCCAGGTCCCATGCGCAGGCCGGCCAGCTCCGCGGCGACCGCTTCCTCCAGGCGCCGTGCGGCTTCCGCTCGGGCCGCGGACAGCTCCGCCGCGAGGCGCCC
>DATCLD010000035.1:0-7903 GCA_036564115.1 Limnochordales bacterium
AGACCCCGGGCCGGTTTTCCACCAGCACCGAAAGCGTGTGTTCCCGCTCTTTGCTCCCCTGCATCACTCAATCCATCCCTTCGGGCCGATCATCTCGCTGTTGGAACCGCCGGCGGGCACCATCGGGAAGCAGTTCTCCTCAGGCACCACGCGCACGTCGATGACGACCGGGCCGTCGTGGGCCCTGGCCTCTTCGAGGGCCGGTTTCACATCGGCCGGGTCCGTGACCAGCATGCCTTTGACGCCGTACCCTTTGGCGATGGTGACGAAGTCGGGCGTGCCGAGGTAGCTGTCCGCATAGCGCCGCCCGTAGAAGAACTCCTGCCACTGGCGCACCATGCCCAGGTACAAGTTGTTGATGATGATCACCTTGACGGCCACGTTGTGGTCGGCCGCGGTAGCCAGCTCCTGGATGTTCATCTGGAAGCTGCCGTCGCCCGAGACGACAAACACGTCCTTGTCGGGCCGGGCGAGCTTGGCGCCGATCCCCGCCGGGAAACCGAAGCCCATGGTGCCAAGACCGCCCGAGGAGATGAAGTGGCGCGGGTGCTTGACCTTGTAGTACTGGGCAGCCCACATCTGGTGCTGGCCCACGTCGGTGGTCACGATGGCCTCGCCACCGGTCACCTCATAAAGGGCCTCGCATACCGCCTGCGGGTGGATCTGGCCTTCCACCTTGCGGTACTGCAGCGGGTACTCCCGGCGCCACTCGTCGATCTGCTGCCACCACTCGGGATGGCGCTTCTCCTTGACCTTTTCCAAGAGCACCTGCAGCACCGAGCGGCAGTCGCCGACGATGGGCACATGGGGTACCACGTTCTTGCCGATCTCGGCCGGATCGATATCGATGTGGATGATCCGCTCGACCCGCGGGGCAAACGTCTTGAGGTTGCCCGTCACGCGGTCATCGAACCGGGCACCCACAGCGATGAGCACGTCGCAGTTTTGCACGGCGTAATTGGCATAGGCGGTGCCATGCATTCCCAGCATGCCGAGGGACTGCGGATGATCGCCGGGGAAAGCGCCCAGGCCCATCAACGTCATGGTCACGGGCAAGTCGCACTTCTCCGCCAGCGCCCGCACCTCTTGGTGCGCGCCTGATGCGATGGCGCCGCCGCCCACGTAGAGCAGGGGCCGCTTGGCGTTCATGATGGCCCGGGCCGCCTCAAGGATCTGGCGGATGTGGCCCTTGTAGGTGGGCTTGTAGCCGGGCAGGTCGACCGTTTCCGGGTACGTGAAACCGAACTCCTCGGTGCCCACGTCTTTGGGAATGTCCACCAGCACCGGCCCCGGCCGCCCGGTCGTCGCGATGTGAAACGCGGCCCGGATGGCCCACGGCAGCTCCTTGGCGCTCCGTACCAGGAAGTTGTGCTTGGTAATGGGCAAGGTGATGCCGGTAATGTCGGCCTCCTGGAACGCGTCCCGGCCAATAAGGGAACGGGCCACGTTGCCGGTGATGGCCACCAGCGGGATCGAGTCCATGTACGCGGTGGCGAGGCCCGTCACCAGGTTGGTTGCCCCCGGGCCGGAGGTGGCCAGGACGACGCCCGGCCGGCCGGTGGCCCGGGCGTAGCCGTCGGCCATGTGGGCCGCGCCCTGCTCGTGGCGGCACAAGATCGTCTTCAGGCCCGAGTTGTAGAGGGCATCGTAGAGCGGCAGCACCGCGCCGCCCGGGATGCCAAAGATGTACTCGACGCCTTCGGCTTTCAGGCACTCGACGAGCGCCTGGGCTCCGGTCATGCGAGCCGGAGCTGGCCTCTTGCTGCTGCTCGGCGTCGCCAGTTCGATAGCTGACATTGCCAACCCCTCCTCGGATGGTCGGGACGGGACAGCCCGGCACGCCATTTCCGTGTGCAGGCTGCCGTGTGCACTAAAATCAAAGAGCCCCTTCGTCCCTGGCAGGGACATGCCAGGGACGAAGGGACTCACCCTTCGTGGTACCACCCTGATCTGCTGCCGCCTCGCGGCGGCCAGCCTCCGTCGCTCATGCCGCTTAGCGTCTTTGGACCCCGCGGGCCCGCGCCCTTGGTCCGGCATGAGCTGGCTTGATAACGGGTGCGCTGCCCTTGTGCAGCGGCTCCCGGCCTTGCTTAGTGATCGGCTGCCGCACCGGCGGACCCGAGCGCGCATACGGTATACGCTGGGGTCACCTGTGCCGCCGACGTTCGGCAGGCAGCTCCGGGACGAGTTCGGCGTCGGCTGCGGCGCCGGCTTCGCACCACCCGCCGGCTCTCTTGGCCCGCCTGGCGCCTACTGCTTCCCTTCATCGCCATTGTCGACCGTCTATGGTATTGCTTCTTAGCATACCCACGGGGGCCGTTTGTGTCAACACCTTTTTTCACCAACGGACGCTTAGCCCGTTCCTAACCAGCGGCGGGACGATGTAGGTCGCCTCGGGAAGTCCGAATTCCTTATGGCGAAGGACAAGATAGCTCACCGGAACCGCGGCAGGGGCTGACGCGCGGGTGATGCGCCAGCATGGTGTCTCCGTGCGGGGCGAGATTGTTCTCACCAGCGCGCAGCCGATCTGCACGGACAACTGCCCTGACGACGGCATGCGGATACGCCCGCTGTATCCCTCCACCCGGATGAGGAGGTTGTCGTAATCCGGCACCTCACCGTTTAGGCGCACATGATACGGGTAGGGCAACTCGATCTGGTACTCAAACAGGTATTGGCCATCATGCGTCCGGACCGTAGAGTCTGCGGGCAACTCATTCCGCAAGAATACCGGGGGGTCCGCTTCGTCGTACTTCCGGTACGGCTCGACCACCCGCAAGTTGGCCGCCGCCCAACGACCTTCTTTGACAAGCTGGCCCAAGGTGAACTCGGCGACGGCGCCCGAGCTAAGGTGGATGCTGTTCAGGGCACCTAAGCCGAGGACGAAATGCTTGCCGTACTCGTAGGCAGCCGCCCGCTCGTCCTGGTAGACGGCGACGACAAACAGGCGGGCGCGCCCCGGTGTCGCCTGGATGTGTATGACATCCTCATCCCTGAACCTGGCAACGGACCCGGCATAGCGGGTTCCCCGATAGTAGGCCTCGACAATGGCCCCCACGTGGGTCGCCTTGAGGCCGGCAGGCGCCTCCTCGTCCGCTTGGGAGGCCTGGATCAGCTGGTCCAGCTCGCCCCACGGGATCCTAATGGCTACGACAGGGCCCGGTCCCTGTGAACTGGTGCAGCCGGCCACACCGAGCCCCACCGCCAGCAGGGCTGCCGCCAAGAGCCGCTTCCTCGTCCAACCACCCAGGGCGCGACAGGTAGCAGCTCCGGTGTGGCTGACGCGCCACGAGGACTCGCCGGCTGGCCGTCATCGGCGCCGGCCGCGCGTGGCTGCTGTTCACCCAGGAAGACGGCTTCTTTGCGGTGACGATCCCTTGGCGTAGTTGTAGTACAATGGGGACAAGCCTTTGCGGCGGATCGGGACAAGGAGGTGACAGGTCCGTGAGCGCCGATGAACTGCTGCGCTTGACCCAGCTCAGCTCCAAGGCAGGTTGAGGGTGCAAGATCGGTCCTGGCGACCTGGCGCAAGTCTTGCGCCACCTGCCACCTTCCATACCCGACCCCAACGTCCTGGTCGGCCTTGACGCGCCCGATGACGCCGGCATTTACCGGCTGACCGGCGATGTGGCCCTCGTGCAGACGGTGGACTTCTTTACGCCCATCGTGGACGACCCGTATGCCTTTGGCCAGATCGCCGCGGCCAACGCCTTGTCCGACGTCTACGCCATGGGTGGGCGACCCGTCTGTGCCCTCAACATTGTGGGGTTTCCTGTCAAGAAACTCCCGCCCCAGGTGCTGGCGGACATCTTGCGCGGCGGTGCGGACAAGGTGCGCGAGGCGGGGGCGGTCATCATCGGCGGCCACAGCATCGACGACCAGGAGCCCAAGTACGGGCTGGCGGTGACCGGCATCGTCCACCCGGACAAGATCCTGACCAAGGGCGCCGCCCGCCCGGGGGACGTTTTGGTCCTGACGAAACCTATCGGCGTGGGCGTTGTCACCACGGCCATCAAGCGGGGGCTGGCGTCGGAGGAAGAGATCCGAGAGGTTACCGACGTGATGCGCCGCCTCAACAACGTCACCGACGTGCTGCACGCGTGCGGCGTCCGGTGTGCGACGGACATCACCGGCTTCGGGCTGCTCGGGCACGCCGCCGAGGTGGCCCGGGAGAGCCGGGTGGCCTTGCGGATCTTTGCCGGGAAGGTGCCGGTCCTGGCCGCGGCCTACAAGTTCGCCGAGCAGGACGTGTTCCCCGGCGGCAGCCACGCCAACCGCAGGTACGTGGAGGTGTGCACCACGTTTGCCGAGAGCATCCCCGGGCCGCAGCGGATGCTCTTGTGCGATGCAGTGACTTCAGGTGGCCTCCTCATCGCCTGCCCGGCGGACCAGTTGGGCCAGTTGCTGGACGGGCTCCGGCAAGCGGGTACTATCGTCCAGGCCGTGATTGGTCACGTCGAGGAGGGTCCCGCTGGCCACATCTCTGTTGAACCGTAGGATCCTGGTTGGCGGCCCGCCCGCGAGGGCGGGCCGCCGACAAAGCTTGAGGCCCCGTCAAGGGGCCTTTTTCTTTTGGCGATACGTTGTCAGGGTACGAACACGATCCAATGTGCAGGGGTCCGGTCCGGGCGCCAACGCCCGGTTCGGCCCTTGGTTCTTTGCTGTGAACAGACCGGTCCCTCGTTCCCCGGGCGGCCGCCTCCGCTGCATCTTACGAAGCCGGGTTGCCGCTCGCTTCAACGGCCCGGCCTTCCCGCAGGAGCTGGTATTCCTTCAAGGACCGCACCGTCACCGGCCGCCCGTCGCTCAAGGCGCGGATGACGTCCAAGAGCGCCCGGGCCGTATCCAGCGAGGTGACGCACGGGACCCGGAACTCCACCGCCGCCCGCCGCATGCGGAACCCGTTGCGGGCAGGCAGCCGGCCCCTGGTCGGGGTGTTGATCACCAAGTCGATTTCCCCGCTGTAGATCAGCTCCACGATGTCTGGGTGACCTTCGCCGATCTTGTAGACGGTGTCCACCTGCAAGCCTTGCTCGGCCAGGAACCGGGCCGTACCCGCCGTGGCCAGCACCCGGAAGCCCAGCTCCGCGAAGCCCTTCGCCAGCTCGGCGCCTTCCGCCTTGTCCTTGTCCGCCAGCGTGATGAGGACGGTGCCCCGTGTAGGCACGACGGCGCCTGCCGCGACCAGCCCCTTGTACATGGCATGGGCCGGGTCCGGGTCGATGCCCAGCACCTCGCCGGTGGACTTCATCTCGGGGCCCAGGAAGATATCGACCCGGCCGAGCTTTTCAAACGAGAACACCGGCGCCTTGACAGACATATACGGAGGCGGCGGCAGAAGGCCATCGTGATCGTAGCCGAGGTCGCTCAAGCGCTCGCCCAGGCTCACACGTGTGGCCAGGGCCACGATGGGCACGCCCGTCACCTTGCTCATGAGCGGCACCGTGCGGCTTGCCCGGGGGTTCACCTCGAGCACGTACAAGCGCCCCTCATGCAGCACGTACTGAATGTTGAGCACGCCCCGCACACCCAGTGCCAGAGCGATGCGGCGGGTGTAGTCCACCACCTGCTCGATCTGCTCCTGGGTAAGGCTCAAGGGCGGAAACACCGCCGTGCTATCCCCTGAGTGCACCCCGGCCCGCTCCACGTGCTCCATGATACCGGGGATGAGCACCCGTTCACCGTCGGCGACCGCGTCCACCTCGAGCTCCTTGCCCGGAAGGTAACGGTCCACCAGCACCGGGTGGTCGGGCGTGACCTCCACGGCGTACTTCATGTACTCCAAGAGTTCCTGCTCGTCGTGGACGATCTCCATGGCGCGGCCGCCCAAAACGTACGACGGTCGCACGACCAGCGGGAACCCGAGCTTGAGGGCGATGCCCATGGCTTCTTGGATAGAGGTGGCCGTCCGCCCCTCGGCCTGCGGGATCCCCAGCTGGCGCAGGAACTGCGAAAACCTCTCCCGGTCCTCTGCCAGGTCGATGGCGTCCACGGACGTGCCCAAAAGCGGCACACCGGCCCGCGCCAACGGTCCTGCCAGGTTGATGGCCGTCTGGCCGCCAAACTGGACGATGGCCCCGATGGGCCGCTCCTTTTCCACCACGTTGAGGACGTCTTCAAGGGTCAAGGGCTCGAAATAGAGCCGGTCCGCGGTGTCAAAGTCGGTGCTGACCGTCTCGGGATTGTTGTTGATGATGATGGCCCGATAGCCCATCTCCCGCAGGGCCCACACCGCATGCACCGAGCAGTAGTCAAACTCGACCCCCTGCCCAATGCGGATGGGACCGGAACCGAGCACCAGCACCGACGGCTTGTCCATGGGCGGCACCGAGTCGCCCTTGCCGTAAGCGGAGTAGTAGTACGGCGGCGCAGCGCCGGGCGCCGCGGGGTTGGTGTCGACTGCCTTGAAGGCGGGTGCGATACCCCGCCCGGTGCGGGCTTGGCGCAGCTCCAGCTCGTCCACGCCCGCCAGGGCCGCGATCTCCCGGTCGGGCAAGCCCATGCCCTTGGCCCGCTCGACCAGCTGCCACGCGGCTTCCCCCCAGTTGGCGCAGCCACCCAACGGCTGCAGGGCCGCGAGTTCCCGCTCCAGGCCCACAATGCGGCCGATGGCCGAGATGAAAAACGGGTCGATGGCAGTGGCCCGTGCGACTTCGTCTTGGCTCATGCCGCGCCGCAAGGCTTCAGCCACGACAAACAGCCGCTCGTCGTCGGCATTGGGCAAGCGGCGGCGCACTTCGTCGTCAGGCAACTGGTCCATTCCCTTGCGCCGCAGGCCGGAGGCCCCGATCTCCAGGGAGCGTACAGCCTTGAGCAGCGCCGCCTCCAGCGAGCTCCCGATGGCCATGACCTCGCCGGTAGCCTTCATCTGGGTGCCCAGGATCCTGTCGGCGGTGACAAACTTGTCAAAGGGCCACCGGGGGATTTTCACGACCACGTAGTCGAGCTGGGGCTCGAAATTGGCCGTCGCGCTGCCGGCGGCCGACAGGCGGATCTCATCCAGGCGCAGGCCGACGGCGATTTTCGCCGCCACCCGGGCGATTGGGTACCCCGTGGCTTTGGACGCGAGGGCACTGGAGCGGCTCACCCGCGGGTTGACCTCGATCACGTAGTAGTCCATGCCTTGCGGCGCAAGGGCGAACTGGATGTTGCACCCGCCCTCGATCTTCAGCGCCTCGATGATCCGCAGCGCGGCCGCCCGCAGCATGGCGTAAGCCTCGGGGGTGAGCGTCTGGATTGGCGCGACCACGATGCTGTCGCCGGTGTGAATCCCGATGGGGTCCATGTTCTCCATCCCGCACACCGCGATGCAGGTGCCGGCGCCGTCCCGGATTACCTCAAACTCGATTTCCTTCCAGCCGGCCACGCTGCGTTCGAGCAGCACCTGCCCAACGGGGCTGTTGCGCAAGGCCCGGCGCACGATCTCCTCAAACTGCTGCTCGGTGTAGGCCATGCCGCCGCCGGTGCCGCCCAGGGTGTAGGCCGGGCGGGCGATGACCGGCAGGCCGATGTCCTTCAAGAACTCCCGCGCCTCGGCGAGGCTGGATACGATGCGGCTCTCGGGTACCGGCTCGCCGATTGCGATCATGGTGCGCTTGAACAGGTCCCGGTCTTCCGCCCGCTGGATGGCCTCGAGCGGCGTTCCCAACAGCCGCACGCCCAGCCGCTCCAGCACCCCCCGGCGGGTCAGCTCCACGGCCATGTTAAGACCCGTCTGCCCGCCCAGGGTCGGCAGGAGCCCGTCGGGCCGCTCCCGTTCGAGCACTTGGATGACCATTTCCGGCGTCAGGGGTTCGATGTACACCCGGTCGGCCATGTTGGTATCGGTCATGATGGTGGCCGGGTTGGAGTTGATCAGGACGACCTCGAGACCTTCTTCCCGCAAGGCGCGGCAGGCCTGGGT
>DATCLD010000036.1:0-5137 GCA_036564115.1 Limnochordales bacterium
GGCCGGCAGCGCCGGCCGCCCGGGGAAGGAGGGGTGTCCGATGCCAAGACCGTTGATGCCCATCAAACTGGACAATTACAAGCCCCTGAGGGAGCTGGTGTTCGAAGCGATCCGGGAGGCCATCATCTCTGGCCACCTGAAGCCCGGCGAGCGCTTGATGGAGATCCAGCTCGCGGAGGAGCTGGGGGTGAGCCGGACGCCCGTCCGCGAAGCCATCCGGAAGCTCGAGCAAGAGGGCTTCGTCGTCATGGTGCCGAGGAAGGGCGCCTATGTGGCGGACATCTCCATGAAGGACATCGCCGAAGTGTTTGAGATCCGGGGAGCTCTCGAGGGCTTGGCGGCCGAGCTCGCGGCGGAACGGGCCACAGAGGAGGAGCTCGAACGGCTCGAGCGGCTGCTCGTGGCCATCGGGGAATGCATCGAGCGCCAGGACGTGGACGGGATGATTGAAAAGGACACCGAGTTCCACGACCTGCTCTTCTCCGCGAGCCACAACGAGCGGCTGGTCCAGATCCTGAGCCTGCTCCGGGAGCAGATCCAGCGGTTCCGCTCCCGCACCCTGGCGCGGGTGGAGCGCATGAAGGTGGCCCTGGAAGAACACAAGGCGATCGTGGAGGCCCTTGGCCGGCGAGATTCGGAACTGGCCCGTTCGCTGGCCGAAGCCCACATCGAAAGCGCCCAGAGCAGCTTGATGAAGCTGATCACCGAGCAGTTTACCGCGAGTCAAAACGGCCGGGGTGACCGATGAGCACGCAATCGCCCGTCGCCGCGCTGGTGCTGGCTGGCGCGCCCAACCGGGGCCCGCTGGCGCCTGTGAGCGACACTCCCTACGAAGCGCTGATCGAGATCGAAGGCCGGCCGATGGTCGCCTACGTGCTGGATGCCCTGCGGCAGGCGCCGTCTGTGGAGCGCATCGGGATCGTCGGTCCCGTCGCTGAGCTGGAGGCGGCCTTGGACTTGCAGGGCGAGCAGTTGATCGCCCCGGTGGGAAACCTATTAGACAACCTGGAGCACGGTGCACGGGTGCTGCGCAGGGATGCAGGGGGCGCCGACCGGCTCTTGGTCGTTACCTCGGATATTCCCATGGTTACGGCGGAGGCCATCGAGGACTTCCTCGAGCGGTGCCGGGCCCGCGATCAGGCGGCAGGCGGCCCGGGCACGCTGGACGCGTTTTACCCGATGGTGAGCCGGGAGGCCAGCGAAGCCCGGTTTCCCAACCAGCGGCGCACCTACGTCAGCTTGCGGGAAGGCGTCTATACCGGCGGCAACTGCGTGCTGCTGTCGCCGGCGGTTCTCCTCAAGCAGCGGGCCGTGTTTGAACGGGCCGTCGCGCTGCGCAAGGACCCGGTGGCTATGGCGCGCCTTTTGGGCCTCGGCTTCATCGTCAAGTTCCTCATGCGCCGGTTGTCGGCCGCGGACATCGAACGGGTCGTGCGGCAAAAGCTCGGCATCCACGGCGCCATCATCGAGGTGCCCTACGCCGAGATCGGTTTTGACGTGGACAAGCCCGAAGACCTGGAGCTGGCGCGCCGGGTGCTGGCCAGGCGGTAGGGGAGAAGCGGCCGCGAGCGGCGGGCGGTCGGGCGCCCGCGCCGGCGGGGCAGGGAGGCGAAGACCTGTGCGGCGGAGCGAGCGGATCAGCGCGGTCACAAAACTCCTGGTGGACCGCCCGCACCAGATCATCACCCTGGCCGAGCTGGGCGAGCTTTTGGGGGCGGCCAAATCAACCTTAAGCGAAGACATCGCCATCATCCGGGACACGTGCCAGCGGCTGGGCCTCGGCCGGGTGGAGACGCTCCCGGGGGCGGCGGGCGGCGTGCGCTACGTACCGCTGCTCTCGCGCCAGGTCATGCGCGAGGTGGTTGACCAGCTGGTGCGCAGCTTGTCGGATCCGGACCGCATCCTGCCCGGCGGGTTCCTGTACATGAGCGACATCGTCGCGTCGCCCCCCCTTTTGACCCGCATCGGCGAGCTGTTTGCCACGCGCTTCTATGAGCGGGAGCCCCAGGCGGTCGTAACCGTGGAAACCCGGGGCATCCCCATCGCCCTCATGACCGCCCGGGCGCTGAACGTGCCCCTGGCCATCGTGCGCCGCTCGACGCGCCTGAGCGAAGGCACCGTGCTCACGATGAATTACGTCTCGGGTTCCGCCCGCCGGATCGAAACCATGTCCCTCTCCCGGCGGGCCATCGCTCCCGGCACCCGGGTGCTCATCATCGACGACTTCATGAAAGCCGGCGGTACGGCCCGCGGGCTCGTGGATCTCATGGGCGAGTTCCGGGCGCCGGTGGTGGGCGTCGGTGTGCTCATCGAGACGCTCGAGCCCCGGCAGAAGCTGGTGCGGGACTACGTCTCGCTGGTGGTGCTGGAGGCGGTGGAGGAGGAGAGCCGCACCGTCAGGGTGCGGGCCAGCGAATGGCTGGCGGAAGAGGATTCCCCGGCGGGCGGTGGATGAGATGCAGGCGCTGGAACCGCTGCCGGAAGAGCTGATCACATCCTTGCGGGAACTGGTAGCCCGCCACATCCGCAAGGCGATCCTGGAAGGTCGCCTGCGGCCCGGCGAAAAGCTCATCCAGGAGGAATTGGCCAAGAGCCTTGGCATCAGCCGGCAGCCGGTGCGGGAAGCGCTCCGGCGGCTGGAGGCCGAGGGCCTGGTGGTGCACCAGCCGCGGCGCGGGGTGTTTGTCCGGGAGTACACCCCCGACGACATGCGGGAGATCTACATGCTGCGGCGGCTCCTGGAAGGCGAGGCGGGGCGGCTGGCCGCTGTGCGCCTGGACCCGTCCGAGTGGCAGCAGCTTGAGCAGATCAACGAGCGAATGGCTGAGGCCGCCGCCGCATCCGACGGTGACCGGTTTGTCGAGCTCAACCACACTTTTCACCACATCATCCACGTGGGCGCCCGCTCGCCGCGCCTCCTTGAGTTGATCCAGCGGGTGTGGATCGGGGACACCGTCTACGGCCCGCTCTTCCTCCCTGGGCGGGCGGCACGGTCGGTCGCCGAACACCGCCGCATCCTGGAGGCCCTGCGGCAGCGGGACGCGGAAGCTGCCGCCGCCGCGATCTGCGAGCACATCACCAACGCTGAGCGCGACTACTTCGAATTCCGCCGCGGCCAACCCCCTAGATAGCAGGAAAATGCCAATTGGCAGGGAAATGTGGGATTAACCATTCTGGATCCAAGGATCCAGAAACCGGAGGCGGCCTGCCCGCGCGGGAGAGTGAGACGCCTGCCAGCCCGGCCCGCGCGGGATGAGAAGATTGACGGACAGGGCGCCCGCCGGCCCGGGGGGATTGGCTTGCCTGGCCCGCTCGAAGGCATCCGCGTCGTCGACGTCACCACCAACATCGCCGGGCCGACCCTCACCTGGATCTTGGCCCAGCTGGGGGCTGAGGTCATCAAAGTGGAGCGGCCGGAGGAGGGCGATGAGGGCCGGGCCATGGGCCCGTTGTGGAACGGCCACGGCGTCTACTTCCTCGCCATCAACACCAACAAGCGTTCCATCGCCGTCAACCTCAAAGATCCGAGAGGGCAGGAGTGCGTCCGCCGGCTGGTGACTCAGGCGGACGTGTTTGTGGAAAACTTCCGCCGCGGCAAGGCGGAGGCCTTGGGGCTCGGCTACGACGACCTGCGGCGCGTCCGGCCGGATCTGGTCTATTGCTCCGTGTCCGCGTTCGGGGAGAAAGGGCCCGACGCGGCCAAACCGGGCTACGACTCCATCCTGCAGGCCCGCACCGGGATCATGAGCGTCACGGGTACCCCTGACGGCCCGCCGGTCCGGGCTGGCGTTTCCATCCTCGACGGGGGCACGGCCATGTGGGGAGCCCTTGCGGTCGTGTCTGCGCTCTATCACCGGGCCGTGACGGGCCGCGGGCAACGGGTGGGCGTTTCCCTGTTTGAAACCGGCGTCGCATGGATGAACTACCATCTCATGGCGTACCAGGCCACGGGCCGGGTGCCGCTGCGGCAGGGCGGCGGGCACAACGCGTTCGCCCCCTATGGCAGCTTCCCGTGCCGGGACGGCGCCATCGTGATCGGCATTTCCAACGACCGCCTCTTCCGCCGGCTCTGCGAGGCCTTGGGGCTTGTGCACTTGGTCGACGACCCGCGTTTCAAGGACAACCCCAGCCGGGTGCGCAACCGGGCGGAGCTGGACGCCCTGCTTTCCGAGCGCCTCCAAACGGACACGGCGGCGGCTTGGATCCAGCGGCTGACCGAGGCCGGCGTGCCCTGTGGACCTATCCAGACGGTGGACCAGTTGCTGCAAGACCCGCAGCTTGAAGCAGCGGGGATGCTCGTGCCCGCCACCCACCCCCACATACCGAGCCTGCGGGTGCCGCGCATTCCCGTCAATTTTGACGCGTGCCCTCCGCCGGCCGTGGTCCAAGGAGCGCCGCTGTTGGGCCAGGACACGTGGGCGGTGCTCGAGGACGCGGGCTACGCGGCGGAAGAGCTCAAGGAGTTGTGGCGGGAAGGGGTGCTCGCCGGACCGGTTCCGCCCGACGAGGAGTTTGCGGCCGGCTAAGTCTCCGCTGTCACCCAGGTTTCGGCAACTGGCGGCCATCGTGAGCGCTGAACGTCGGAAACACAACAGGCGACCCACGGGGAGGACCGGAGATGTTTGAGTTGACTGCACAACAAAAGGAAATCTTGGCCGTCGTGCGGGAGTTCGCGGAGCGGGAGATCAAGCCCGTGGTCAAGGAGTACGAGCCCCATGACATCTACCCGCAGCCCATCGTCGACCGCATGAAGGAGCTGGGCCTGTTTGGCCTGACGATCCCGGAGGAGTACGGCGGGGCGGGGCTCGACCATGTGACCTACGCCCTGGTGTTTGAGGAGCTGTCGGCCGCGTGGATGAGCATCGCGGGCGTCTTGGGCACCCATTCCATCATGGCGTACGTCATCGCCACCTACGGCACCGAGGAGCAAAAGCGGCGGTTTCTCCCCCGGATGGCCACGGGCGAGTTGCGCGGGGGCCTTGCCCTGACGGAGCCTGAGGCCGGCTCGGACGTGGCCAACATCCAGACCCGCGCGGTGCGGGACGGCGATTCGTACATCATCAACGGGACCAAGACGTTCATCACCAACTCCCGCCACGGCACGGGGCTGCTGGTGCTGGCCAAAACCAACCCCAAC
>DATCLD010000037.1:0-2740 GCA_036564115.1 Limnochordales bacterium
GCGATGGCACCGCCGTTGACGTTGACGATCTCGGGATCCCATTGGCCCAGGCGCATGCTCACGAGGGTGACGACGGCAAACGCCTCGTTGATTTCCACCAGGCCGATGTCCTCGCGCCGCAGGCCCGCCTTGGCCAGCGCCTTTTCCGAGGCCAGGTGGGGCACTGTGGCCAAGTAAGGGGGCTCCGCCGACACGGTGGCAAAGGAGCGGATGCGGGCCAGCGGCCGGCGCCCCTCCGCCCGGGCCCGCTCCTCGGACATGAGGACGAGGGCCGCAGCGCCGTCGTTGATGCCGGGGGCGTTGCCGGCGGTGATGCAGCCGTCGGGGGTGAAAGCCGGGCGGAGCCGGGCCAGCTTCTCCGGGCTCGTGTCCCGCCGGGGGGCCTCGTCGGTGTCAAACACCCGCACCCCGCCCCGGCCGTCGGGCACCTCGACGGGCGTCGTCTCCAGGGCCATCCGCCCGCTGTCGATGGCGGCGATCGCGCGCACGTGGCTGCGATAGGCCCAGGCGTCTTGCTCCTCGCGACTTACGCCAAACTCCCGGGCCATGCGTTCGCCGTGGTGTCCCATGTGGACGTCATGGAACGCACACCACAAGCCGTCGTGGACGGTCGCGTCCAGCACCTGACCGTGGCCGAGGCGGTGCCCAAAGCGGGCGCCCGGCAGGAGGTAGGGCCCGCGGCTCATGTTTTCCATGCCGCCTGCCACCACGATCTCCGCCTCCCCGGCGCGAATAAGCACGTCGCCCCAGTTGATGGCCCGCATGCCGGAGGCGCAAACCTTGTTGATGGTTTC
This sequence comes from Limnochordales bacterium, assembly GCA_036564115.1. Lineage (GTDB taxonomy): Bacteria > Bacillota > Limnochordia > Limnochordales > ZCTH02-B6 > ZCTH02-B6. The sequence continues at coordinate 795 of DATCLD010000037.1, forward strand.
GGAGGTGACGGTGACCGGCAGTCCCGCTCCGATGCTGGCCTGCCGGGACGGGATTTGGCCGGCGCCGGCCTGCACCACCATGCCCATGATGACGTTGTCGACCTGCTCACCGGGCACGTCCGCCCGCGAGAGGGCCGCGCGGATGGCCGCGGCACCCAACTGGGTGGCCGGTACGTCCTTGAGGGAACCCCCGAAGACGCCGAAAGGCGTGCGCGCACCAGCGAGGATGACCGTCGACGGCATGAATGTCGTTCCTCCTTTGAGCGGAATGACGCACCCCGGGCGGGCGATTTATGTCAGCCGTCAATGTTGAGGTTGACATGGCCCTTCGCGAGAGCAATGCTAACCAATTATACCATGCTGTCGAAGCGCTGTGCCGTTGGCGGCCCGTGTGGCGCCCGGCGACGGGTCACCCGCGGAAATCGCATGCCGTATAACAAAAAAGCCCGCCGCAACTCATGTTGCGACAGGCCATCTTGGAGCTGGCGACCGGGCTCGAACCGGTGACCTACGCATTACGAGTGCGTCGCTCTACCAACTGAGCTACGCCAGCACAACAAAAAAAGTGGAGCGGATGACGGGATTCGAACCCGCGGCCCTCGGCTTGGGAAGCCGATGCTCTACCACTGAGCTACATCCGCACGATCGCCGGCACCTGCGCCAGCAGAGATTAGTATATGCCAGCCTCCGCGAAAGATCAAGCGCCTGTTGGGACACGCTAGACGCGGAGGTGAGGTCGATGCGCCCGCGCGGATTGGGCCGCCGGCGGCGTCTCATGGGCATCGACAATCCCGACGATGCGGAGCTGTTGGCGGGGTCGCTGACCGGCGATGAGACGCTGGTAGGCGTTGACAGCCCGGACGACGTCGACATCTACCTAACCGGCGACATGTACGGCGACGATGAGTACTACGGAAGCGGCGATGAAGGTTTCTCCGGCCATGGCGACGACCTGTATCGCCAGGACGAAGAGGAGCGGTGGCGGGACTAGCCCCTCGTGTTCGGCGTTCTGATTCTCCGTACGCTGCTTGTGTACTTGGCGCTGCTGGCGGTCGTCAGGCTGACGGGCAAGCGCGAAATGGGGCACGTGTCGCCCTTCGACTTCGTTGTCGCCATCCTCATCGCGGAGGTGGCGGTGCTACCCATCGCCGATCCGAGGGGCTCGATCTGGCACGGCATCGTGCCGCTGGCGACCATCGTCCTGGCCGAGCTGGCCTTGTCCTGGCTCACGCTTAAGAGCCAGCGCCTGCGCCACGTGGTGACGGGCCGGCCAAGCATCGTCATCCGCGACGGCCAGCTCATGGAAGAAGAGCTGCGCTCGGTGCGCTTTTGCATCGACGATCTGCTGGAAAGCCTGCGCTCCAAGGATGTGGCCGACATCACCGACGTGGAACTGGCCATCCTGGAGCCCAACGGGTCCTTGAGCGTCATCCGCAAGTCCCAGTGCCGGCCGGTCACGCCGGCGGACCTAGGGGTGGCGACGCGCTACGAAGGGCTGCCGCTGCCCCTCATCAAAGACGGCGTCGTCAACGACGAAGCCTTGGCGGCCGCCGGGCTGGACAGGGAGTGGCTTGTGGAGGAGCTCCGGCGCCGCGGCATCGGTCAACCGGGAGAGGTGTTTTTCGCCCAGCTCAATACGGGAGGAGAACTGTTTGTCCAGCTGAAACGGCAGGCCCTGCGGCAAAATGGAGGCGCAAGGGAGTGACCCCGCTACGGCTTCTACGGTACTGGGGCACTCCCTGATTGCCGCGGGTCGTGTGAGGCGTCTTGCATCGTCCCGCACGGTTTGCTATACTCAATGGTGCACAGTACAGGTGCACAGGAGCGGATGCGCCTATAGCTCAGGGGACAGAGCGCCGGCCTCCGGAGCCGGGTGCGGAGGTTCGAATCCTCCTAGGCGCACCAGTCCAAGGCGTCCCTCCGATTCCGGAGGGACGATTTTTATG
>DATCLD010000038.1:0-5199 GCA_036564115.1 Limnochordales bacterium
GGCGAGCGCAGCCGCGGGTCGACCGGGTCCAACACGTGCGCAGGCAAGACTTGGAGGCGGCCAGCGGCGGCCAGAGCTCCCAGGGCGCCCGCATCCTGGGCAAAGAACAGGTCGGCGGGCGAGCGCCGGCCTTCCTCGAGAATGGCGGCCGCCAATTGCGCCGTGTCCCCGTAGCGGACGACGACGCGGATGCCGGTGGCCTCGGTGAACCGCTCAAAGACGGGGGCGACCAGGGCTTCGCTGCGGCCGGAGTAGACGACGATCTCCTGGGCGAAGGCGGGCCCTTGGAGGCCCAACAGTGCCACGAGGGCCAACGAGGCAAGCCGCGCCGCGGTCCAGACGGACCGGGCGGAACGGGTGCGGAGCATCGGCAAGTACCTCCCGTTGTTTGAGTATGCAAAAAGGGGATGTTAGGGCGCCCTAAAACCAGGACTAAGGTAACACATGCTCCGCCTGGTTGTCAACGCGGAAGACTCCTGCGGATCGGGAGCGGCGGGGGGTCCCAGCAACACGTCCCAGCAAAAGGTCCAGCAAAAGGTCCAGCAGAAGGTCCAGCAGAAGGTCCAGCAAGAGGTCCCAGCAAAAAGCGAACCCCGGCTCGCTGGCCGGGGTTTCTGGGCCGGGACCGGTGCGCTTACAGCGCGGCGCTTCTAGTTGAGGGGCATGACCCTAACCTGCTCCAAGGCCTCGCGGGACACCGCCTGGCGCTCGTTGTTGATGATGAGGAAGAGCGGCCCGTTGTAGGGCGCGACGTCCTCGACCTTCACTTCCACGCCGGGACGGATGCCGAGGCCTTCCAGGTAGCGCAAGAGCTCCGCGTCCCGCTCGGGCAGGCTGATGACGGTGGCGGACTGGCCGGGCTGCAGCTCGGCCAGAGAACCCGCCAGCGGGCAGTCGACCCTGCCTGCGGCAAGGGGGATCGGGTGGCCATGGGGGCACGTCTCGGGCTCGCCCAGCACCGCCGCGATGCGCTCCTCGACGGTTTCGCTGATCGCGTGCTCGAGCCGGCACGCCTCCTCGTACACCTGGTCCAGCGGCAGGCCGAGAATGTCGCTCAAGAGGCGCTCCGCCAGGCGCATTCGCCGCACCAGCTTGCGGGCGTCCTGCAGGCCCGTCTCGGTCAGCATAAGGCGAGTGCCGGTGTTGATGACCAGGTCGTTGGCCTCCATGCGCTTCACCATTTCGGAAACCGAGGCGGGCGACACCCCAAGGAACTCGGCCACCTTGGTGACGGTCACGGGCGGGTTTTCATGCCCGATCAGGAGGATGGCCTTCAGGTACATCTCCGCCTTTTCGGTCTTGCCGATGTTGTGGGTGACGCTCATGCCCCTGGACCCTCCCCGGCCCGGCCCGCGCACTCGCCGCACAGGCCCCGAAAGATGATTTCCCGCTGCTCCACTTCGAAATCGTATTCCCTCAACACCGACAGATCCGCGTGCTCCGCCGGATCGACGGGAACATCCATCACTTTGCCGCAGGAGCGGCAGACCAGGTGGGAGTGGGGGCTCAGGTTGCACTCGACCCGGAACCCTCCCGTGCCTACGTTGATCAGCCGGATGGCGCCGAGGTCCGCCAGCTCGTACACCGTCGTGTACACGGTCTTCAGCGACATGCTCGGCATCACCGCGGTCGCCTGCTCGTACAGGTCGTCCACCGTCGGATGGCCGTGGCTGTTTTCGATCAACTGGCAGATCAGGTGCCGCTGCGGCGTGAGCTTGAGGCCGTTGTCCCGTAGCTGCTCTGCCAAGCTGTGGCCGTGGGCCATCTTTTGACCACCTTGTGTTAGTTGACAACGCACTGTTAGTTGGCGTTCAACTGTTAGTTAACAATGATTGTTGACTACCACTGATTATAGGGCTCACTGTCAGCCCGTGTCAACCGTTCGTACCTGCGCCCGGATCTACGATGCGAGAAACCCCGCACGTCTGGGTCCCGCGTTCACCGGCGTTTGGGCGTCCGCTCCACGAACACGTTGCGGCCAAGCCACAAGCCGCCGTCGATGACCAAGCACTCGCCGGTGATGAACGACGCGTAGTCGGAAACCAGGTAGGCTGCGGCGTGGGCGACCTCTTCCGGTTCCCCGAAGCGCCCGAGCGGGATCGCGGCCTGGAGGCGTTGCGCCGCTTCCGGCGTGGCCCACAGCTGCGCGGCGCCGCCGGTCTTGTCGATGGGGCCGGGTGCGATGGCGTTGACCCGGATCCGGTACGGCGCCCACTCGACCGCCAGGGTGCGGGTCATGGCCAGCACCCCGGCTTTGGCCGCGGCCGAGTGGACCGTCCCCGGGCCTCCATGCCAGGCGTAGGTGGCGACCATGTTGAGGATGGCGCCGGGCTGCTGTTGCTCGATCCAGTGCCGGCCTACAGCCCGGCTGCAGTAGAAGGTGCCGTTGAGGACGATGTTGACTACAGCGTTCCAACCGTTGACGCTCAGCTCGTGCGCGGGGCAGACGAAGTTGCCGGCCGCGTTGTTGACGAGGATGTCGACGCGTCGGAACCGCTCCAGCGTTCTGGCCAAAAGCTCGTCCACCTGTGCGGGGTCCCGCACGTCCGTGGGCACGGTCAAGACCGGTACGCCCTTGGCCTCAAACTCCTTGGCGACGCCCGCCAGCCGCTCGGCGTTGCGGGCCGCGAGGACGAGCGACGCGCCGAGGTCGCCGAAACAGCGGGCCATGGCCAGGCCCAATCCTGAACTCCCGCCCGTGATGATGGCGACGCGCCCTTGCAGCGTGCCGGGTGGCAGCATGAATCGTCCCAACCCCTTTCCACAAAGCGCACTTCTCTGCCAACTTCGGCCGCGGGCGGGCCGGACCCTTGCGGCCCGGCTCGTGGACTGCGCCACTGCGCCCTACTGCTCCAGCGCTCAGCAGGCCTGCGCCAAGTCTTCGATGAGGTCTTGGACGTCCTCGATGCCTGCGGAAACGCGCACCAGGCTGTCGGTGATGCCAAGCTGAGCCCGCCGCTCGGGCGGGACCGACGCGTGGGTCATCTTGGCCGGCAAGGAGATCAGGCTCTCGACGCCGCCCAGGCTCTCGGCCAGGGTAAAGACGCGCGTGCGGCTCACGAGGCGCTCCGCCCGCTCGGGACTGTCGGTTTCAAAGGAGAGCATGCCGCCGAAGCCACCGGCTTGCTGGCGGTGCACCGCATGGCCCGGATGGTCCGGTAAGCCGGGGTAGTAGACCCGCCGCACCCACGGTTGCTCCTTGAGCCAGTGGGCCAAGGCCATGGCGTTGCGCTCGTGGGCTTCCATGCGCAGGCCCAGCGTGCGGATGCCGCGGATGAGCAGCCAGCTGTCGTGGGGCCCCAGTACCCCGCCGACCGCGTTTTGGAGGTAGTGCAACCGCTCGCCCAGCTCTACGTCCTTGACCACGACCAGGCCCGCGACCACGTCGGAGTGGCCGCTCAAGTACTTGGTCGCGCTGTGCACGACGATGTCGGCGCCCACGGTGAGGGGCTGCTGCCAGTAGGGCGTCATGAACGTGTTGTCCACGACCAGCCATGCGCCGGCCCGGTGGGCCACATCGGCCAGCGCCCGGAGGTCGGCCACCTTCAAGAGGGGATTGGTGGGGGACTCGACGATGACCATCCGGGTTTCCGGGCGCATGCTGCGCGCCACGTCCTCGGGGTCGGCGGTATCGGCGTACGTGGCCTGGATCCCAAGGCGCTTGAACACCCTTTCCACAACACGGTACGTGCCGCCATAGACGTCGTCGCCCACCACGACGTGATCGCCTGCGTCCAGCAGGCTCAGGACCGTGGACATGGCCGCCATGCCGGAAGCAAAGGCAAGCCCCCGCACGCCGCCTTCTAGCTCCGCCGCGAGGTTTTCCAAGGCCGTCCGGGTCGGGTTGCCGGTGCGGGAATACTCATACCCCCGGTGGACGCCCGGCCGCTCCTGGGCGTAAGTGGACGAGAGGTAGATGGGCACGTTGACCGCCCCGGTGGCGGGGTCCGGGCCGTGCCCGCCGTGGACGATAAGGGTCTTGAGCCGCATGTGCCGCCTCCTGTTCCGCCGTCGGCTTAGGTTTCGCCGGTTTTTTAAGCCCGCTGCAACGAGCCCGCTGCGACAAGCCCGCTGCGACGGTCGGCCGGCCGCTAGTCGTAGATGCCCTTGCTCAAGTAGCGCTCGCTGCTGTCGGGAAACACGACGACCACGGTACTGCCGGGCCGGGCCTGCTTGGCCTCCTGCCACGCGGCGTAAAACGCCGCGCCCGCGGAGCTGCCGCACAAGATTCCTTCCCGCCGGGCAAGCTCCTTGACCATGGCAAATGCGTCGTCGTCGGACACGGTGTAGACCTTGTCGATGAGGCGCGTGTCCAGCGTTTCGGGGATGAATTCCACGCCGATCCCTTCGGTGCGGTGAGGCCCGGGCTGGCCGCCGCAGAGGATCGACCCCTCGGGCTCCACGGCCACGGCCCGCAGGCCGGGGATTTTTTCCTTAAGATAGCGGGCGGTGCCCGTGAAGGTGCCGCCGGTGCCTACGCCGGCCACAAAGACGTCGATCTGGCCCTGGAGCTGCTCGTAAATTTCCGGTCCCGTCGTGTCGTAGTGGGCCTGGGGGTTGGCCGGGTTGGCGAACTGCTGGGGGACGAAGGAATTCTCGATCTGGGCGGCGAGTTCTTTGGCCTTTTCGATGGCGCCCGCCATCCCTTTCTCCCTGGGAGTGTTGACGATCTCGGCGCCGAGGGCCTTCATGAGCGCCTGCTTTTCCTGCGAGAAGTGCCGCGGCACGACCAGGATAAGGCGGTAGCCTTTCTCCAGGGCGGCCAGGGCGAGGCCGATGCCGGTGTTGCCGGCCGTCGGCTCGATGATGGTGCCGCCGGGGCGGAGCTTGCCCTGGCTTTCCGCCGCGCGGATCATGTGGGGCCCGATGCGATCTTTGACGCTCCCGCCGGGGTTGAAGAACTCCAGCTTTGCATAGAGCCGCACCCGGTCAAGGCCCTCAAATTTGCGGATGCGAACCAGGGGGGTGCCGCCGATCAGGTCGGTGACGCTTTCGTAGACGCCGTTGGCTTGGGGCATGCACAAACCTCCGGATATGCCAAGTAATCCCACAGTTGATCCTATCCTATCACTCGACCGGAGGCGATGCACAGGGCATGGACACAATAAGCGGCGGGACGCCCGGGAGCGAGCGCCCCGCCGCTTGTGCGCGCAGATGGTGCGGGCACGCCGCCGTGGCTGCCTACTGGCGGACCTGCGG